>JBDTAX010000091.1:0-17017 GCA_039924425.1 Pseudonocardiaceae bacterium
TCGCCACTCACGGGGCGCGCAGCGCCACGCCCACGCCCACTACCGCGCCCACCACAACGATGGCCGGTGGCCGGATCCCCGCACTGGCGTCGGCGACGTCGGCCAAAGTGCAGCGCACCACGCGCTGGTCGTGCCGGGTGCCGTTGGCGATCACGGCGACCGGGGTGTCCGGCGGCCGGCCGTGAGTGATCAGGGCGTCAGCGAACACGCCGATCCGCTCGAGAGCCATGAGCAGCACTAGGGTGCCGCGCAGCCGCCCCAGCGCCGACCAGTCCACCAGTGAGCTGGGATCCCCCGGGACCACATGCCCGGACACGACGACGAACTCCTGGGTCACGCCGCGGTGCGTCACCGGGATTCCCGCCGCCGCCGGCACCGAGATGGCGCTGGTGACGCCGGGGACCACGGTCACCGGTACCCCGGCGGCCACGCAGGCCTGCACCTCCTCGAAGCCACGCCCGAAAACGTAGGGGTCGCCGCCCTTGAGTCGCACCACGAAGCGGCCGGCTCTGGCGTGCTCGATCAACTGCGCGTTGATCTGTTCCTGAGGCATCGCCCGGCCGTAGGGCACCTTCGCGGCGTCGATCACTGTGACGTGCGCGCCGAGCTCGTCCAGCAGCTCTCGAGGCGCGAGCCGGTCAGCCAGCACCACGTCGGCTCGGGCCAGCATCCGCCGCCCGCGCACGGTGATCAGGTCAGGGTCACCGGGCCCCGCGCCGACCAGCGCCACCCCCGGAGTCGTACCGCGCTCTTCGGCGTCCGGGGCGTCATCCACCACCCCGGTGCACAGCGCGGCGAGCAGCGCGTCCCGGACGGCGGCGGAACGTCGCGGGCGGCGCCCGGCGAGCACGCCGATGAGCAACCCGTCGTGCTCCCCGGTGGCGGGGGTGACGGCGCTGCCACCGGTCGCGTCATCGGCCCGCACGCAGAACACCCGCCGCCGCTGCGCCTCCCGCGCCACCGCGGCATTGACCGCAGGCTCGGAGCTGCAGGCCAGCGCATACCAGGCGCTCTCGAGGTCACCGTCAGTGTAGCCCCGAGCCTCCCAGCGCAGCTCCCCCGCCGTGGCCATCGCCTCGACCGCTGGGGTGGCCGCGGGAGCGATGAGCAGCACGTCGGCACCCGCGGCGAGCAGTCGCGGCAGTCGCCGCGCGGCGACCGTGCCCGCGCCAACGACGACCACCCGGCGCCCGGCCAGGTCCAACCCCACCAGGTACGGCTTCATGGGGTCGGCTTCCAGCGCAGCAACGCGTTGACCGCCGCCGCGGCGACCGCGGTGCCACCCTTGGCGCCTCGGTTGGACAATGCGGGCAAACCCGAGTCTCGCAACGCCGCTTTGGCCAGCGCGGCGTCGACGAAACCCACCGGCAGGCCGATGACCAGCGCCGGGCGCAGCGCACCGGACGCGGCCAGCCGGAGCAGTTCACGCAGCGCGGTCGGCGCGTTGCCCACCGCCCACACCGCGCCGTCCGGGTACGCTGCGGCGGCCGCCCGGATCCCCGCCGCACAGCGAGTCAAGCCATCCGCCGGTTCCGGAGCCAGGTCGAGCGCGACCACACACCGCCGTGAGGTGATGCCGGCGGCGAGCATCCGAACATCAACCACCAGCGGTGCCCCGCCAGCCAGCGCCCGCTGCCCCGCGCGCAGCGCGTCCTCGTCGCACACCAGGTCGGTCGCGTACTCGAGATCCGCGCTGGCGTAGATCACCCGCTCGGTCACCGCGCGGGTGCCCGGTGGCAGCCTCGCGGTGTCGACCTGGGACCGGAGGATCCGATATGACTCGACCTCGATCGGATGCTGGGCCGACGTCACGTCATCACCACCTTTCGTCTTTCGCCCCTCGGCATGCGGGCAGCTTGCCGTCACAATGGTGCATGCACCGACGGTGGCGGCCGAACGGAGACCGCGGATGAGCCCTGACGATCACGATGGTGAACTGGCCACCCAGTATGTGCTCGCCCGGCGCCTGCGTCCGGACCTGGTGGGCGATGAGCTCGCTCGGTTGATCATCTCCAGACTCAGCGATGATCAAGTACTGCACCTCGCGGGAGACGCGCTCGCCTGGGCGCCCCAGCTCAGCGATCGCCAGGATTTAGCGCTGCGCTATGTGCGGAACTTCGTGCTCGCCATGGAAGCCGACCCCGACGAGAAGTGATGCCGCCCACGGCGACAGACGAGCTGTTCAGCGTCCCGATCTAGCCGGCCCACCGCCATTCGCCTCCGAACAGCGGGGGTAACGATGGCGCGATACTCTGCAAAGCCATGCGGAACCGGCCACCCGATAGCACCGGGGATAGGGATGATCTGATGCGATCGGAACCGGGTTGATGGCTACCGGGGTGATCTCGTTCGTCGGTGCTGGGCCCGGCGCTCCGGATCTGCTCACCCTGCGTGGCGCGCACCGGCTCACGGTCGCTGACGTGGTGGTGTGGGCGTCGTCACTCGTACCGGCGGCGGTGTTGGAGCACTGCCGTGACGGTGTCGAGCTGCACGACTCGGCGGGCATGACGCTGGAGGATGTGCTCGAGGTGTACATGGCACACCCGGACGCCGCGATCGTGCGGCTGCACTCCGGGGATGTCTCGCTGTACTCCGCGCTGACCGAGCAGATCAACTGGTGCACCCGACACGACCGGCGCTTCGAGATCGTGCCCGGGGTCGGCTCGCTCGCCGCCGCCGCGGCCGCCGCCGGAGTGGAGCTCACCGCGCCGGGGGTGGCACAAAGCGCCGTGCTCACCCGGCTCGGCGGCGGCCGGACCGGGGCGTCGATGCCGGCCGGGGAGAGCGTCGCGAGCTTCGCCGGCCATGGCACCACGATGGCCATTTACCTGTCCGCGGCCCGGCCGGCCGCGTTGCGCGCGGAGCTGCTGGCCGGCTATCCACCGCAGACACCCGCTGTCGTCGTCGCGAAGGCCAGCTGGCCGGACGAGACGGTGCTCACCACCACGGTGGACGGCCTGGCCGATGCGTTGCGCGCCTCCGGGATCCGCACCGCGGCGCTGGTGCTGGTGGGACCGGCGCTAGCCGGTGCCGGCGCCCGCAGCCAGCTTTACGATCCCACCTATTCGCACGGGTGCCGCCGCCGCTCACTGCCGGGTACCACCACCGGACGGCCCATCCCTACCGCCAAGCGCAGACTCCCGTGACCGGTCTGCTCAGCATTGTGGGGCTGGGGCCGGGGGGGCCGGCGCATCGCACCCGGGCCGCCGAGGACGCCGTTCGGGACGCGCAGGTCGTGCTGGGTTACCACGCTTACCTGGCGGCGTGCGCCGACCTCACCGGCCCGCACCAGAACGTGCTGCCCAGCGATATCGGTACCGAGCGACAGCGCGCCGAGGACGCGGTAAGCGCGGCGGCCGGCGGTGCGCGCGTGGCGCTGGTGTCCGCCGGGGACGCCGGGATCTACGGGATGGCCTCGCTGGCGTTGACCGCCGCCGTCGCGATGGAACCGGCGCGACGCCCGCCGGTGCGGGTGGTGCCCGGCATCACCGCGGCCATCGCGGCGGGCGCGCTGTTGGGAGCCCCGCTGGCGCGTGACTTCGCCTGCCTGACCCTGTCCGATCTGCTCGCCCCCTGGGAAGCGGTGGAGACCCGGCTGCGCGCGGTGGCCGCCGCCGACCTGGTGCTCGCGCTGTACAACCCGCGCTCGCGCGGGCGGTCGTGGCAGCTTGGCCGGGCCCGCGAGGTGCTCGCCGAGTACCGGCCCGGGGACACTCCGGTCGGGCTGGTCACCGATGCGGGGCGGGACGGCGAGCGGGTGGAGCTGACCACCCTGGCCACCCTGGACCCCTCCAGAGCCGAGATGCGCACCGTGGTTATCGTCGGCGCCGCGACCACCAGCCAGCTCGGTCCCTGGTTGGTGACCGCCAGGTCGCTCGGTACCCAGCCGTGACCACCCAGTCTCTCGGTGAGCAGCCATGACCGTTCATCTCGTGGGCGCCGGGCCAGGTGACCCGCAGCTGATCACTCGGCGCGGCGCGGCGCTGCTGGCCGCGGCCGAGCACGTCGTGTATGACCGCCCTTCGCTGGCCGACATCCTGGCGCTGGCGCCAAGGGCCACGCGCCACCGCGTCGGCAAGCGGGGTGCCGTCCCGGCGCCGCCACAGCATGAGATCAACGCGCTGCTCGTCGAGCTCGGCCGGACCGGGGCGTGCGTGGTGCGGCTCAAGACCGGTGACCCTTTCGTGGTGTCCCGGGGCGGTGAGGAGGCGATAGCGCTGGCTCGGGCCGGGGTGGACGTCGACGTGGTGCCCGGGGTGTCCGCCGCGATGGCCGCGCCGGCTGCGGCCGGGATCCCGGTGATGGTCCGGGGGCGCTCCCGCACGCTCACCGTGGTCGCCGGCAACGACGACGTCCACGAAGTCGACTGGGACGCCGTGGCCCGCTTGGGCGGCACCGTCGTGCTACTCACCGGCCGAGCGGTGCTGCACTGGGTGCTCGCCGCGCTGGTGTCAGGCGGGATGGCGCCCGACACCCCGGTCGCCGCGATCAGCGCCGCCGGCCGCCCGCACCAGCGCACCGTCCGCGGCACCCTGGCGAACCCGCCGTCCACGCGGCTACCCGCGCCGCTGACCGCAGTGATCGGTGACGTGGCGGCCCTGGACGTCACGGTGGGGCAGGTGAGCTGTGCACATCCCTGACGTGCCCATCCCTGACGTGCCCATCCCTGACGGCGCTGCCTGTCCCGCGATCGCGTCATGAGCACGGCGCACCAGGGACTTTTCATCCCGGCTGACACCCCGGTGCACCGGCTGGAGCCGCAGTGCAAGGTGGCCGCCACCGCGCTGTTCGTGCTCGCCGTGGCAGCCACTCCGGCCGGCGCGTACTGGCCCTACCTGTGGTATCTGCTGCTCCTCGCGGCCCTCGCCGCGGTGGCCCAGCTACCACCGCTGACGCTGAGCCGCCGGCTGCTGGTGGAGGTGCCGTTCCTGCTGTTTGTGCTGGCGCTCCCGGTTCTCGACGGGCCGCCGCGGCTGGCGATGTTCGGGGTCGGGTTGTCGGTACCTGGGTTGCGCGCGGCGGCGACCATTGCGCTGAAGGCGACGTTCGGGCTGCTCGCCACGGGTGTCCTCGCCGCGACGACGCCGCTGCCAGCGATCATCACTGGGTTGGAGCGGTTGCGGGTGCCGTGGGTGTTCACCGCGGTCGCGGCCTTCATGGTGCGCTACGCCGAGGTGCTGTCCGCCGAGCTGGCAAGAATGCGGATCGCCGCGGCGTGCCGGGGCGGCAACCCGCGCTGGCTGTGGCAGGTCCGTGACGTAACAGCCGGGCTCGGCGCGCTGGTTGTCCGCTCCTTCGAGCGCGGCGAGCGGGTGTACCTGGCGATGGCCTCCCGCGGCTACACCGGGGCCGCGCCGCCCGCGCTGACCGGCGCCGCGGCGCCGCGGCTGGCGTGGGCCGCCGCGCTGGCCGTGCCGGCACTGGCCGCGATCGGGCCAGTGCTGGGATGAGGACGGGTGCTGGCATGACCAGCGCTGGCGGCACGACCCGCGCGATGCTGGTGATCGGGCACGGCAGCCGGGACGCCGACGGGGTGGCGGAGTTCTGGGCGCTGGCCGAGACGATCCGCTGCGCCGCTGCGGAGTTGCGCACTGGGTTCGGCTTCATCGAACTGGCCTCGCCCACCGTTGATGAGGCCATCGACGAGCTGGTCGCCCACAGCGCCACCGAGATCGTCTGCGTGCCGCTGGTGCTGCTGGCCGCCGGGCATCTGAAGAACGACGGCCCGGCGGCACTGGCCCGAGCCCGGGTTCGGCACCCGGGAGTGAGCTTCCGGCTGGCCCGCGATCTGGGCATCGAGCCGAACATGCTGGAGATCGCGGCGGACCGGATCCGCCGCGCCGCCGGTGACGCCGACCCGGCGAAGCTCGGGGTGGCGCTGATCGGGCGCGGGTCCAGCGACCCGGACGCCTGCGCGAACCTGTGGAAGGTCGGCCGGCTGCTCGCCGATGGGCGCGGGCTGGGCACCGTCGAGCCCGGGTTCGTCTCCGTCGCCATCCCCTCGGTGCCCGAGACCCTGGAGCGGCTGCGGCTGCTCGGCGCCGCGACCGCGGTGGTTGCCCCGTTCTTCCTGTTCCCCGGGGTGCTCCTGAACCGGATCCACGCCCAGGCGGCCGCCTGGGCACAGGAGCATCCCGAGGTCGAGGTCCGCGGCGCCGAGCACCTGGGACCCGACCCTCGGCTGGCCCAGCTGGTGCTGGAGCGCTACCGGGAGGCCCTGGCCGGCGACGTGCGGATGAACTGCGACCTGTGCGCCTACCGGGTCCAGCTGCCCGGCTATGAGTCCAAGGTGGGCACGCCGATCTCGCTGGCCCCGCACGGCGACGAGCCGCCCGCCCGCTCGCGGTGGGCCCGCCGGGCCACCCGGGCTCCCGCCCCAGCGCCGCCGGTCCGCCGTGGGCGGTTCCTCGGCTCTGGTTCCGCCAGTTCTGGAACCGCCAGCTCTGGACCCGCCAGCGAGCACCCCGCGATCGAGGTGCGAGATCTGAACTTCGCCTATCCGGACGGCCGCCGCGCGCTGTCCGGGGTCTCGATGCGGGTCGAACCCGGCGAGCGGGTCGCCCTACTCGGCCCCAACGGCGCCGGCAAAACCTCGCTGGTGCTGCAGCTCAACGGGGTGCTCACGTCCTCGACTGGGTCGGTGCACATCGGGGGTGTGCACGTCGGGCGGCACACCCTGACCGAGGTCCGCAGACGAGTCGGCGTGGTCTTCCAAGATCCTGATGATCAGTTGTTCACCCCTACGGTGGGACGCGATGTGGCGTTCGGACCGGCCCATCTGGGCCTGTCCGGTGCCGCTCTAGAGGCACGGGTCAGCGAGGCGCTGTCCTACGTCGGCCTGGCCGACGCCGCGCAGCGCCCACCGCACCGGCTGTCACTGGGCGAGCGGCGCCGCGCCGCGGTGGCCACCGTGCTGGCCATGCATCCCGAGGTGCTGGTGCTCGACGAGCCGACCGCCAACCTCGACCCGGCGGCCCGCCGCGAGCTCGCGGATCTGATCAAGCGGCTCGGGATGACGACGCTGCTGGTCACCCACGATCTGCCCTACGCGCTGGAGCTGTGCCCGCGCGCGCTGGTCATCGACCATGGGCAGATCGTCGCTGATGGGCCCACCCGCGAGCTGCTCGCGGACACCGGCTTCATGAGCGCGCACCGCCTCGAGCTCCCCGCTGGCTTCAACCCGCTGGGCGCCTGAGGCTCCCTGCGTTGCCCCCGCTGCCATGACGACCGCCGCTCTCACTACGTCCGGGCCATCAGGGCGGGACTCGCCCCGCTGAGAGCGCCCACCAAGCTCCGGTCACCCTGGGCGTACTCCTGGCTCGGCTGGAATTCCCGAGACAGCTGGCGACCCACATTCTGGAACGTCGGGGCGGCCGGCGTGAGCTGGTGGCGCTCGAGGAATGCCACCGTCCGCACCACCGCGAACTCCACCCAGCCAGTCGCCACGGCCCGCATCCCGTCGCGGACACTGACATCCCACCGGCTGGCCCGACCGGTCACGCTGGCGCACCGCGCGGTGACGATGAGCTTCGTCCCGGCGCACACGGGCGCCTGATGGGACAGCGACACACCGGTGCCCAAGGTGTCCTCATCATCCCCGATGACCTGACGAATCGCGTCCATCGCGGGCCACTCGCACAGCGCCACCATGATTCCGGTGGCCATCACGGCGGGCTTGCGGGCGAACTCCGCCGCGCCGGGAAACAGGGTGGTGACCAGATCCTGCGGACGAACCCGGTAAGTCAGAGTCCGCGCGACGCCGGGAATGAGGCCGGGAATAAGACTAGAGTTCACCATGTCGTGCCGTCCCAAGCCAGGCAGACGCCATCGTGACCATCAGGCAGCTGGCAGTTCCATTCCCCATCATCAGCCAAGCCGTTGATGTGATTCAGCGCGCCGAGACAGCGCTGAAAGCCCGTTAAGCAGAGGTCTGGGGTGAGTGTGGGTGTATCGATTCGCGTCAGTGTGTGCATAACGGCGGAGGGTAATAGCTTGACTGGTCAAAGCGATAGTTGTCGCTTCACTCGAAGGGGCTGGCTTCGGGGAGCAAAACCACCACACTCGATCCCCGGCACGCAGATGCACGTGCAAAAACACGTGCATCTGCGTGCTTTCAAGATCCACTGCATGCACGCGGAAGTTCACCCTATCGGGGTGTAACAGTCGGGCCTGTCGCAGCGCGGCTGGCGGGCTTGGAGAAGGCGTTCACTACAGCGTTGAGCACGATGTTGCCGCGAGCGGTGAACTCGGTGATGAGGTCCAGCTCCTCGTCGGTGTAGTCGGCGAGCACGCCGGCGAGGGCATCGCCGACAGGCTCGTAGTAGGCCATCAGCCGGTGCAGCGGCTCCTCCCAGATGATCTCAACCAGAACCTGGCGCCGGTCCCGGACGTCGCGGACGCGCCGGAGGTAGCCGGCCTTCTCCAACCGGTCGACCATCGCGGTGATCGCCCCGCCCTTGGTCATGGCCATCGCCTCGGCTAGTCGACTGGGAGTCATCGGACCCTCGAGAGTGAGCAGGTTCAAGCATTGCAGGTCGGTCGGGTTGATTCCGGCCTGCGCCGCGATCACCTGGTTGAGCAGCACCGAGCGCAGCACCTGGATCCGCATCGCCTGGTTCACCGTCTTCGCCAGGTCCGCGCGCCGCACAGTTGACATATCTCCCATTTCTCTCTATTTTAGAGATACATGCAGTTAGAGATTCTCTATATTATACAAATCTGTTGTGATCCGGAAGACAGCCTCATGGTCACCGAACACCCCAACCCGTTCCAGGTCTTGATCATCGACGCTGGCACCGGCGGCCTGTGTCTGGCACACGGGCTGAAGCGGGCGGGTATCCCGGTCGCGGTCTACGAACGTGAACGGACCCGGCGCGACGGGCTCGACGGCTATCGGGTCGCCGTCGTCCCCGACGGCAGCCGCGCGCTGCACGAGTGCCTGCCCCCGGAGCTGTTCGCCACCTTCACCGCCACCTGCGCTCAGGCTGGGAACTACTTCACCATGCTCACCGAGATCCTGTCGATGAGCGGCTGGGCCCCCAAGGATCCGAACGCGACCGCCGTCGAGCGTTCGGCGTCCCGGATAACGCTCACCGAGCGGACCAGGGCCCTGCTCACCCCCACGATGATCGACGGGGTGTCGACGGCGGAGTCGCCAAGAACCTGCCCACCGAAACCAAGATGATCCAATACGGGTCCGAGGCCGTCAAAAAATCACTCAAGCAGATGACCCGTGACGGCCCGATCTTCAAGCCCGTCATCAGCCGCGCCGTCCTCGCCAGCATGCGCACAATAAACCACCTGCCGCCAGTCAAGCGACGCATGGCCGCCTCCCAGCAGTCCTTCCGCGACCACGAGGACTGCCACGCCCCCCTAACGCGAGCGAATATCATCTGGGCGCCGGTGCCGGGGGTGGCAGCGCGCGTTGCGGAGGCGGATCCCGCTGAAGCCGAGCGTGCTCACGATCACCTGCTCCCAGAAGGGCCACAGGTTGTCCAGTACGCGTAGCTGGATGCCGGCCTGCTCATGGACCCGGAGAAGGTCCCCGATCGGTTCGGCGGGACCGATCGGCTCAACCAGAACGGTAGCCACGACCGCGTGCGGCGGGTCGCCGATCGGCGCGATCGTGGAAGTTGTCCCGATTCGGCTTAACCCCTGTCTGAGCCCCAGAGCACCATGGGAGTTGCCCGACAGTGGTGTAATGACCATATCTTGTCTGGGTCGATCATCAGGAGGGGATCACATTTCTGAAAGCAGGCCAGGGGTCCCGCCTGGTTCCAGGGCGCGTGGGCACCCAGGCCCACCAGTGCGACGTAGGCGAGAAGTCCCGCCTACGTCGAGTGTGCGGGCACCTGCGAAGGTTGACTACGGTCTTGTGGTCGCGGTCGTTGGTGCCTTGGTCCGTTGTTGATCATTGGAACATTGGCGTACACGCAGCGGATCCTTGATGTCACCACCTACTTGACGCCCCTCGCCGGTAGTCTTGCGACGATTTTCTCCGCCGTCTTCGTAGGTCTTCACGTCCGACGCGGCTTCGGAACCATCACGATCGTTATCACGACTATCATCACGACCGTAGCGATCGCCATTTCGGTCATCGCCGGAGCGTGGTGGCTGCAGACAGAGCCCGGCCGATCGGCTGCGCATACAGCGAGTGGTTGGCGGTTGGTGTACCAGAACACGTTCGTCCCAGATGAACCATGCGTGACCAACTCCGAGGACGACTATGGGTCAGGAAAGGCGTGCGTCCGGGGGGGGATACTCACCGACTGGCTGCGTAGCAATAAGAGCGCTGTTCAGCCTGCACTCGACCAGACACCTGCCCTGAGCGGCCAATGGTATGCTCATGTCGATATGCGCCTGCTCCAGGGTCCGCCTGATGCCGTATGCATGCCGATGTTCGGCTATCGTGACCCCAATCACTGGTACGCACTGCGAGTACAAGGCCAACAGCCTGGCTCCCAGAGCGGTGGCAGCGCTGGCGTATCACAATTTGAGGGTACAGAACCGGGTCGATTCTACGGTGGCCCGATCGCGGAGCGGAGTATCGATCTTAGTTCTTGGACGTCAGCCACAATCGAAGCCAACGGCGACTCCTATGACTTCTACATTAACAATCGCCTGGTCGATCACATTCAGGAAATAGACGGCGCTCAGGGAAGTATCAACATAGGCACCCTCACTCCTGGCGGCATCTATCGCACCACAGAAGCCTGCCAGTTCCGCGACCTGGTAGTGCGCCAGCTATGAATTTGATACCGCCTTGCACAGTTTTGACATGACCACTCAGCCTCGATGAGGATACCACCGGGACGCCATCACCTGAAAAACTCTCCTGAGTGTGACCACCTACGCTTGACCGCCACTCGTACCGACCGGGCAACAGAGGAATCGACGCCACCTTGACGGCGGACACTGCGCTCAACGTCCTACCCGGCGTCATGTCGGGTGGGCGACTAGCTTCAAGGTCGATCTGGCTGACGACCGGAAAAATAATCTTTAAGCTGATCAATGGGCTGGTCAGTGGTACACAGTCGCCTCAGCCACGTCGCAGGCTCGGGGTGCTCGACCCACTCACCGCTCGGTAGCGGCGCCAAGAAGACCGTCGCCTCACAGCGATTGTGCGGGCTGGTGAAGAAGTCCGGCGACCGGCGGCGGATCCGCTGGATCTTCTCGATGGATTCATCGTCTTCGTAGAAGACTTCGTCAACCACAACGAGCGCCCCTTACTTGGCCTACTCGACGAAGTACCCGCTGCCCTCGCCCACCGTCGACACCTAGGTAACGAAGACTTCCCGTAATTGCATCCACCAACGAATAGGTGATCACTATGGCTGGCGGAAGACGTCGGGAGTGCCCACCCGGCGCCAGATCACGTGCGGCTCACCGGGGCGCAGCTCCGGGCCGTACTCGAAGGTGGCTCGACCATCCGGCGCCCCGTCAACTCCCAGACTCCCGGCCAGCCTTGGATGCTCTTCACACGAAGACCTGGCCGAAATTCCGGGCCAGCTTTCAGATCAGCTACCATGGCCGCGACCGCCGTGAGAAAGTGCCACTGCTGCTCGTCCGTGAGTTTCACAAAGTCTCTGGCGAACGCCGACTCCCGTGCGAACGTTGGGCTCACAGCTGAGATGGGTCTTCGATGACGGCTTCCAGATAGGCGAGAAAATCCTCGCCAGAATCAAAATCCCGAGCTGGGACACCGGCAGCTCTTTTTCGTTGATCTCGCGTTCCTTCGCCTGCCACTCTGGTGTCCAGAACCAGGCCTGGTCGGGATCGATCGCATGTACCTTGGCCACGGGTCGACCAGCACTGGTCAAGATCACAATCTCCCCGCCGTGCTCAACGGCCGCAACCTCTTCAGAAGTAAGGACAAGCCCCCTCCGGACGCGGGCGGTAGCTCATGCGCATGCGCGGCAGTCACGGTGCCATGGTAAAGCAGACGTGGCATGGGCAAGGCAGAAACCTGGCGCGGTCACCTTTCGTCCCGCAGTGTGATCGCGTCGGTGGGGCAGATCTCCACGCACTCGCCGCAGGAGGTACAGCGCGCCGTGACAACTACCGGGCGCTGGGGTGCTGGGCGCAGGGCGTGCTCCGGGCAGGTGCGCAGACACGCGCCGCACGCGGTGCACGCTGAGCTGATCGACAGTGGACTCGGCGGGGCGGTGAGCGCCGCGACCGCGACTGTGACGTGCTCGCCGCGCAGCTTGGGCACGATCAACGATCCGCCGCCGAGGTCGCGGGCCGCGAGCAGGGCGGCGGCCTCGGCGACGCTGCGGGTGCCGACGTGGCTGCGGACCGGCTCGCTGGGATTCGGCACGTCCACCGCGTCGAGCTGTGCGGCCGAATAGCAGTGCAGTGGCGCCCCGTGTTCCTCGATCACGGCGCGCAGTCCCGGCTCGTCGCGGCGGCGGTCGATGGTGCCGAACGCGGTGATCTCGCTGAGGTCAACCACGGCCGATCGAAGCGCCGACCACACCGCCGCAGCGCGCACCCCGCGAGACGACCCGAGGCCGACAACGACCAAACCAATGGCTCGACCCTGCGAGCAGGTCTCGCGGTTCAACGCCGCCCCCACAGCAGCAGAACCGGGTTGGTCGCGGCCAGCCGCACCGACCCGTCGGGCAGCTCCGCGAACCGCGACGCCGCTAGCTGCACCCCGTCGACCTGGTGGCCAGCTTCCCGCAGTGCCGCGCGGCAGGGCGCGAGACGGTCCAGCGCGGCGAGCGCGACCACCACCCGCGCGCAGGCCCGCGCCGCGGCCGCCACCACCTCCGGCCCTCCCCCGCCGACGAACACCGCGTCGGGTTCGGGCAGCCCGCTCAGCACGGCCGGCGCCTGCCCCTCGACCAGCCGGACGTCCACCCGGTGCGCGCTCGCGTTGGCCACCAGCCGCACGCACTGCGCCCGATTTCGCTCGACGGCGATCACGGCCGCCCCGAGCCGCGCGCACTCCACCCCGACCGAGCCCGACCCCGCGCCCAGATCCCACACCAGCCGACCCGGCCCCGGGGCCAGCCGCGCCAAGGCCAGCGCCCGGACCTCCGCCTTGGTGATCATCCCGTCGCGGTGCGAGAACTCCACCTCCTCCAGCGCCCAACCAGACGAGGGCGGCACCGGCTCGCCACCGGCGATCCAGCCCCGAGCGGGCACCTCGTGCTCCTCAGCCAGGCACAGCACGACATGCGGATCCCGAACCGGCCCACCCTCGAACTGTCGCACCCCCTCGTCGGGTCCGCCGAGATCCTCGGCGACCAGCACGGTGCGCCGCCAGCCGACCAGCCCGGCCACGATCTCCACAGCCCCCGACCCCGGCCCCGCCAGCACCGCGACCGCCCGGTGTGCCCGGCACACGTTGAGCGCACCGCGCAGCAACCTGCCGTGCGCCGAGACCACGGCGACGTCGTCCCAGGAGCGGCCCAGCAACGCGAACGCCCGCGCCACGCTGGAGCGGGCCGGCAGCACCACGGGTCGCAGACCGCGCTCGCGCAGCACCCGCACGATGCCGAAGAACCCGGGATCGCCGCTGGCCAGCACCACCACGGGCGAGGTGCCCACCAGCCCGTCCAGCCCATCCAGCTCGGCGGGCCCGAGCACGGCAGCGCCGGCGGGCACCGGCACAGTGGCGAGCTGGTGAGGGGCGCCCACCACCACCCGCGCACCCGCCAGGGCTTGCACCGCGGCGGGCGGCAGCACGGCGCCGTCCAGGCCGACCACCGTGACGCTCATTCAATCCAGTCCAGCTCGGTCAACCCAGTCCGGCTCGGTCGCGGCCACCACCCGCTGGCCGGCGAAGTCCACCATCGCCGCCTTAGCCCGCAAGGGATACCCGACCTCGGCGCTAAAGCGGCGCAGCGTGTCGGCCACCCGGGCGCAGACGTCGTCCCCGCAGGCTCGCAGCATCCCGCTGGCCTCCCAGACCTCATAGGCCCGCCGGGCGGTCGGAGCGCCGCGGATCTCCGCGATGTCCGCCGGGCCACCGCCGTGCGCGGCGGTGAGCTCCGCCAGCAGGCCGGTGTCCACCTTGGACCGAGTGTAGTGAGTCATCAGGATCCCGGAGGCCAGCTTCGTCAGCTTGCCGATCATGCCGACGAACACCACCTCGGTCAGCTGGTGCTCCACCGCGCGGCGCAGCGCCGCCCCAGTGAAGTCCCCCACCTCCACGAACGCCACCGGTGGCAGGTGCGCCAGCAACCGCATCGCGGCCCGCTCGGTGCGCCCGCCGGTGGCCAGCACCAGCGTCGGCACTCGCTGGGCGGCCATCACCGCCACCGCCTGCTCGACCGAGGCCCGCCAAGAGGCGGTCGAGAACGGGCGCACGATCCCGGTGGTACCCAGGATGGAGATCCCGCCCTCGATGCCCAGCCGGCGGTTGGTGGTCTTGCGCGCCATCCGCTCCCCACCGGGCACGCTGATCGTCACATCGACACCCCGCCCACCGGATGCCTCCCGCACCGCATCAGTGATCATCCGCTGGGGTACCGGGTTGATCGCGGGCTGCCCGACCGGCAATCCCAACCCAGCCCGGGTGACCGTCCCCACCCCCTCGCCACCGTGCAGCACGACCTCACCGTCGCCGCGCCAGGCGACGGTCACGGTCAGGTGCGCGCCGTGCGTGACGTCGGGATCATCGCCGGCGTCCTTGACCACCACTGCGGTGGCGCTGCCCCGCTCACAACGCAGCGAGTGGACGGTGAAGGTGTGCCGATCCCCGGACGGGAACGGGATGCTTACCGTCGACAACCGGGTGCCGCTCAGCGCCGCCACCGCGGCCTTGGCCGCCGCCGCCGAGCAGGCCCCGGTACTGAACCCGGTACGCAGCGCGTGCGGGCGCAGCGTCGCGGTTCGCGGCAGGCCCGGCTCGCGCAGCGGTGGACCCGGCTCGCGCGGCGGTGGACTTGGCTCGCGCAGCGGTGGGCCGCCGCTCACAGCTGCGCTCCTCTGCCGGCGCGCGGCGGCAGGACCACCACCGTCGACAGGTAGGTCGCCGCGTCGGTGCGCGCCAGCGGGGTGATCCGCTGCTCGGCGGTGCCAAGGAGCTCGGCGCACCAGGCGCGGTCCAGCGCACCGGCGGCGGCGACCCGCGCCCGCAGCGCCGCCAACCGGCGGCCACCCTTGTAGGCGACCACCGTCCCGCCCCGGGCCAGCGCATCGCCCAAGACCGTGAGGTCGCCCGACAGCGGGAGCAGCGTGAGCGGCTCGGTGCCCTCGACCAGGGTGAGACCTGCGGCGCTGGCGGCGGCCTGCATCGCGGTGATGCCCGGCACGGTGCGAATCCGGACGCCGGGCAGCAGCTCGCGCACCGTCGCGGAGAGATACCCGAAGGTGGAGTACACCGACGGGTCACCGAGGGTGGCGAAGGCGGCGCTGCCACCGCAAGCGCGCAGGTGCGCCACCACCCGCGCGGCGGCCGCGTCCCAGCAGTCGCGACGCCGTCGCTGTGACCCGGCGACGGCGTCGCTCAGGGCGAACACCAGCCGTTCCAGCCGGTCGTGGGTCAGGTGCGCCCGAACGACAGTTTCGGCCCGCCCCGGCTCATCGGCGGCCATCACCGGCACGAACACCCGCCCGGCGCGGCACAGCTCGCGCACCGCGGCAACGGTCAGCAGGTCCGGATCTCCCGGCCCCACCCCGACCCCGACCAGCTCCACGGTTTCCATCCGACCCGTGTCAATCCGACCCGTCACGACCCGCCCTTCACGCAGCTTGTCACGAAGCGTGCCACCGCCGCCGGGTCACCGACCGGGTGGGTGTGCAGGAACGATGCGTGCACGCCACCCTGGACGAACCCCTCGGGCGCCGCGCCCGCCCAGGCCCAGGCGGGCTCCCCCGCGCGGGGCGTGACGCTGGTGCGGTGGAACTCGTGACCAGTCACCCGTTCACCCGGGCGGTGCAGCACCGATTCGCGCAGCGCCACCGCGTCGCGGTAGCCCAGCACCAGGTTCCCGGTCATAGTCGCCTCGACGTCGAGCACCCCGCACATCGGCGTGCCGTCCACCGAGCGGCACAGGTACAGCAGCCCGCCGCACTCGGCGTGCACCGGCGCCCCGCGCCGGGCCAGGGCGGCGACCTCGGCGCGCAGCGCTCCGTTGGCCGACAGCGCCTCGGCGTGGCACTCCGGGAACCCACCGGGCAGTACCAGGCCCGCCGTGCCTGGCGGCAGCGACTCGTCGCGCAGCGGGTCGAAGACCGCGACCGTGGCCCCGGCCGCGGCGAGCAACTCGGCATGCTCGGGGTAGCCGAAGGTGAACGCCGGGCCAGCGGCCACCGCAATCACCGGTTTCCCCGGTACCGCGGCGACCTCCTCCGTTGGTTCCCACTGGGCCACCGGCGCCGCTTGCACAGCGAGGGACACCACCGCGTCTAGGTCTAGCTGCGCGGCCACCGCGTCGGCCCAGTACGCCACCACTCGCGCCGCGGCGGTGTGCTCGGCGGCGGTGACCAGCCCCAGATGCCGCGACGGCACGGCCAGCGCGTCATCCCGGCGCAGCGCACCCAGCACCGGCAGGCCCACCTCAGCACAGGCCTGCCGGCAGACCTGCTCGTGCCGCACCGAACCGACCTGGTTGAGGACCACCCCGGCGATCCGGACAGCGGCGTCGAAGGACCGGAACCCGTGCAACAGCGCGGCGAGGCTGCGGCCCTGGCCGCGCACATCGACCACCAGCAGCACCGGAGCCCCCAGCAGGGCCGCGACCTGCGCCGTCGAACCGTGGCCCTCGGTCCCGGTGCGGCCGTCGAACAACCCCATCACGCCCTCCACGACCGACAACCGCGCCCCGATCGCGCCGTAGGCGGCCAGCGCCGCGATGCGATCTTCACCGACCAGCACCGGATCGAGGTTGCGGCCGGGCCGCCCAGTGGCCAGCGCGTGATAACCCGGATCGATGTAATCCGGCCCGACCTTGAACCCCGCCACCGTGGTGCCCCGCCGCCGCAACGCGGCCATCAACCCGGTGGCGACCGTGGTCTTGCCGGCGCCCGAAGCGGGCGCCGCCACGACCACCCGTGAGTGGCG
>JBDTAX010000092.1:0-10725 GCA_039924425.1 Pseudonocardiaceae bacterium
CACTGGGCTACACGGTCACCCTCCAACCCGCGGCCTGACCGCGGCTTCCCCCGTCCCGACTCAGCAAATCAAGCAAGCCGAGCCGGTGGTGCCGTTCGCCCGTCCCCGGCTTGGTTTTCGGATCAGCAAGCCGAGCCGGTGGTGCCGTTCGCCCGTCCCCGGCTTGGTTTTCGGATCAGAAACCAGGCGCCGGTGGGGTCAACCGCTACGGTGCCTATCGGGAATCGGGCATGGTCCGGTAGTAGTCACGCAGCGCGAGGATCTCCTTGCGGCGGGTGGAGGTGAGGTAGTCGGGTGAACCGAGGTTCATCTCGCGGTACTGGCGGTGTGGATCGACGCCAATGGCGCGTAGCAGGGGCTCGCTGCGCTGCGAGACGCTGCCTTGGCCGATTCCGAAGTGCCCCATCAGATCCTTGACCAGCAGCTCGCGGGCGAACAGGTCATTGGCCTTCCCGATGCCCCAGCAGATCGCCGCAGCGGCGGTGTGCGCCCGGCCGCGGCGCCGGAAGATCTCCGGGTCCGCCGCGGCGGCGCGGGCGAGGTACCGGCGGCAGGCAGTGCGGCACTCCACGTCGAGCAGCTCGTCGCAGCACCGGTCGATCAGCCGGAGCACCTCGGCCACCCGCTCGTGGATGTCGGCGGGGATCGGGTCCCACTCGAAGGGTTCGTCGGGCAGCGGGGCGGTGTCGAGCTTGTCCAGGGCGTCCTCGCCGCCGACGGCACAGCGCAGGGGATCAAGCAGAATCTCCGGCAGGCTTGTTGGCTGGGCTTCGGGCAGCGGCCAGGCGCCGCCGGAATTCAGCGCGCTCATCGCGGCTAGCAGCGCGGCCGGACTTGATGGCCGCGGCGAGCGGATCATCCGCTGGAACTGTGGCTCGTACTCATCGACCGTGGCGAGGGTGCGAGCGGTGAGTGCGGCCCGGATGCCGCGCTCGTGGTGGCAGAAACGGATGAAGGCCCGCAGCAGTTCGGGGAGTTTGGCGAGGTAGACCGCGTCGTCAGCGATCTTGCGCGGGATCCAGTGGATGAGCAGGATCTCCACGGCCACCGGGCTCCAGCGCAGCGGGTCGCCTGGTCCGTAGGCGGTGCCGAACCACAGCACCGACTTCATCAGGCCGCGGTGGTCGGTGTTATCGAGACCGGCTCCGAACGGCGAGGTGAGGAAGCGCTCGGTGAGCTCAGCCAGCGTGTTGTCGTCCCAGAACGGTCGTTGGTAGCCGGTGCCCCCGGCGGGCAGTATGCCCAGGATCCACTCGACGAGCGGCCGACAGGCGGGCCAGGTGTCGGTCTCCAACGGGGGGAAGGCAACAGATCCCAGCGTGATCGCGCCGCGGATCCGGGCCCGGGCGTCAGCCGGGGAGAGGTCCGTCCAGGTGGTGTCCGGGTCGTCTTCGCCGGCCAGACGCATGTGCTCGATCAGTGCGTCGAGTGGTTCGGGGACCGCGAAGGCGTCCTTGACCAGGGTGCCCATGTTGTGGTCGATGTACACCACGAGTGACAGCGCGAAGCCGTCGGGCAGGCTCACCCCAATCATGATGTTGTCGCCGTCGCCGAGCATGTGCACCATCTCAACGACCCCATCGACCGTGGCCCGGCCCAGATCGGTGAGCCATTCGGGCAGGGTGTGCACTCGTTTGGTGATCGCGCGACGCACTCGGTGGCGCATGATGTCGTCGCCGGACAGCTCAGTGATCACGGCCAGCAGAGCCGAGGTCTCGGGCAGGTCGACGTCGAGGAACGTTCGTACCAACTCGTCACGGGTCGGCAAGGAAGGTTCGAGCGTTTGTTCGAACGGGTTGGCCCGCAGCGGTTCGAGTGCGGCGAGCAGCGAGCTGACCATGAATATCAACGTGAGCGGGTGGTCGTCAGCGAGGGCGGCCGCGACATCTCGGATGAGGTCGGGCTCCTGCGGCCGGGGCTGCGGCTGGGTGGACTTGCCGTGACCCAGCCGTCGCTTCGCGGGGCCGCGCCTCTCGGGGGGCGTTCGCTTGGACACCCCGGAAAGGGTAGCCCCTGGCTCCTCGGCGCCCCGCGTCAGGCGAAGTCGCCAGGCGGGGTCCCGTCGGCGCTCAACAGATACTGAGAACACTTGTCTGTTGTATACGTATGCGTATACACTGGGGACGGATTGGAGGTGGGGCAGATGACCACCATCATGTTTGTCCTCGTGGGTATGTTGCTGGTGGGTGTGTTGATCGGTTCAGGTCTGCACACCCGAGCCATCGACCGAAGGTATCGGCGAGTGGCGCGACTCGTGCAAGAGCTGCATGAGCGAGAGCTCCAGGAGCAAGAGCGGGTCATGGCGACCCGGGTCCCCCGATGACATGCTGTGAGCTGTAGGGACGGGCTCGTCCCTACAGCTCACAACGCATCGGAGTGGGGCAGTGATGATCACTGAGGACGACCGACCCAAGCCGCCAGAGCTTGTTAGCCTTTACGCTGCCACTTCAGACGTGTTCGAGATGCTTAAAGAAGAATTTCAGGTTCCTGACACCTACGAGCTCGTGCTGCGCAATGTTGATGCGGCGGAGCCCGTCCTGCGAAGCACGCTTGACATTGCCGCGATCACTATGCGGAAGATCCAAGCCTTGCGCTGGGTAACGAAACCCGGTGTTGAGACGGCGAACGACGTCGTCGTCGCGCTTGCCGCGGACCTCCTGCGGGCTTTCGATCACTTGGTGAGCTGTTGCGCTGATGAAACCAGGGCTGATGCGCTGACCACGTTCAAAAACCATGTTGTGCTTGCCGCACGGCGCGCTGGAGGTGATGGCGGTGTCGCTAGGCTCAGGTGAAGTATCGCAGACCCTGGCCCTCCCTCGCCGGGGTCCGCGATGCGCCACCGTGCCGCCTTCTGCTTGGCCAACCCGCGGACAACGGCAGGTGGCACCATCTCGGTCAAAGAAGGACTCAGCACTCGGGTGAGCTGCCAGCACATGAAATGCCGACGAAAGTCCATGTCATGCGCGCATCCCATGTCGATCAGTAGACCCGTGATGTTCGCTCCCGCATCGAGGTGAGCCGCAGCGACGGCGCTCCGCACCGCACCCACGATCGCGCGGGATTCCGCTTCACCGCTGCCGACCATTGCCGCCTCCGGGTCATGTTACGCTCAGTCGGGCGATCCAGGATGTCGCTGGGGGAGCAGCCGCGCGCGGAACTCGTCCACTCTCGCGCTCAGCTCTTCCGCTCGCCGGGCCTCGATGGTCTCGAACTTCTTGAACACCGCCTCGACTCCATACTCGTCGACGAGGTTCTGGGCGACATTGATCACAGCGCTCCGGACGAAGGCGGAGAGCGTCTGCCCCTGGTGGCGCGCGACCACCTCGAGCAGGGACCGCTCGTCCGGGGGCACCCGGAAACAGATGGGAGAGCACTCGCTGGCCACTGGGTCTCCCTTCCACTTCGTCACGAGGCGTGGGCCCATTGCAGGCTTGGGCTCACTGCGATGTCACAAGCTTAAGCTTGTATGACAGATACGTCAACACTGGCCGGCGCGGGGCGCTCGACGATTGGCAGCAGCCGGCGCAGCTCGACGTTCTCGGCCGGGTCGAGCACGCAGTGCTGCACACAGGCGGGAACCAGCTCGCCGGCCTGTGTGCCCTGGGTTGGGTGCACTGCTGGGTCCGAGGCTGGGTGCGCCATCGCGTAATGGCAAGATGCCAGCCGCTGCTGGGTGGCGAGCAACCGCGGGTCGGAGGCCTGCTCGCCGCGGCGCATCAGCTCCCACGCCGGTGCGACGTCCGCGGCGTCCATGAACTGGTGCACCACGAACGACACCGGCGCCACGCCGTGTCGCAGCAGCGCCCGCGCCCCACCGATCCGCCGCAGGGTGCGGGCGATCCACCGGACCGCGATCACGAGGATGACCGGGTGTCGCGCGACCGAGCGCACCAGCTTGCCGGCCAGCTCGAGCGCAGCCACCCCGGTGAAGTTCACTCCGCCGAAGTAGCGCAGGAACGCGTCCCTGGTGGCGAGATCCCGCGGGTCATCGCCGGACAGGAACGGGTGCCACCTCGGGCCGACGTAGAAGCCGTAGGCCGCCCGGTTGCACCGCAGGTCGCCGTGCTGGATCACGGTGTAGTCCAGCGCGGTGCCCACGCCCTGCTCGATCTCCCGCCAGACCTCGTCCATGCCGATCTGCGCGTAGTCCTCCCGCCAGCGCCGGTCGTCGCCCACGAACGCCGCCGGCTGGAAGGAGAACATCCCGAACCCCATCGCGTGGCAGTCCCGCACCACGTCGGCGACCTGGCCGAGGTTCGCTGGGGTGACGGTCATGTTGTGCGCCAGGAAGAAGCGCACCCCGTGCTTGGCGCGCAGGCTGGTGAACATGTCGACGAAGCGCTGCCGGTAGGGGTTGAGCTCCCGCTCGCCGCTCGGCCGCGGGATGCCGCGCCGGCCGAACATGAGCATGTCGAAGTGCCCGGCGAAGGACAGCCGCCGCAGCCGCGGCCGCCCCCGATTGTCCAGCGTGAGGCGTTCCAGGTAGTCGGGGTCGAAGTCCCCGTGGGACATGCTCATCGGCTCGCGGCCGTACTGGCGCATGATCAACAGCGCCGCCGCGTGGTCGTCCGGGTGCAGCAGCGTCACCTCCCCGCCGATCAACTGGGCGTGCGCGCGGGGGCCGCGCAGCCGGCGCAGCAACGCCATCTGCTTGCCGACCTCAGCGAGGGTCTGCGCCCCGTCCACCCGAACCTGGTTGGCGCCGCGCGAGTGGTAGCAGGGCGTGCACGCCAAGTCACATCGCGGGAAGACCCCGTGGGTGCCCTCACAGCCCACCGCGTGCCGGCCCAGTACCTGCCCGGGCGTCTTGACGTGCTCGGGCAGCTCCGCCCAGCGGCGGTGCAGCGCCGCGGCGAACTCCGGATCGACCGGCCTGCTCCGGCGTTCCCACCGCCGCAACAAATCGATCGCGCCCATGCCCACCACACTAGTAACGTCGAGCCCGATGACGGGGCTAGCGCTGTGCGGCGGGACCTACTCCAACCCGTATGCGTTGCGGGCCTTCGTTCGCGACGCGCGGGCGCGAGGCGCCGACCGGCTGTGGTGCCTGGGCGACTTCGGCGCCTACGGGGCCGAACCGGAGGCGATCTGGCCGTTGCTTCTCGACAACGGCATCGAGTGCGTCGCCGGCAACTACGAACTCGCCCTCGGCCGAGGGGACCCCGACTGCGGCTGCGGATACGCCGACGCTGACGACAACACCTTCGCCGCGATCGCCTACGACTACACCCGCCGGCACACCTCCGCGGAGTTCGCGGCCTGGATGCGGACTTTGCCCACCGAGCATCGGGAGGTCATCGACGGGGTGCGCCTGCACCTGGTGCACGGCTCCCCGCTGGCCGTCAACGACTTCTGGTGGGAATCACTGCCCGAGGCGGCGCACCGGATGCGGGTCGAGGCCTCCGGCGCGGACGTGATCTGCTGCACGCACTCCGGTCTGCCGTGGGTCAAGCGCCTCGCCGGTGGCCCGCTGGTGGTCAACGTCGGGGTGTTGGGGCGCCCGGCCAACGACGGCGGCCAGCACGTCTGGTACGCGCTGCTCGACATCGGTAGTCCGATTGCCGGCTCAGCCGGCGGCGCCGGTCACGCCACCGCGCAGCTCGTGGCGCTGGACTACGACTGGCGCGCGCAGGCCGCCTCGATGCGCGACGCCAGGCTGCCCGCGGCGTTCACCCAGGCCGTGGAGACCGGATGGTGGACCACCTGCCTGGAGATCGTGCCGCCGGTGGAACGGTCCCGGGGCCGCTTCCAGCTGTACAAGTCGGCGATGCCGTCCTTCGCTGGCGAGCGGGTGTCCTGGGGCGCGGCGCCGGAGATCCCGGACGACGGCCTGCCGGTGCTGCCGCTGTTCGGTTCCGCGCTGTTCCCGCCCCGGTTGTGGGTGTACACCAACTTTCACTGCAACCTGGCCTGCGGCTACTGCTCGGTAGCGTCCTCCCCGAAGGCCCGCCGCCGGGCCCTGGGTCTGGCAAAGTTCCGCGAGCTGGTCGACGAGGCGGTCGCGGAGGGCTTCACCGAGCTTTACGTCACCGGTGGCGAGCCCTTCCTCGAAGAAGGCCTGGTCGAGATGCTGCTCTACGCCACCGAGCGGCTTGACGTGGTCTGCCTGACCAACGCCATGCTTTACCAGGGCAGCCGGCGCGCCCAGTTGGCGCGCCTGGCCGGCCGGCCCCGGTTGGTCCTGCAGACCTCGCTGGATGGCGCCCGGCCCCGTTTCCATGACGCCAACCGGGGGCCGGGCTCTTGGGCCAAGGCGATGGCGGGCCTGGAGCTGGCGCGCTCGCTCGGCTTGCCGGTGCGGGTCGGCATGACCGAGACGGCCCAGAACGCCGCCGAGGTCGAGCCGCTGCGGGCGCTGCTGGCCACCCAGGGGATAGCTGGCCGTGACGTCGCGGTGCGGCCGCTGGTCAAGCGCGGTCATTCCGCCGACGGGGTGGTCATCAACACCGGCAACACCGTGCCCGAGCTGACCGTCACCACCGACGGCTGGCACTGGCACCCCGCCGGCGCCGACCTCGACACCTCGCCGGACATGCTGCTCGCCGGGCCGGACGTCAGCATGGCTGAGGCCAAGCGGCGCGCGGTGGAGTTGTTCCTGCGGCTGCGTCAGCGCGACGGCTCGTTGCCGCTGATCTACAACTGCGCGGTGTGAGGGGGAGGAGATGACCGCTTCGAGTGGCGCGATGCCCACTACGGTGCGCAGCCTGATCCCGGCGAGGATCGACCGGCTGCCCTGGTCGCCGTTTCATACCCGGATGGTGGTCGCGCTCGGAGTGGCGTGGATCCTTGATGGCCTCGAGATCACGGTCGCGAGTGCCATCGCGGACGTGCTGAGCAAGCCCGAGACGCTCAACCTGTCCTCCACTGCGGTCGGCCTGATCGCGACCGCGTACCTGGTCGGCGAAGTCGTCGGCGCGTTGGTGTTCGGCCGGATGTCGGACAAGTGGGGTCGCCGCAACCTATTCATGATCACGTTGGGTGTCTACCTGATCGGCAGCGGTCTCACCGCGCTGACCCTGGGCAATGGCGCCGGCTGGCTCGTCTTTTTTTATCTCACTCGCTTTGTCGCCGGTACGGGTATCGGCGGTGAGTATGCGGCGATCAACTCCGCGATCGACGAGATGATTCCGGCCCGGTACCGCGGGCGGGTCGACATCGCGGTCAACGGTACGTATTGGGCGGGTGCGATCCTCGGCACGCTGGGCACATTCATCCTGCTGAACGCGTTGAGTCTCAACATCGGCTGGCGGATCGGCTTTCTCATCGGCCCGGTGCTGAGCCTGGTGATCCTGCTGGTGCGGCGCAACCTGCCGGAGAGCCCCCGCTGGCAGATCATGAATGGCCGTGCGCGAGCCGCTGAGGAGTCCATCTCCCACATCGAACACGAGGTGGAGCAGTCTGGGAAGACGGTGCCGTCGCTCGACGAGAGCAAGGCGATCGATTTGCGGCCGGCCGACCAGATTGGTTATCTGGCGTTGGCCAGAGTGTTGTTCCGCGAGTACCCGAGTCGGGCCGTGCTCGGCGCCTCGCTGATGATTAGCCAGTCATTCCTTTACAATTCAATTTTCTTCACATACACCCTGGTGCTCGGGAAGTTCTACGGCGTGTCAGCGACGTCGGCGCCGCTTTTCCTCATCGTGTTCGCAATCGGGAATCTGATCGGTCCGCTGACAATCGGGCGTTTCTTTGATACAATCGGTCGCAAGAAGATGATCGCCGGAACGTACATCACCGCCGGTGTTCTGCTGGGCGTCAGCGCTTTCCTGTTCAACGCTGGGCTGCTCACCGCGACGACTCAGACGATCTCCTGGTGTGTGATCTTTTTCTTCGCCTCGTCGGGTGCCAGTGCCGCGTATCTCACGGTCAGTGAGATCTTTCCGCTGGAAGTGCGGGCGAAGGCGATCGCGGTGTTCTTCGCCATCGCCCAGTGCTTCGGTGCGCTCGGCCCGTTCATCTACGGTGCGCTCATCGGTGATGGCTCGCAGCCGTTCAAACTGTTTCTCGGTTACCTGCTCGGTGCGCTCGTGATGATCGTCGGCGGGCTCGTCGCACTTGTCTGGGCGGTGGATGCGGAAGGCCGGTCGCTGGAGGACATCGCCCCGCCGCTGGCGGCCCGATCGTCGCCGCTCAGGTAGTGCGATGAGCGCGGGTATCCGTCATCGGACGAGGGCGGCGTCGGCCGGGAGCCGCCGGATCGCGGGATGGTAGTACGGGTCGAGCTTGCCGGGCGCGAAGCGGCACAGCTTGATTGCCCACCAGAGGGCAAGGCCCGGGTCGCCCGCCACCTTGTACGAGCCACCGGCCAGGAGCACCGCATAGCCACCGGCGTCGAGTGCCAGCAGAGTTGCTCGTAACGCGCCGGTGGCAGGGTCCCACAGCCGGGCGGTGCCGTCGGTGGAGGTGGTGGCGAGCAGGGTGCCGTCGGGGGAGAACGCCACCCCGCGCACCCACCGTGTGTGACCGTGCAGGGTGGTTGTGTGCTTGCCGGTGGCCGGGTCCCACAGCCGGGCGGTGTGATCGGCGGAGGCGGTGGCGAGCAGGGTGCCGTCGGGAGAGAACGCCACCCCCCACACCGGGCTGGGGTGGCCAGTCAAGGCGCGGGCGTGGCGCTGGCCGGTGGCCGAGTCCCACAGCCGGGCGGTGCCGTCGGCGGAGGCGGTGGCGAGCAGGGCGCCGTCGGGGGAGAACGCCACGCCGCTCACTTCGCCGCAGTGGCCACTCAGGACGCGCAGCGGATGGCCACTCGCCACGTCGACGATCTCGACGCTTGGTCCGCGTGCCAGGGCGAGCAGGGCGCCGTCGGGGCGGAACGACACGCTGGACACGTCCCCGGTGGGGGCGATCATCACGTCGGCGGGGTCACGGCCGGCGACCGCGGCCACTGCCAGCTCTGGCGCCGCACTGAGGTCGTCGAGTCCCGAGACATTCAGCAGAGCCGCCCGGTCCCACTTGCTACCGGCGAGCAGCGCGCCACCGAGATCTCCCCCGGTCATCAGGACACCGGTCAGGTTGGCGCGACGCAGATCCGCGCCCGCAAAGCTCGTCCCCACGAGACGCATACCCCGCAGATCAGCCCCTTGCAGGTTCGCGCCCTGAAAATCACCGTCCGTGAGGTCCTGGCCGCGGAGGTCGACGCCGGCCAGCTCCTCGTGGGCGCCGCGGCCCAGGCGCCGGGTGATGGCCAATCCGTTGTGTTTCGCCATCTGGGCGGCTGCGGGGTCGGCCAGCACGTCCGCTGCCCAGCGGCGGGCCACTTCGTGCCCGGTGAGGTCGCAGACAAAGTCAATCATGAGCGCCGACATCTTCCTGCTATGCAGGGTGTCGGCCATGTGCCCATTCTGGAGCTTCTCGGCTGCCGAATTGGCCACCAGCCACTCCAACACAGACTGGTGTACGAACGCGAATTCCTCATCGATGCGAACCAGAAGCGTGTCCGCCCCCACCGAATGGGCTGCCTGGTCGGCGGTGAACCTCAGCTCGGTGAGCCGGGTCAGTGTGGCGGATACCTCGGAGGTGAGCTCCGCCAGCGGAATCGTCGAGGCCGTGCTCGCCCACAATCGCAGGGCCAGCGCGGTGCAGGCAGCCAACCGGTCCTGCTTGCCCAAGGGCGGCAGACCACCCTGATGCTGATCCCGCTCAGTCTCTCGGAGCAGCCAGCAGTCGACCAGCTCCCGGTAGAGTTCGGCCGCGCTGAGCTGCCCGTGCTCGGCGTGGATGGCGCGCAACCGCTGCTCGTCCAGGTCCGCGATGAACGACAGCAGCCGCGGATTGCGCGACAGCCCAAGCAGGTCGCGCACGCCAGCGAGCAACGCGGACCGGGCTTGGGCGGCCCCCATGTTCCCGCGATAATAGTTGGCCAGGAACTGTAGGGTCTGCTCTTTATTAAAGTCTTCCAGCACGGCCACACGGCTGGTGCCAAGGGCGGCGACCTGATCTCCCAGCGCGGTGCGGATCTGGGCGGTGGAGCGGAAGTGCTGGGGGCGGCTGGTGAGCACGACCTTGGCATCCTCCTGGACCGCACGAAGCAGGATGTTCAAGTAGTCGGCGGCGTTGTCATAGCCGATTCGCAACTCCAGCTCGTCGAAGCCATCGAACAGCAGCACGAGCCGTCCCCTGCGGATCATGTACCGTAGCTTCTTGATGCTTGGTGTCAGCCGGTGGAAGCAATTGATCTTGCGATGATGTCGGCGAAGACTTCCGCTGGGGTTCGGTAGCCGAGGATACGGCGTGGCCGGTTGTTGAGTTCGGTGGCGACGTGGTTGAGGTAGGTTTGGTCGTCGGTGATCTCGGTGCCCTTGGGGAAGTACTCGCGGAGCAGGCCGTTGGTGTTTTCGTTGGTGCCGCGCTCCCAGGGTGAGTGGGGTGGGCGAAGTACACCGCCACCTCGGTGGCCAGGGAGAACGCGGCGTGGGCGGCCATCTCGCTGCCCTGGTCCCAGGTGAGGGTTTTGATCAGTGCGGTGGGCATGCCGGTCACGGTGGTGATCAGTGCGTCGCGGGTGGTGGTGGCGTCGCGGCGCCCGGCGGGCAGCGCGACGGGCAGGGTGTAGCGGGAGGTCCGCTCCACCAGGGTCGCCATCGCGCTCTTCCCCGCTTTCCCGATCACCAAGTCGCCCTCCCAGTGCCCGGGCACGGCCCGGTCGGTGACTTCGGCGGGCCGGGCGTCGATGCTGGTCATGCCCACGATCCGGGCTCCCGGTGAGCGCGTGCGGCCCCGCGGGCGGCG
>JBDTAX010000093.1:0-23204 GCA_039924425.1 Pseudonocardiaceae bacterium
GGATGGAGGCAAGCACGCCAAGGAGGACCCGTCACGAGCTGACGGGAAGGTCCCGGATGGGACGAAGATCGATCCACAAGAACCCCCACCCGGAAAGCGCGGCCGTTGACCACTGCGCACGCTGCGCGGTTGCGTGATTGTTTGGTGGAGCAGCTGACCGCTGAAGGCGACCTCACAGCGGACTGGCGGGAAACCTTTCTGGCCGTGTCCCGTCACCTGTTCATTCCCGACACCGTATGGCGACAGGATCTGGCCATCGACGGCCCGAACGACCTGGTGCCGGTGCACCGCCGGGAGTCGCCCGAGGAGTGGTTGGAGATCGCCTATGCGAACCGCGCGGTAACTGTCCAGGTTGACGACGGCTACCCAGTCGGCCCGGACGGGCGGGGTCGTGACATTTCCAGCTCGGCCAGCCATCCGGGTGTCGTGGCGCAGATGCTCGCCGCGTCGGGCGCCCAGCCGGGTGAGCGGCTGCTGGAGATCGGCACCGGTACCGGCTACAACACCGCCTTGTTGGCGCACCGGCTCGGCGCCGACCACGTGGTCAGCGTGGAGATCGACCAGGCACTCGCCCAGCATGCCCAGCGGGCGCTCACCACGGTTGGTTACGACGCGGTCACCGTACTGACCGGGGACGGTGCGCTCGGCCACCGCGACCGGGCGCCCTATGACCGGGTCTTGTGCACCGCCAGCGTACGGCACGTACCGCACGCGTGGGTGTCGCAGACCCGGCCGGGCGGGCGCATTCTCACCCCCTGGGCGAACGCGTACTTCGACGGCGGGCTCCTCGCGCTGGAGCCACTCGGTGACGGCACCGCCACCGGCCGGATCGTGGGCAAGGCGTGGTTCATGTGGCTACGCGACCAGCGGGTGCCTCGGGTCTCGGTCAGCCGGTTCGTCCGGGACGACCAGCACGCCGAGGTCTCAGAGACCGAAGTGCACCCCTTCGAAGTGGTCGGGGACTACGACGCGCAGCTGGCCGTGAGCCTGCGCGTGCCCGATTGCCAGCACCTGTACTGGCGCCCGGACCAGGACGATGATCACGGCACGCTGTGGCTGATCGACCCAGGCTCGGGGGCGTGGGCCAGCCTGCGGCATCACCCGAGGTCCGATGGTCCCCACGACGTGCGCCAGCATGGGCCACGGCGGCTGTGGGACGAGGTTGAGGCCGCCTACCGGTGGTGGCGAGACGCCGGTGCACCCACGGCCGCCGACTGGCAATTCACCATCACCCCAGACGCGCAGCGGGTCCGAGTCTCGACGACGGCGGGGTAGCATCAGCCAGGGTGCGCAGCAGCCTGAAATCCCGCCGTCGGGTGACAATGGTCCCATGCGATTGCTGGTCTTGGGTGGGACCCGGTTTGTAGGTCGTGCGGTGGTTTCTGCGGCGATTAAGGCCGGGTGGGAGGTAACGACCTTCAACCGTGGTCAATCGGGCCCCCCGGTCGATGACACACGGACCATTCACGGTGACCGGACCAAACCTGAGGAGCTTGCCCGGCTCGCCGATGCCGGCCCTTGGGACGCGGTCATCGACACTTCTGGCTATGTGCCGAGAAACGTCCTCATGGTCGCTGGGACTCTCAAGGACTGCGTCGCACGGTACCTTTTCATGTCAACCGTCAGTGTCTACGCGGGCTGGCCGGTGGACGCCCTCTCAGAGGCGTCCACTGTTCTCGAATGTGCCCCGGATGCCGACAGAGATTTCGGCGAAGACGTGGAGGATGGGCCAACAAAATACGGTTACCAGAAATCGGGGTGCGAAACTGCGGTCCGTTTAGCGTTCGGTGGCAGCGATTCGATCGTGCTCCGGCCTGGTGTTGTCCTGGGTCCCTACGAGTATGTCGGTCGCTTGCCGTGGTGGCTGCGTCGCGTTGCCGCTGGCGGTCGGGTCGTCGCCCCTGGAAGCCCCAGCAGAGTAATCCAGCCAGTCGATGTCCGTGACCTCGCGGCTTTCGCGCTCAGTGCTTGCGCCACGGGCGGTGCGGGTACTTTCAACGTGACTGCCCCGGCGGGCAGGGAGACCTTTGGTGAGCTTCTCGATGCCTGCGCCGAGGTGACGCAGGGCCAGCCAGACTTCGTCTGGGTGCCCGACGAGGCGCTGGTAGAGCTTGGAGTACGGCAGTGGTCTGAGATACCGCTGTGGCGAGTGCATGAAGGAGTGTGGAGTGTCGACTCCAGCCGCGCCGCAGCTGCCGGTTTGGGATGCCGCTCTCTGATCGAGACAGTGAGAGATACCTGGTATTGGATGCTTGAGTCTGGTGACTTGGAGCAAGATGAGCGAGCCGCTGAGATCGGACTCAGTCCCTCGCGAGAACGTGAGATCCTGGCTACTGTTAGCTGATCTCCTCCGCTGGCAGTGGGGCGGCTGCGGTATTCGACGTCCACTGATCGATACCCTCGGTCAGGTCGCGAGCTCCGGATACCTGAGCCCAGATGGGAGTTCCCAGTATTTCTCTCGTTGACTTGAGACGTCCAATGAGGGCGGTGTTGCGCATCGCGGGGTTGAGGGCGAGCACTGGCCTGAGCGAATCGCTCGCTCCGTCGAGGTCTCGGCTGAGAAGACGCGCTGACGCGATATTGATGCGGATGCCGTTGACTGGCGAGAACGGCCGGGTTTCTTCTGGTAGTTCGAAGTATTTGTCGAGGGCCACGTGTGCGTACTCCTCTGCGCGGTCGCCCTCGCGCAGCTCGAGCCAGGCCGCGGCGGCGCATGCGGCCGCGCGCGCGTCGTTGAACTCAAACTCGCCGCGTATCTCGTTTTGTAACTCGTCCCCGGCGGATTTCATCGCGTCGTGGTCCATGCGAGCTGCGGCGAGGACGTCTGCGGTGGCTCCTGTGTCGCCGAGCCCGGCATACGTGCGGGCCGCGATGTATCGGAGTCGCAGTCGCGAGGCGCCTCGTGGGGCGATGGCGAGCCCACGCTCAAAGTAGTCCAGCGCGTGACTAAGATCTCTGCGCCAGTTGGCGAGTGTCGCCTGGAGCCCCCATGTCCAGGCTTCGAGTGAAGCGTGGCCGGCAAGATCGGCGTACGCGGTCGCCGACTGCGCTAGACTGCGCGCCGCGTCCCAGTGGCCGAGGTCGAATGCGATCGACGCCATGAGTGCGTTCGCTGTACCGGCCACCACGTAGAGGTCGGCGAGTTCGCTCGGCCGCCGAGTCCGGTCCGTTATTTGGTATGCCAGGTTGCGAGTATGGCGCGCCTCAGTAAATATCGCGATAGGGGCGCGGTACGAATACCGCCGTGCTGTTTCAATCATCTGGTTGCGCATGATGTCGAGAGCGTCCGAGGTGCGGGCGGCGCGGAGTACGGCGTCCTGTGTCGACTCGTGTGCCGCCGCCAAGAACGTTTCTCCCTGATCGATCGACCCACTGGGCATGATTGCCAATGACGGACCATCGACTTGTCCAAGCCTGGTGGCAGGCGGCCCGACGCGTTCCGTCCCAGCGGTGATGAGACCGAGCCGCGCGTCGTCGCCTCCAGTGCTTGGGTCCTTCAATCGCTGGACAGGTTTCGGCGCGCTCTTGTCACTATCGGACTTCGCGACTGGTGTGGGTTGCAACGCGCTCCGTCGCGTCCGTACTGGCCGGAAGAGTTGCTGAACTGTCCACTCGGGGAACATGCCTTCCAAGATCATGCATGCGTCGGGATGTGGCATGCTTCGAACGCTGCCACGAAGCCATCGGTAGAACTGCGCGTGCGCTGGACAGCTACCAACGAGCCGAGGGTCAATTATCTTTGCAACCTTATCCCACTGGTGCGCGAACGTATCTAGCTTCTGCCAGTGCCGCACCTTGAGCAGGGCTTTGAGGAGAGTCGGCTCATCAATGAGCCGATCGTCGCCTGTATTCATGTTACCACCTTGACCCAAGGGTATCCACGCACCAAATCCGGGCGAATCGAAAGGAATTTCGCGGATGTCGTAACGGTAGCAGATACGAACGCCCGCACCACCGGCGCGGCTGATCGGCCCAGATTCGGGCCGCAGGCGAGCCTGCGGCATCACCCGCGCCCCGATGGCCCCTTACGATGTCCGCACAGCATGGGCCACGGCGGCTGTGGGACGAGGCTGCGGGTTTGTCGCGCGAGTAGTGATGGGGGCGAGTGCACGGATGGACGTGACTGTCAGTGTTGTCGAGCCCGAAGTCGCCGTCGAGGAGCTGCGCTCCCTGCTCACGTGGCTGAGCGGGGAAGAGGAACTCCGTGGCCGGGTGCGGCTGCTGGAAGCCGCGCTGGAGCCAGGCACCTTGGGTGGCTGGCCGCAGGCGGTGGCGGTGGAGCTGAGCCGCGATGGGGCGGTGACCATCCTGGCGAGCGCGGTGATCGCCTGGATCCGACACCGCACCAGCGACATGACACTCACGATCACCCAGCCGGACGGGACATCGGCGACGTTGCGGGCCAAGCGGATTCGCAATGCGGGCCCGGCCGAGGTGGGTGAGCTGGTCGAGCGGACGGTCGCGTCGCTGGGCGAGGGCAACCCCGAGGGTGGTCGTGAGGCGATTCCCGAGTGACGTCGGCTCAACCTGCGTTGGGCAGCTCAGGAACCCGGGTCGTGCTGATCGGGACCGGGACGCACGCGGCAGGCTCGGGACTGCCTGACGTCCCTGCCGTGAGTACCACGTTGGTCGATCTGGAGCAGGTGTTGGTCTCGCGGTGTGGCATGGCTGAGGGCAACGTGCGGGTGCTCACCGATCCGCTCTCACCGCTCGATGTGGGGCGGGAGCTGGCGGAGAGCGCCAAGCAGGCGCAGGACGTGTTGCTGGTCTACTACGTGGGGCACGGGCTGGTCAGCCCTGGTGGGGAGTTGTACCTGGCCACCAAGTCCACCGAGCGGCGCCCGGAGCTGCTCGCCTACACCGCGCTGAGCTGCACCGCGGTACGCGACACGCTGCTGGAGAGCCCGGCCCGGTCGATCGTCGTGATCCTCGACTGTTGCTTTTCCGGGAAAGCGGTTTCTGTCCTGGGTGCGTTGGAATGGTATGTGCTGACCTCGGCCGCCCGCGAGGAGTTGGCGCTCGCGCCACCCGGGGCGAGGCACACCGCGTTCACCGGGGAACTCATTGGGTTGCTTTCCCGTGGTGACCCGAACGGGCTCCCCCGGCTGACGTTGGGCCACGCGTACCAGTACCTGAATCGGGTGTTGCCCGCGCGCGGCTTCCCCAAGCCGCACCGCCGCGCCAGCGGGTTGATCGACGACTTGGTGCTCGCGTCGAACCCCGCTTACCGCCTCTCTCAAACCCCGAAATAGAGCTCGGTCGGGCCCGAGCTCGACAAGTGCCCATACCCGGGATTGGCGGCTTTCCAGACTGAGGACGCCCGGTGGTTTTTTGGCCGGGGACGGGTGACCACCGAACTGGTGGGGAGACTGGCCGCCCGTCTGGAGCAGTCGCTCCCACTGATGCTGGTCGGCGCGTCGGGGTCAGGGAAATCCTCATTGCTGCGCGCGGGCCTGCTGCCAGCGTTAGCCGAAGGTGCGATGTTGGTGCCCGGCTCAAGCACGTGGCCGCACCTGCTGCTCACCCCGACCTCGGACCCGGTCGGTGAGTTGGCTACCCAGGTGGCCCGGCTGGCCAAAGTGGCGCCGCAGGTGGTGCGTGTGGAATTGATGGCCAGCCCCGAGGGGTTCGCCGCCACCGTCCGGCGCGCCCTGGCGGCCTGGGCTGATGGCGGTGACATCAGCGGGGCGCGGGTGGTCATCGTGGTGGACCAGTTCGAGGAGACTTTCCTGCGGTGCGCCGAGGACCAGGACCGCCAGATCTTCATCCGTGCGCTGTGCGCGGCGGCGGGTGACGGCGAGGTGGGCGGTGAGCCTCCCGCGTTAGTGGTGCTGGGGGTGCGGGCCGACCTGTACGGCCGCTGCGCCGCTTATCCGGAGCTGCTGCCGGCCCTGCAGGACGGGCAGGTCGTGCTCGGCCCCATGCGCTCCGCCGAGTTGCGAGCCGCGATCGAAGGCCCCGCGCACGCCGCTGGCCTGATCCTCGAGCCGAGGCTGGTCGAGTCGCTCCTGCGCGACTTGGGCGCCGGCAATGGTTCCGCCGCCCCATATGACCCGGGAGCGTTGCCGCTGCTGTCCCATGCCCTGCAAGTCACCTGGGAACACCGCGCTGACCGCACGCTGACCGTGGCCGGATACCAGGCCACTGGTGGCATCCGCGGCGCGGTCGCCACAACGGCTGAAGCGCTGTTCCAGGGATTCGACTCCGCCGGGCAACGCGCCGCCCGCCGGCTGCTGCTGCGCATGGTCCAGATCGGCGACGGCGTGCCGGACACCCGGCTGCGCGCCGAGCGGACCACGTTGATCACGAACTCCCCGGATCCGGCTGCCGCCTCGGCCGTGTTCGACGCCTTCGCACGCGCCCGACTGATCACCGCCGCCGAGGACTCCGCCGAGATCACCCACGAGGCCCTGCTCGGCGCCTGGCCACGACTGGGAGCCTGGATCGACGCCGACCGCGCCGGGCTCTACGTCCATCAACAACTCACCGACTTTGCCCAGCGATGGCACCTTGATGGCCGGCCCGATTCCGCCCTCTACCGCGACACCGACCTGGCCGTGGCCGACGAGTGGGCCGAGGATCCCGACCACTACGCCGACCTCGGAACCCTGGAACGAGACTTCCTGTCCTCCAGCCAGGTGTTACGCACCCGCCAGCGCCAAGCGTCCCACCGCCGTGCTCACCGAACCCGGCAGCTCATCGGTGGTCTCGCCGTCCTGCTCGTCCTCAGCCTGGCCGGCGTCGGCATCACCCTCCACCGGGCCCACCCCGCCCTGTCCCAGCTCGGCCCGACCACGGTCCTGGCTGGCCACACTGACCTCGTCACCTCGGTGACGTTCAGCCCTAATGGGCGCACCCTGGCCACCGCCAGCCGGGATCAGACTGTGCGGTTGTGGGACCTCACCGACCGCACCCACCCCCATCCCCTCGGCGCGCTCCTGATCGGGCACACCAGTGGGGTGGAATCGGTGGCATTCTCCCCGGATGGGCGCACCCTGGCCACCGCCAGCGACGATCGGACTGTGCGGTTGTGGGACCTCACCGACCGCGCCCACCCCCTGGGCGCCCCCCTGAGCGGCCACACCAGCGAGGTGTTCTCGGTGGCGTTCGCCCCGGACGGGCGCACCCTGGCCACCGCCAGCTATGACCGGACGGTGCGATTGTGGGACCTCACCGACCCCGCCCACCCCCACCCCCTGGGCGCGCCCCTGACCGGCCACACCGGCCCGGTGGACTCGGTGGCGTTCTCCCCGGACGGGCGCACCCTGGCCACCGCCAGCTTCGATCGGACTGTGCGGTTGTGGGACCTCACCGACCACCCCCACCCCCTCGGCCCGCCCCTGACCAGCCACACCAGCGCGGTGTACTCGGTGGCGTTCTCCCCGGACGGGCACACCCTGGCCACCGCCAGCGACGATCAGACCGTGCGGTTGTGGGATATCAGTCTCCCCGAGAGACCAACCCTACTGGGCAGCATCATCGGCCACACCGGTCCCATCCTCGCGGTGGTGTTCAGCTCGAATGGGCACACCTTGGCCACCGGCAGCGCCGACAACATAGTGCAGCTATGGGATGTAACCGACCTCCGTCATCCGGTACTGTTAATCTCTCTGACCGGCCCTACCGCCTCCGTCGACGCGGTGGCGTTCAGCCCCGATGGACCCACTCTGGCCACTGGCGGCGCCGATCACACCGTGCGGTTGTGGTACCTCCCTTTAAGTAGCGGAGCGTTACGCAAGTCCCGCTAACCCAGACCTATGAGCTTTGTGACCAGCCCCGTTGTTCCCGAACTCGCCGCAGAGCGGCCCGCTCCCACTGGTGATCGTCGTAAGTGAGCTGTGGCTGTGCGGTGGTGCACGGCCACAGCTCACTTACGACGATCAAGCTACGGTCACGCTGCACATCGTCGGCGCTGGTTACCGGGGGTTGATCGTGGTTTGTGTGCGTTCAGCGACAGAATGTGTCGCTGAACGCACACAAACCACGATCTTCTGGGCTGCTGCGTGTTGAGCGCCTGTGCCCGCAAGTGCAATCGCGGTGTTTAGGGCGTGTCCCGCTGGTCCAGTGGTTTGTGATCGACTCTGCTGTCGCCGAGTTCGACAGGAGGGTTGTCCGAAGTGCCCCCGAGCAGCTCCCTTGTCGAACTCGGCGCGCAGAGAGCACTCAAGATCGCCGGTGCTCGGGGATACGCCCCAGGGCGAGGTGGGCTCGGTCGTTGAAGTCTCGGGCTAGTGCCACGGTGTGGAAGGGTTGGAGGCGGGTGCGGAGGTCGGTGATGGCGTGGGTGCAGCGGGATGACTGCACGGTGATCGCGAGGTCCAGGGCGCGGTGGGCGTTGTCGATCGCCACGTCGAGGTTGCCGCTGGTGAGGGCGGCGCGGGCCAGGGTGGCTTGGCTCAGGGCGCCGCGGCGGGCTCGGTTTTGGTGGCGGGCTGCGGCGGCTGAGTGGCGGGCGAAGCGGGTGGACTCGGTTGGCCGGGCGATGTCGCCGAAGGCGTTGGCCCACTCCCCGGTGAGGTAGGCGGTGTCGATGAACCGGGCCCATTCCGGCTCGTCGTCGCGGTGGACCCGCTCGAACGCCAGCTCGGACTGGGCGACGGCGTGCGCGGCTTCGCGGGATTCGCCGAGGCTGGCGTGGGCCCGGGCCTGCAGCGCCCACAGGTCGGCGGCGCAGGCCGCGCTGTCGGCGCGGATGAGCCCGTGTCGGCCGGCGGTAGCCAGCTGCAGCGCCTCGCGCGGATAGCCGAGCATGCGGGCCTGGTCGCACATTCCGGCCAGCACGTGCGCGCCGAGCGCGGCGTCTCCGGAGGCTTGGGCCAGCCGAAGGGACTGCAGCAGGTAACGCTGGGCGAGGGCTTGCCGCCCGTCATCAAAAGCCATCCAGCCCAGCAGGTAGGTCTGCTCGCTGGCGGCGGTGAACAAGCCCGCGCCAGTGTCGGGATCGGCGTCGCGCACCAGCGGCAGTACGTGGCCGGTGACGTACTCGGCCAGCGCGCGGCGGGCGTGGCCACCGCCGCGCATCACGTCGGCTTCCTGGTAGACGGCGAACGCCTCACGGATCGCCGCGACCTGCTCGTGATCCACCTTGCCCCCGGTACGGGGCGTGGTCGCGTCCAGAGTGGCGAGCAGCCAGTCGCGGCTGGGGGCGACCGCCGCGACAGCGACGAACGGCGCGCCGTACAGGAAGTTGCGGCGGTACACGTCGTTCCTTCCGAGGTCGGCGACTACCGCCACGGTAGCCCCCAGGCTCGGCTCATACCTCAGCCCGACGTCAGTGTCCGCATCGGCGGTGAGGCCGATCGCCTCGGGCGCGACGAGGTAACCGAAGTGCTCGCTGAACAACTCGCACAAGATCGCCGGAACCGGCGGCTGCGGTTGCTGACCAGCGAACCAGGCCCCGACCCGGCTGGCGTCGGTGTTCAGGCGCAACCCCCGGGACTGCCCTCGGCGATTGACCCGCCGGGCCAGCTCCTTGCGCGACCAACCAGTGCGCCCCCACACCCGCTCCAAATCACCGTTCCCGCTTCGCACCAGCACAGGTTCTCCCACTGGCACTCAGCGATTTTGCGCGACCCCACGCTACCCCCGCACCCCGTACCGGACCCGCCCCAGCAGCGGTTGGCTGGTCACACCGACGAGACCTCCCAGGAAGCCGAGGACGATGCCAGCCACAGCTGATCATGGCCGCTCGATTTATCAGACCAGCCACGAGTTCATGTGCACACTGCTGTGCAAAGTGTTGGCGGAGGGCATCAGGGCCGGGCTCGGCGAGGACGGGGTTGGCTCGGTGCGGTGCCGGGTCAGCGGTGCCCTGTACGCCGTGCTGAAGGACCACCCGGTTGATGAGCGCGGGCGCTGCCGATCGTGCCGTCGCCCGGGTGCGGTGCTCGCGCTGCGCCGTCGGCGCTGTGAGGTCCACCGGGCGGCGCATTACTGGCTGCGTCAGCCCGACTGGATCCTGGTTGCCCGGGGCAGCCCAGGAGTGGCGATCGGCCCCCCGCTCACCACCACCTGCGCGCATTGCACCCAAGAATCCAGCCCGCCCCGCGCAGCGCCCGCTCCAGGGTTCCCGAACTCAACAGCAGGGCTGGTCGACTCGAGCTGAAGAGCTCTGCTGTTGAGTTCGGGAACCTCAGCGCAGGCGGGGCGGGGGCGGAAGGTGTTGTGGGATGGTTCACCCGAATTTTGGTTCGTTAGGACGGCGCGGGCGGGCAAGATGGCTGGGTGGTGAAGGACAACGGGAACAGATCGCCCGGACATGACGCTCGGTGAGCAGCAGGAGTGGCTCAGGTCGTTCCTGAGCCGGAACCGGGTGAGCCGCCGCGCCGCCCTCCAGAACGGCGCTGGCGCGCTGGCCGCCCTCGGTCTCGCGGCCACGCCGTGGGCTCGCAACGCTTACGCCCAGGCAGCCAACGCACAGATCGCGGTGATCGGCCGACGGCTTAGCTTCGGCGCTGACCCGACACAGCAGATGGCGATCGCGGGCGAGCTCACCGCCAAGCCGACCGGGACGGTGCTCGTCGACCTTGGGCTCGACCAGCACTACGGCTGGGCGCTGCCGGCCGAGGTGCGGGAGCTGGTGAGCATGGTGCCGCAGGAGGACGGCGGCATCCGTGGCGCCGACCAGTTCTTCGTGCACGCGCTCGCCGAGCACCTCGCACCCGGCCAGACCTACCACTACCGCTTCCGGCTGCCCGACGGTACGACCACGCCCGACGCGGTGTTCAGCACCGCGCCGGGCCGAGGCGCGGCCATTCCGTTCACCTTCACCGCATTCGGCGACCAGGGCGTGAACCTCGACCCGACGCCCAGCGGGCAGTTCGGGTTCAGCGACAACTACTACCAGCCCGATGACACGCGGCGCGCCGCGGCTCCGGCCGACGCGATGGTCACGCTCATCACCGCTCAGCGTCCCGCGTTTCACCTGCTGGCCGGTGACATCTGCTACGCGGACCCCGGCGGCACCGGGGCGCCGATCAAGAACAACGCGCCGCGCAAGGCCGACACCGGGTTCAACGACTTCGACCCACAGTGTGGACCCAGTACTTCGGATCCATCGAGCGCAGCGCGGCGAGCACGCCGTGGATGTTCGCCACCGGCAACCACGACATGGAAGCGCTCTACGACAACGGCCCGGGCGGCGCCACTCACGGCTACGGCGGCCACCTGCAGCGGCTGGACCTGCCGCGCAACGGGCCGAGCCGCTGCCCGTCGGTCTACTCCGCTCGCTACGGCAACGTCGCGGTGCTCAGCCTCGACGCCAACGACCTCTCGCAGGAGATTCCCACCATCGCCGGCTACAGCGGCGGCCAGCAGCTCAGCTGGCTCACCCGCACACTCGCCGCGCTGCGGGCTGACCCGTCGGTCGACTTCATCGTGGCGTTCTTCCACCATTGCGCGTTCGCCACGAGCAGCGCGCACGCCTCCGACGGCGGGGTGCGCGCCGCGCTGGCGCCGTTGTTCGACACCTACTCCGTCGACCTTGCCGTGCAGGGCCACAACCACCAGTACGAGCGCACCAACCCGATCCGCGGCGGCCGCTCCACCGTCGAGGCCCCGGACGGTGCCACCGTGCACCCGGAGCGGGACGGCACGACCTACATCTGCTGCGGCTCGGGCGGCCGCCCGAGCTACGGCTGGCAACCCGGCGAAACCGACCGCTACCGCGGTGCACCCCACCCGAACTCGGCGGTCAACAGCTATATCGCCGGGCCGTCGGAGACCAAAACACCGGAGACAGTCGACTGGTCGCAAGCCCGCTACCTAGGCTATGCCTTTCTCACCGTCCACGTGCGGCCCGCGCAGCCGGGCGGGACGGCCACGATGAGCGTACGCGCGATCACCGACCTCGGAATGGAGATCGACCGGGTGGAACTGGCCCGGCATGTCCCTTCGCATCGGGGGTAGCGACCACCGCCGCGACCGCTTCTTTCGAGGCGTCGGTTCATTCCGGTTGGGAGGAGCTGGTCTCAGTGGTGGTCAAGCGTCGGTTACCCGCCTGGATCTGGCACCGTCAGGTGCCGCGTGAGCTGTCGGTCGTGGCCGACGTAGCGGATGACTTCGACTGGGTCGATCATGACCAGTCCTTCGGTGATGAGTTCGTCGAGTTGTGGCAGGAAAGCCCGGATGCGGTCTTCAGCGTCGACGATGATGATCGCCACCGGCAGGTCTTCGGCCAGGGACAGCAGTCTGGTGGTGTGGATGTGGGAGGAGGCGCCGTAGCCTTCGATGCCCCGGATGACGCTGGCCCCGGCCAGGCCGGCCTGGTGGGCACGGTGCACGATCTCAGTGAACAGTGGTTTATGGTGCCACTGATCGCAGTCGCCGACGAAGATGGTCAACCGCAGCGCTGCGCCTTGAAGCCTCATCGGGTCGGGTCTCCCTGTGGCGGATACGGCGCGCCGTGGCCCATTCGCTGATGGTCCGGGTGGACGGCGAGCCCCATCCTCCGCGAGGAGTCCAGCTTACCGGTCACCGTAGCCGCCAGCGTGCCAATACGGTCACACGAATCGGTTCATCTGCGATCGCCCTCACCCGGCGCTTCGGCGGCGGGGGACGGTGGTGCTCAGGTGGTCAGGGCTTGAGCGAGGGCGGTGCCGAGGGTGGCGGCTCCGAGTCCGGCGATGATGCTGGTGGTGATGTTGATGACGGCGAGCAGTCGGGCGCGGTCTTGGAGCAGTCGCACGGTTTCGTAGCCGAAGGTGGAGTAGGTGGTCAGTGCTCCGCACAGCCCGGTGCCCAGGGCGGCCATCACCGGCGTCGGAGTGTGCAGACTGGCGGTGGCGAGTCCGCCGAGCAGGAAGGACCCAGCGGCGTTGACCGCGAAGGTGCCCCAGGGGAACAGGGAGTCGTGGCGGGTTTGCACGGCCCGGTCGACCAGGTAGCGCAGCGGCGCGCCGATGGCGGCGCCGACCGCGACCAGCAGTGTGATCATCGTATCGGTGCTGGGGCGCGACCGATGTAGCGGATGACGCTGGCCCCGGCCAGGCCGGCACGGTGCACGATCTCGGTGAACAGCGGTTTATGGTGCCACTGGTCGCTGTCGCCGAGGAAGATGGTCAACCGCAGCGCCGTACCTTGCAGCCTCATGGAGTTTTCTCCCTGCGGTGGTGGATGCGGCGCACGGCCCCTCGGGTGAGGGTGATCCCGGCATACACAGCGGCCAGCGCCGTCAGTAGGGTGCCGGTCAGGTATGCCAGGGCGGTGCGGGCCGCATCGGCGGCGAGCAGGTGTTGGGTGTCGAGGATGTAAGTGGAGAAGGTGGTGTAACCGCCGAGCACCCCGGTGCCCAGGAACGGGCGCAGCAGCCGTTGGGTGGGCCACACGTCGGTGACCAGCGCCATGAGCACGCCGATGAGCAGGCAGCCGGAGACGTTGATCCCGAACGTAGCCCACGCGAACCCTTTTGTGGTGGACGGGAACGCCTCGGTGAGGCCGTAACGGGCCAGAGCGCCAGCCGCACCGCCCGCGGAGATGACGGCCAGCACCGGCCACGCGACGCCAGCCGGAGACTGGCGGGCGGTGGCGAACGGCCCTCCGACGGCCGCTGGGGCATCAGCGCTCATAGCGGAGGGTTTGAAGTCGGCCTGCTTATCGTCTGCGAGGTGGGTGGGGATCTCGGCCACGGGCGCCTTCCTACCAGGGATCTGGTAGGGACCGTTGGCAGGCTGGCTGCGGTTTCCGGGTGGACGGCGGGCCCCACCGCCGCGAGCTGCCCAGCTCACTATCACCGTCCAGCGTATCAACCGAATGGGTTGCTGTCGAACCGCTTGTTGGCGGATTGTGATGGAAAACATACTTGACTGGATCAGGCGAGTGTGGGAAATACTCTTTCAGTCTAGTAACAGGCTGTAAAAGATAACCGAACGAATGCGCCCCTGAGTTGTCGCCGTCATGGTTCGTCGTCATGCCAGTGCTGTTGCACAGCTCACCGTCGGTGGCTCCGAGTGAAGCGCCGTTCTCGGTCGTGTTCCTCGGCGAGGTCCTTGAGTCGGCCATCGAGCACCTGATCGACGGTGATCAGACCGAGTATCGCGGCAGTCTGGCGGTCGACCACGGGACAGCTGGTGATGTGTCGTTCGGCGAACAGGTTGGCCACGGTGCGAAGCGTGTCGTCGGGGTGCACCACGACCGGATTGATGATCATTAGGTCGGCCACCGTCCCGCCCGCTCCGTCGATGAGCTGCTGGCGCGTGGTGACGCCACGGAGCTCGCCGTTGTCATCGAGCACCGGGAACAGCCGCTGCAGCGGATCGGGCACTCCATCGGGGACCGCCCGATTCGTGGCGAGCCGCGGGATGGTGCTGGCCAGCACGTTCGCCGGCGGCGGCAATGGGTCGGCGGGGTGCAACGTCGCCGGGGCGGGGTACATGACTTCGTCGACCAGCAGCACCTCCAGCGGGTCGACCTCGTATTCCCGGGTCAGGTGGTAACCGGCTCGGGAGATCTTCTCGGTGAGTACCGAGCGGCGCAGCAGCAGTGCCGACACGCAGTAGGCGGCGGCTGAGGTGATCAACAGGGCGAGCAGAGCCGGCCATGCGCCGGTGAGCTCCAGGGTGAACACGACAGCGGTCAGCGGCGAGCGCATCACCCCCCCGACGGCTGCGGTGAGTCCGACCAACGCCCAGAAACCCGGGGTGGCGGTGGGGAACAGGTGACCCTCCAGTGCCCCCAGCGCCGCGCCGATCATGAAGACTGGCGCGAGCACCCCACCGGAGGTGCCCGAACCCAGCGCCAACGCCCAGATCAGGCTCTTGACCACCAGGATTCCCACTATCAGCGACAGTGCGGCGTGCCCGGTGAGCAGGTCTCTGATCACGTCGTACCCCACGCCAAGCGCCCTGGGCTCGATCAACCCGCCCGTCCCGACGATCAGCCCGGCGATCGCGGGCCACCACATCCAGTGCACTGGCAGCGTGGCGAAGGTGTCCTCGGAGAGGTAGAGGATCTTAGTTACCGCCACCGCCAGCAGACCGCCCAGTGCCCCAGCGACGACGGCGAACAGGTCCAGCTTCGTGGTCAGGTGGAGGTTCGCGGCGTCCACCGCGAAGATCGGATTGGTCCCCAGCAGCGGTCCCCGGACCACCGTGCTCACCGCGACCGCCGCGGCCACCGGGAGAAAGCTGCGGGGGCGCCACTCGAACAGCAGCAGTTCGACCGCGAGCAGCACCGAGGCCAGCGGCGCGTTGAAGGTCGCCGCCATGCCCGCGGCGGCGCCGGACACCATCAGCGCCTTGCGTTCATCGGCGCTCAGACGCAGGGCTTGAGCCAGCATTGATCCGATGGCGCCACCGGTCATGATGATCGGGCCCTCGGCGCCGAACGGGCCGCCGCTGCCGATGCTGATCGCCGCCGAGATGGGCTTGAGCGCGGCTACTCTCGGTTTGACGCAGCTTCGGTGCAGCAGGATCGCCTGGATCGCCTCCGGGATTCCGTGACCGCGGATCTCCTCCGAGCCGAAACGCGCCAGCAGACCCACCACGAGCCCACCGGCCACTGGCGCCAGTAGGATCAGCCACATCGAGTGGTGCCCCGCATCCGGTGCGACAAGATCGAATCTGACTCGCTGGTAGAAGATCAGATTGGTGATCAGGCCGATGAGCCGAAGCAAGAACCAGGAAGCGAACGCGCCGGCCGCGCCGATCGGCAATGCCCACGCCATAATCAGCAGTACCCGCGGCCGAAGGGTGAAGTCACCGAGGTGCCGCAAGCTCCGGGTGACTTGCCCCGAGCCGCTCATTACCGAGGGCTGATCAGTGACGTCAGCCGCGGGCGATGTAGAGGTCCCGGAGCAGGTTGGTCTCCAGCTCCATGTCCGCGACCCGGGCCTTGACCACGTCGCCGATGCTGACCAGGCCGGCCAGCTTGCCCCGATCCACCACGGGCAGGTGACGGTAACGGGAAGCCGTCATCTGGTGCATCAGCCGCGTGATGCTGTCCTCCGGAGAGCAGATCGGAACGTTGTGCGACATCACCTTGGCGACCGACATGGTCAGCAGCTTGGCGCCGTACTTGCTGAGCCCGCGGATGATGTCGCGCTCAGTGAGCGTGCCCACGACCGGTGCCGGCTCGTCCTCGTCGTGTACGACCAGCGCCCCGATTTGCGGCGGACCGTTCAGCCGGCCGATCGCTTCAGCGATGCTGGCGTCGGCCTCAATGGTCTCGACCGATCGGCCCTTGGCCTTCAGGATCTCCTCGACCTTCATCAGTGACCTCCCCACATCAGTGCCCGCCCGATGGCTCAGATGCCTCCATCGTCCCGCGTGAGGTGGGCTCGCACCATGGCTGCTACGCAAGCAACCCTGTGATGCCCACCTCACGCGGGACCGCCCCGGGAACCGGTCAGGCTGGCGGGGTCGCCGGAGCGATCAGATCTTCGTGATGCTCGACTTCGACGGAGGTCGTGTCCTGCTGGAGCATTCGGGCGTCGGAGCTCTGTGGCTGGTGGCGCAGCACGAGGTAATTCCCCGCCTCCAGATGACGGCTGTACTTGGGGACGTGCTTCTTGGCGATGAAGTGCCCCAGCACCGCGCCCAACCCACCGCCGGCCGCCGCACCCTCGGCGGCGGAGAGCGCTCCCGCGGCCAGTGGACCGAGCACCACCAGCGCGCCCACGCCGGGCACGAACAGCAGCGCGACTCCACTCAGCACGCCGAACAGGCCACCCACCCACGCCCCGGTCGTCGCCCCTGTCTTGGCCACATCCCCGGTGGTGACGAACCCATGAACCTGTGTCTCACTGTGCAGATCCTGACCCATGATCGACACTTGCTCGGCCGGAACTCCCTGTTCCAGCAAGGTGCGCACCGCCGACTCCGCGTCCTTCATCGACTCGTACACACCCACTACCGCATCCGTCGATTCACTCATGCCCCGCACCGTCCCTTCTCATCGTTTCCCAGGTGGGTATAGCTGCTTGGCCATGCCACGGGATCACCTGCCCCTGCGGAGCAGACGTCGGATCAGCACAAACATCCCCAGCGCGACCGCGGCGGCGGGCACCGGCCGTTGGCGCACCGCCTGCATCAAGCCCTCGATACGCCCGGCCACCGGCGACGGGAGCTTGGTCAGCGTCTCGTGGGTAAACTCCTTCGCCCGCAGCGTGGCCTCCTCGGCCTTGTCCTGCACTGCTTCGGTGCTCTCATGCAGGTGCTGCTTGACCTCGTCAATCTTGGCTTGCGCGGTTTCCTTGCCCTGGCGCGCCTTGTCCATGACACGCGCGGGCAGGTCTATCTCGTCTACTAGCGTTTCAACAGTGTCGGTGAGTTGCTCACGCGCATGGGAGATGGCCTGGTGAATCTCCCCGGCGGCTTTCTCGGCCGAAGCGTCCGCTGGTTGATCGAGTTGCGCCGTCTCGGTCGAGGCTGTGTCGGTGAGCTCACGGGACGAGGTGCTCATGGGTGTATCCCTTCGTGAAAGGTGTCAAGGTCGAGGTTGGTCTGCTGGTAGCGGTCAGTTACCCCACCTCAACTCGCAGTAAACACCGGTTCTCGACCCTGCGGTCATGTGGATCCCACCGGGCGCGACGAGCCCCGCTGCTCGACCTTCAGCGGCGGCCAGCGCAGGACTCAATTCTCCAGTGGTCGGTGACGTGGTCGGCGTGGGGTGCAACTGAGACAGGAGCGCAACCGCCGCAGAGTGAACGATCATGATGACTGGCGTTTGTGCTGGTGGGTGGCGGAGGATGCGGGATTTGAACCCGCGAGGGCTTTAACACCCAACACGATTTCCAATCGTGCGCCATAGGCCACTAGGCGAATCCTCCGTTGTCGAGGTTACCGCCAGCGCCGTCTCCGGCCAAAGCCCCTGGTGACGGCGTGTCGTTGGCGGGGTGCGCGAGCTGCCGCGAGGGTGCCGTGGCCTGACGCGGGGGTAGTCCCTACACTGGGTGGTGGACCCCGCGCGGCGTCCACCTTGCGAACTCCCCCAGGGTCGGAAGGCAGCAAGGGTCAGCGAGCTCTGGCGGGTGCGCGGGGTCCTCTTCGTGGGCTTCCCGGAACATCGTGGACGTGGCTGGGCGCTGAGGAGGGAACCCGATGCTGCCCCAGGCCCCAGCCCGTGGACGCGTGGTGAGCACCGTCGCGGCAGTGGCCTCGACGTGGCGCTTGACTCCCCGCATGATGCGAGTGCGGCTCGTTGACGAGAGTCTGGTCGGCTTGGCCGCTGTTCCCGGTCAGACGCTCAAGATCTATGTCCCAGACCTCGCCAGCGGGCACCTGGTGTCCCGTGACTACACGGTGCGTGACCACGTGGGGCGTGACCACGTGGGGCGTGACCACACGGTACTTGACGGTGATGGCGCGAAGGCAAGTCTGGACATCGATTTTGTGCTGCACGGCGAGGGGCCAGCCACCACGTGGGCGCGGCGAGCGCGGCCTGGTGACACGCTGGAATTCGTCGGTCCGAGCGGTCGTTACCGGCCCGATCCTCGCGTTGACTGGCACCTGTTCGCCGGGGATGAGACTGCCTTGCCGGCGATCCAGGCGTATGTGGCGATGCTGCCGGCCGACGCCAGCGTGCTCCTCTACCTCGAAGTCGCCGACGCCGCCGAGCGGCAGCCGATACCGGGAGCGGCTCGTCCGACCGTGTGCTGGCTGCACCGCTGTGACCAGGAGCCAGGTGTCTCGCCGGTGCTCGAGGACGCGCTGTGCGCGGTTCGGCTGCCGCCGGGGCAGGGCCGGATCTGGGTTGCCGGGCACACTCCGACGGTGCGTCGGATCCGGACGCACCTGCTCAACGAGCGGGACATTGACCGGCGCGCCCTGTACGTCAGGGGCTTCTGGGATCGCCAAGGACAGTAGCCGGAGCGGCCGCAGAGTGTTACCATTGATCGATGCATCGATTGATGGAGGTGGATTGTGTCCCAAACCGAACGCAGGGTCAGCGCGACCGAAGCGCGGGTGCGCTTCGGGGAACTGCTCGAAGGCGTGACGGCTCGCCACGATGTTGTCTTCGTGGAGCGGGCTGGAAAAGAGGTCGCTGTGGTGGTGTCTGTGGAGGACTGGGCGACGGCGTGCGCGGGTCGTGCCAACAAATGGGCCCGAGCCAACGCCATGCTCGCTGAGTACCACGAGCGGCTGCGGGCGGAGGGCGCGCTCGAGCGGCTGAAGGATTTCGACGTGGAAGAGGCGATTCGTGCCGGGCGGGATGACCGGGACGAGGAGCGCTATGGCCGGGTGCGTTGACGCGAGCCTGGTGGTCCGAATCCTTGATGCGGACCCCGCCGTCGTGCCTGCCTGGGAACGGCTTATGCGGCTCGACGGCGACCTGATCGCACCGAGCTTGCTGCACTATGAGGTCGCTAACGCGTTGCACCAGCAGCATCGGACCGGAAGGGTCACTGCGGAGACAGCTCACGACGGGCTGCGGCGTGTCCTGAGCCTGCCTATTGAGCTGCATGGTGATGCGCAGTTGCACCGCAGGGCACTGGAGATCGCCCATGAGCGTCACCTGCCCGCGACGTACGACGCGCACTACGTCGCCCTCGCTGAGCGCTTCCGGGTGCCGCTGTGGACCTGCGACCGACGGCTCGCCGCGGTCCTGGGTGACGGGCTACCGGGTGACGGGCTGCCGCAGGTGCACCTCGTGCCGTCATGACCGTCGTCGGCACCCGGTAGCCTCGCGGCCGTGGCACTGGCCCTCTACCGCAAGTACCGCCCGGCGGCGTTCGCCGAGGTGGTCGGTCAGGAGCACGTCACCGAACCGCTGCGCACCGCGTTGGCGGCTGGCCGAATCAATCACGCCTACCTGTTCTCCGGTCCGCGGGGCTGCGGGAAGACATCCAGCGCACGTATCCTGGCCCGCTCGCTGAACTGCGTGCAGGGTCCGACCCCGGACCCATGCGGGGTCTGCCCGTCGTGTGTCGCGCTGGCACCCGAAGGCCCCGGGTCGATCGACGTCGTCGAGCTCGACGCGGCCAGCCACGGCGGCGTGGATGACGCCCGCGACCTGCGGGACCGCGCGTTCTACGCTCCAGCCGAGTCTCGGTACCGGGTGTTCATCATCGATGAAGCGCACATGGTCACCACACAGGGTTTCAACGCCTTGCTCAAGATTGTTGAGGAGCCGCCGGAGCACCTCGTTTTCGTCTTCGCCACCACCGAGCCGGAAAAGGTGCTGGCGACCATCCGCTCCCGAACCCACCACTACCCCTTCCGACTGTTGCCGCCGAGCACCATGCGCGGGCTGCTGGAGCGGATTTGTGCCGCGGAAGGGGTGCAGGTCGAGCCCCGCGTCTATCCGCTGGTGATTCGCGCCGGTGGCGGCTCCGCCCGAGACTCGCTGTCCGTGCTGGACCAGCTGCTCGCCGGGGCGGGCGCTGAGGGCGCCACCTATGCCCGGGCGGTGGCGCTGCTCGGGATCACCGACGTCACGCTGATCGATGACATGGTCTCCGCGCTCGCCGCCCAGGACGGGGCCACGGTGTTCGCCACCATCGACCGGCTGGTCGAAGCGGGGCACGATCCCCGGCGCTTTGCCTCCGACCTTCTCCAGCGCTTCCGTGACCTGGTGTTGCTGCGGGTCGCCCCTGAGCAGGCGTGTCGCGGGTTGGTCGAGGCATCCGAGGATCAGCTCGCGACGATGACCGCGCAAGCCGAAGCCCTCGGTGCGTCCAGCCTCACCCGCTTCGCCGAGCTCACACACACTGGCCTGACCGAGATGCGCGGGGCCACCGCCCCTCGGCTGCTCTTGGAACTGTTGGGCGCCCGGATGCTGCTGCCGACCGTCGCCGAGGGCGACGGCGCGGTGCTGCACCGCCTGGAGCGCTTGGAGCGGCGACTCGCTGCCCAGCCCCCGACGGCCCAGCCCCCGACGGCCCAGCTGGACGTCGATGCGGAGGCTCCGCCGCGCACAATGCGGGTCGCCGTCCCCGAGCCTACCCCGGCTGCGGGCCGGCCCACAGCTCCTGACCGGCCCGTCACGCGCCTGGAAACCCAGCGTCCGGACGCCCAGCGGCCGCAACCCCAGAGCCCGGCGCAACCCCAGAGTCAGCCTCCGGCCGGTCAGCTCGATGTGGCCGCGGTGCGGCGGGTGTGGCCGGCCCTGCTGGACGCGGTGCGTGAGCAGAGCCGGGCGACGCAAGCCCTGTTCAGCAACTCCACCGCGAGCGCGGTGGAGGGCAGCACCCTCGTCCTGACTTTGCCCACCGCCCCGCTGGCTCGCCGCCTGGGTGAGGAGCGCAACGTCGAGATGATCAAGCGGGCGCTGCGTGACGTCCTGAAGGTTGACTGGCAGGTGCGTTGCGAGCATGCCAGTGGTGCGGAAGCCGCCGTCGGCGCGCCGCAGCGCCCCGCTAACCCGCCGGAGCGTCCCGTCTATCGCCGTCCGACGCCGCCCCCGGATGACGGTATTCCGCCACCACCCGAACCCGCGGATCCCGACGAACGTGGTGCGGCGTCCGCACCGCACCACGCACCTCAGGTCCCGGTGGATGACGACGCGGCGATGCTCGCCGGCCACTCATCAGGGACCGCAGGCCCTCCCCTGGTGCAGGCCGAACGCCGAGAACCGGATCAGATCGCCCTGGAGTTGCTTGCCGCGCAACTCGGTGCCCGCCGCATCGACGAGCGTTGACGGCGCCGCGAGCGGTTCAGCGCAGAATGAGGACGTCCGCGGCGTCGACGAAGGCCCGCCGGTGGTTGAAGGAGATCTCCACCAGGCGTCGGTGGCCCACGACCAGAGTGTGGTTGTCCAGCGTATCGGTGCCGCCGAACCGCGCATAGTAGTAGTCGCCGAAGCCTCGCGCCACGCCGAGGTAGAACTGCCCGGCGGGGATCGTGTACTGCAGCGCCGCGACGGCGACTGCGGGGATCGTCGCTGGATAGGCGGCAGGCTCCGGGTAGGCGGCGCCGTAGACGGGAATGGCCGAGCGCCCGGGGCGGGGCGTGATGAGCGCGCCGTGGCCTGGTGCGCTCACCTGGCCTGGCGGGTCATCGAACCAGGCCAGTCGGCCACCGAACCAGATCGCCGTCCAGTCGCCGGTGCGCCCGGCTACCACGAAAGACTGCCCGGTGACCGCCCTGGCCGACCAGTCCGCGACCCGGGTGGTGCCCGGGGAGCCATCGGGGTGCAGCGCGGGGTCCCCGATCAGGGGCGCGTCGGCGCTGGGTTCGGTGTGCAGGTATACGACGTTGCTGCCCTGGTCAGGCAGGTCGGTGCAGGTCTCACCGGAGCAGCTGCGCAGGGGCTCGGTGTTGGTGTCGAAGCGCGGCACGATCGTGACCACTGGCGTGGCCGAGGCGCGCGCGGCTGGCAGCGGCGCGCCCAGCAGGTCGAAGTAATGCGCCCAGTTCCAGTACGGGCCGGGGTCGTAGTGCATCGCGGCGACACCGTCCGGCGTGAGGCCGGGTATCTCTTCGTGACTCAGGATGTGCTCGCGGTCCAGCGGGATGTGGTAGCGCGCCGCGAGGTAGCGCACCAGCCGGGCGGAGGCTTGATACATCGCCTCGGTGTACCAGCGGGCGCCGTCAACCAGCACAGCCTCGTGCTCGATGCCGATGGAATGCATGTTGAACCAGTAATTGCCGGCGTGGCGCGCGATGTCCCTGGTGTGGACAAGTTGGGTGACCTGGCCGTCGGCGGACCGGATCACGTAGTGCGCCGAGACACGGTTGTGTGGGTCCTGGAATCTGGCGATCGCCGAGTCGTAGCTCTCCTCGGTATCGTGGATGACGATGTAGCGAATGTCGTCGCCGTCGCGCGGCCGGTCGGCGCGGACGTAGTTGCCGTAGGCGTCGGGGTCACCTGGGTCAGTCTGGGCGTAGGCGGCCGGGAGGAAACGGCAGGCCAGCCCCGCCGGGCACTCCGGCGCGTCAGCCGGTCGCGCCGCAGCCAACGGCTCGGATCCGAGCACGGCGGCCATCGCGAGGGTGATGGCCAGCGCTCGCCGTCGTGGCACGCCTGCTCAAACGAGTGCCCTCGCCCCGCGTGACGTGTCCGTACTCAGGAGCGCCACCAGGGGCGCAGCGGCACCTGCGCGTTGCCCGTGCCGTCGGGGCGCACCGCCAGCACCTGATGCAGCTGGATCTCGTTGCGCTCGAAAGTCAAGCGCGACGAGCCCATGTAGAGGCCCCACACCCGGGCGGTGGGCTCGCCGACCTCGGCCACGCACTCGTCCCAGTGCTCGGCCAGGTTGGCGCACCACCGCTGGAGCGTCAGCGCGTAGTGCTCCCGCAGGTGCTCTTCATGGCGCACGTCGAAGCCAG
>JBDTAX010000094.1:0-14982 GCA_039924425.1 Pseudonocardiaceae bacterium
ACATCGGCCCCGACACCACCCCGATGCCCAACCCCGCCCGCGTCGCCGCGCGCACAACCCTCGCCGACGCCGAGGCCGAACTCACCGACGCCGAACGCGCCCTGGCCCAGCTCCTTCGATCCCCCGCACACCACACCACGATCAACAAGGCCATCCCCACCGCCCACACCCGCATCACCACCGCCCGCGACGCCGTGACCACCGCGACCCCCCAACTCCGAACCCACCCCGCGAAACTGCCCGCGAACATCCTCGACCCCGACGCCAAACGCGCCCGGCTGCGCACCGGCCGCCGGGCCCTGCAGATGGTGCTACGGCTGCTGGCCTTCAACGCCGAGTACTAGAATAATGACCTGTCGCTACGACCGTGGAGCCCAAGGTCACTTCAAGTGACCAACTTGCCACGATGTGCGACGCGACGCACGAGACACCCGAATGCGACCGCTGTACCTGTGCCAACAACTTGATCGAACACGAAGCCCGAACCCGCGAGAGTAGGCGTTGCCCCGTGCATAGTGTCGACGTTCGTATGCGGCCGGTTGACTGGCCGACGCCCGACGAGATGGGCGCCCTGACCGGCCACGACGGTCCGCATGTCAGCGCCGGCATTGAGTGGTGGTACATCAATCTCCATTGCCAGACCACCAGCGGCGTTCAGTGTTCCGGCTTCGCCGCCTTCTTCCGCACGACCAACACCGACGTACAGGCAGGCGCCTCGGGTCTGCTCCACTCACACATGCTGGCGTGGGGGCTGTGGGACTCGCGAACCGGCCGGTACCGCAGCGGCTCGCTGGTCGATCGAGCGGCCGTGCAGGCCCGCTGCCGTCGCCTCATGGGTGACCGTGGGACTGAGGCCAAGTTCAAACGCGCGATGCTCGATGTGCTGAGCACTGGGCGTCCGCCTGCCCCTGACCGGCTGCTGGCTGGGCCGGTGCTCGTCCCGGTGAACAACCTCGACCTTCGTTACGGCAACCAGGCCTGCTTTGTAAAGCTGGATGACGCCAGCTACCGGCTGGTTGTACGCAGCGACGATGGTGACGGCTTCGACGTCGTTCTGCACCCGCAACGCCCGGCCGTGCCGCATGGCAACGACGGCGTCGTGCCTGGCCGGCGGGAGGATGGCCAAGACTCGATGTTCTACTACTTCGTCCCCCGGACGGCGTTGACGGGACACGTCGTGCTCAACGGGAAGCGTGAGTCAGTCGACGATGGCGTCGGTTGGTACGACCACGAGTTTGGTGACCGGATCGCCGACCTGGATGAGGAGACCACCGGTGCCGGGCCAGAGCAGCCGACCTGGCAATGGCTCGGTCTGCATCTGGACAACGGCTTCGACTTGACCGTGGCCGAGCTAGACGACGAGGACAGCACCACCGGGGTCACCACAAGCCGAGACCGCTTCGCAATACTCGTCGGGCCGGACGGTGAGCGTCTGGACGTAGGGCCGTTCACGCTCAGCGCAGGGCGCGAGTGGACGTCAATGCGAACCTTCAACACGTACCCGATCTCGTGGCGGCTCGAGATCCCCGGGATAGGTCTGCGTCTGGATCTGCAGGCGGCCACCGCCCCACAGGAATGCATTGCCGTCCTCGCCGTGTCCTTCTGGGAAGGCCGCGTCTCGGTGAAAGGCACCTGGAGTGGCCGCGAGGTCGGTGGACTCGGATTCGTCGAGGTGGTTCCCGCGCAGCGGTTCAACCGCATCAAGTCCTTCCTGGACCGACCGGGCGCAGAGGTCAGACGCCAGCTCCACCGCCTCTACCCCGACACGCTCGACCGGGGCACGGCCCGTGACTTTCTCGGCGTCGACCTCCCCGACGCACCGACCGAGGTTCCTCTGACCGACCTGCACGCCGGCTTGGTGAAACCGGTACGCCACCTGGTCGACAGCGGCGGCAAGTGTTGGCGCCCCTTCCTTCTCATGGTGGCGATCGAGTTGGCAGGTGGCGAAGCCGAACCTTTCCGCGACCTGATGGCTGCTGCCGAACTGGTCCATGTCGGATCCCTGATAGTCGACGACGTCGAAGACCGCTCGCCCGTCCGCAGGGGCGGGCCCAGCGTCCACTCCATTTACGGGGAGGCGACCGCGATCAATGCCGGCACCGCCGCCTACTTCGTGTTCGATCGGCTGCTGCGGACCTTGCCGGACCTGGATGCTCCCACCACCCTGCGGGTCTACCAGTTGTTCTGCGAAACCCTTCGCGCCGCCCATGCCGGACAGGCACTCGACATCCTCGGACACGACGAGGCGATGTGGCACGCCATGGCCACCAACGACGCCAGTCACATCGAGCAGCGGGTACTCGAGGTGCACCGGCTCAAGACCGGGATGCCGGCACGAGGCCTCGCCGAGATCGGCGCGGTCCTCGCCCATGCCGCCCCGCCCGTGGTCCGCGGGCTCGGCTGCTACTTCGGTGCTGTGGGCCAGGCCTACCAGATCTGCGATGACGTCCTCGACCTGCGCGGCCACCTGTGCGCCGGCACCCGCAGCCCCGGCGAGGATCTCCGCAACGCCAAAGTGACACTCCCGTTAGCCTTGGCCGTCGCGCTGCTGCCACCGGCTGAAATCAAGGAGCTCTGGCACGGTATCCACCGCGGTAACGCTGACCAGGAAACCGTCCGTCAGTGCATCCAAGCTCTCGAACAATGCGGGGCCGTCGAACAAAGCCTGGCCTTCGCCGAGGCCGTCGTCGACCGGGCATGGACGCAACTGGAGCCACTCATCGAGCCTTCCTACAGCGGCATAGTCGCGCGCGCGCTCGGCTGGTACGCCGCCAGCCGGGACAGCGTACTTTCACGGGTTGAGCTGTGACGTCACGCCGTTCGATCGGGTGGTCTGAGGTCATGAGGGCAGCACATTGCACGGTCGCACTGGCCGTGCTCACACTGGCGCTGGCGGGCTGTTCGAGCTCGACGACGGCGACCACACCGAAGGCGGCTTCGCCGACGACGGCCGGAGTGCCGACCACCCCTCCCGCGTCGCCGGGGGCACCATCGACAGCCCAGATCCACCGGGTTTCGAGCTGGCGGCATCTCAAGAGGCGTAACAACACCGGTTCCTTTCGTATACCTTCCCGTCTCGCTCACCGCGCCCGGCCCATCCGGCAGTCCTGAACCGACGCGACTTCATTGAGGCTGCTCCCACCCTCCCCGGCGACCCTCGGATCAAGCTGCCTCCAGCTTCACTTCGCCGCTACGACGACAAAGCGATGGACGGTCTCTCACCTCCATCCGACAACAGCAGCGCCTCGTGGCGCACTCGACGGGATGCCACACGGCTCACAGTGTGCAAGATCATCAGTGGTTCCAGGGATCGGAAGGCATCACGACATCCGGCACGTCATCGCGGGCCGGACACGGAATAGCACTGTGACGGGCGCAGATGGTCGGCCACGATGCTCCGCTGGACGGCGGGTCCGGGTTTGGGACGAAGAGTGCGGTTTGGGGACCACTTGGGGACTACACGCCTTGCACGCGGGCAGACGACCCGCACGTCGACTGGTCGTCCGCACGGCGCTGGCACCACCACTGACGCGACCAGTACAGACACCTACTCCCACGTCCTGGGGGTCAAGTGGGCTTCCGCCTTGATCATTATGCAGGGCGCCGGGCTGCCACCGCGTGACCGCAGTTCTGACCGCAACGAGCAGCACGGTGCCGGACACCACCCGGCGAACGCCGCATGCCCACGTCGAGCGGTCCAATCAGGGACCTGCATGCATCTGTTTAATTGCAGGGTCAGTTCCCAAGCTTGCTACTGGGGTGTAAGCAGCGCGAAACGCGAAGTGGGTGCGAAATGGCTGCGAGTCCGGGCCGTCGACGAACCAGGAAAGCAGCACGTCAAACGCTATGCGGAGCCTGCTACAGAGCTTCCTGATCTTCGCGCCACCACTGGGTGTGTTCGTGGGCTGGTGTGCGGTGCCGTCCGCGTCGGGGGGAGGGGTTCAGGCGTAGTTGGCCGATGAGGTCGGGGGTGAGTAGGAGGCGGGCGATCTCGCGGCGGGTACTCATGGGTGTGGTGTTCCAGCGCTGCGCGACGTCGGCGCCGGGTTCGATCAGGCCGCGCAGCGTGCTGGGCGTGCTCAGCTCACGCTCGCGGGTCCCCAGGGTGGTGATCTCGGCCAGCAGGGTCGGTTCGGCCCGAACCAGGGTGGCCACACTGACCGTTCCCGCCGCGACCGCGTCGGCGAGTTGCTCATGCCGCGCCCGCACAGCGGCGAGCTGGTCGTGGACGGCGCTCAGCTCGCGGTCACCGTCATGCTCATCCGCCCGGAGAGCGTCGATCACATCGGGTTGCGCCAGGTAGTCGAGCATGACGTGTTCGGCGAGGGTGTCCAGATCGGCGAGTCCAGATCCCGCGCTCCTGGCAATCCCGGGCGATCCCCTTGAGACTGTGCCTCCCAACCAACCGCCGGAACAACTCAGCGACCACCTCCGCCTCACCCGGTTGAGGTTCCTGAGCGAGGAACACCCGCGTCTGAGGATGGAACACCGCCGGTACCCGTACGGAATCCGCCCATGCGGACGACCCGCAACCGCATTAGCCGCCGCCGCCCGCCGGCCCCGAGTCGACATCTTGGCCGACTCATACTCGCTGTCCACCGCGTCTTCCAGCATCGACCGGCGATCCCGACCATTACCCGGCTCATAACAGCGACCATGCGTGGCCACGAAGATCGACACACAGCGCGCCTCGCGCAACTCCAGCAACCGCACCCACCTACTCACCCACCCGGCGGCTGCTCCGGCTGCTCTCCCAGATCATCAACACCTGAGCCCCGAACCGGTCGGCTTCCAGATCAACGATCAACGCATCGAACCCACCCCGCACCTTGCGGGAAAACCGCGACGCGCTGACCGACTCATCCCGATAGGAGTCCTCACCCAACATTCAGACCTGCTCACCAGCCCCCCGGACATGATCGGCATGCTGCTCCTTCAACGACCGAGCCCGCCCCGACCGATCCAAACTCACCCGCAAGTAGTCCCGGGCGCTCTTGTCCCGTTTGCCCTGCTCAACATCACTCGAGAGGTCACCATGCAGCGAAGAGTACCTCTAGCGAGGTATCTTGCGACCCGCGCAACTCCAGTGTCGAACTCGGCGTACTGAGCGCTCTCAAGATCAGGACTATCCATAGCTCGGTGATCTATGGGGCACGAGTTAGGTGCGTGGCCGCCCTGGATGTCGGGATCGGCCTGGTGGTGGTCAGAAGATTGGGTTCGGGCGCTTGCTGGGCAGATTTCGGAGCCTGCGGGAGCGTCCGGTCCCGGATTTTCTTGGCTCAGGCGAACGTGTCGGTGCGCAGGGCGGTGGTGAAGGCGGCCCAGGCGGGTGGGGGGACGGCGAGCACGCCGCCGGTGGGGTTCTTGGAGTCGCGCAGTGCGACCACTGGGCCGGCGAAGGCGACCTCGACGCAGTTGGCCTTGTCGGTGCTGCGGCTGCTCTTGCGCCAGTGGGCGCCGCTGAGGTCTAGCGCGGGCATCCCGGGCTCCTCTCCAGTGGTCGTGCGACCCTTCGCAACCGAGGGTTCAGCTCAGTTCGGCGGCGATCTGGGTGATCAGCTCAGTCGTTGCAGTGGGTGCAAGGGCTGAGCTCAGGATAGTCCCCAGGGCCAGCCGGTAGGCGGCCAGATCGGCTTCTTCCTCCAGGATCAGCTCGGTGCCGTGGTTCTCCATGAAGACCTGGGCCGGTTCCTCGGCGAACTCCAGGATCACGAACGGCCCGCGCAGCCCGGCGTGCGCACCGGCTGCCAGCGGCACCACCCGCAGCGTCACATGAGTTTGCTCGGCCGCGCTCAGCAGATGGTGCAGCTGCCGGCGCATCACCCCGGGCCCGCCGATCGGGCGGCGCAGTGCGCCCTCGTCGACCACCGCGAAGAACTGCGGGGCGCTGGCCCTGGTCAGCAGCGCTTGACGGGCCATCCGGGCAGCCACCAGATTATCCAGTTCGGCATCGGAGATCGTCGGCGCGACACCCTGGATGACCGCCCGCGTGTACTCCGCAGTCTGCAACAGACCGGGCACCACCAGCGCCTCGTAATTCTGCACGCGGGTGGCTTTGGCTTCGAAGTCGATCAGGCTGCGCCACAGTTGGGGCAGGCCGGGCTGGCGGGTCCACCAGCCCCGTTCCTCGGAGCGGCGCACCAGGTCGAGCAGTTCGTCGCGGGTGGACGCGGGCACCTGGTACAGACCCAAAAGGGCAGCGACGTCCTCGATCTGCAGGCCACTGATGCCGGTCTCGATTCGGCTGATCTTGCTGGGCGACATGCCCAGCCGCTTGGCCACCTCCGCGCCGGATAGCTGCGCCTCTTCGCGTAAGGTGCGCAGCTCGGCGGCAACCTGGCGGGACCGGATTGAGGTGTGGGGGTTGCCGGGCATGGTGTGCACTATGCACGCTGCGTAACGCTCGCGCAATCACTCGATCGGATTATGGCTTGCAGTACTTGCAATGCTCCATGGTTCCGGCATGGAGCTAATGGACATCGAACGCAAGATCATGAGTGAGACCGTGGTCGAGAAGACCTGGGAGATCCCGGCGCACGGGGACAAGGGGCCCGTCACCATCGCCCTGCGGATGCCGGACGTGACGATCACCGACTCGCAGGGCCGGCACATCGTGGTCTCACCCGAGCAGGCCGACCTGGTGAGCAGCAAGATGAGCTACATCGTCGACTGGATCCGAGACGCCAGCGACGACTGACCCCCGAAAAGGAGCACCCCATGAGGCCGACATGCCATTCAGCGGGCTGAGCGGGGATAACCGGTGCGCGATAACCCCGTTCAGCCCGCTGGATGGGGTTATCGCGCACCGGGGTCCCGTGCTGCGGGGCGATCTGGTGTCCGCGCTGGGGGTGTTCGCGGTGGTGGCTTTGGTGGGGGTGCCGTGGGGGGTGTTGTGGGCTTGGCTTGCGCCGGGGGAAGTGGTTGCGCGCTCCACTGAGGCTGCCACGCTCGGCGCGGTGCTGCCCTTCGCCGGGCAGGATGAGCACCTCTTTGACGACATGGCGACCTTCGTGCTGCTCGGGCTGGCCGCCGGAGTGCTCACGGGCGCGGCGCTGTGGCTGCTGCGGCGCCACCGCGGCCCCCTGGTGCTGCTCGCCGCGGTGGCCGGCTCGCTGATCGCGGGGTGGCTCGCGATGCGCACCGGGTTGTGGCTGGTCGCCAGCCGTTACCCCGACCTGGCGAGCACCGGCGCGCCGTTCCCGCGCCCACCGGTGCTCCAGTCCGCTTGGGTGATCGTCACCCAGCCGTTCGGTGTCGCGTTCGCCTACAGCATCACGACCGCCTGGAACGGCACCGACAACCTCAGTTCCAACTGACCTTCTCGGCGATCTGCTCCAGCGGCACCGGCACCGCCCGCAGCGTCCGCAGGAACGCCGTCTCCCGCACCAGCAAGGTGCGCACCAGGCGCAACCGAACCACCGGGTCGCGTTCCTCGAGGACGGCCTGCCGGTCCTCCATGGTTAGCAAGCAGTCCGCGGCGAGCAGGTGCGCCAGCGCCGCGAGGTCGACGTCGTCCTTGGGTTCCTTCCAGTCATCGTGGCGCCACGCCGCGCAGCAGTACCGCCGGTGCGCGTCCCGGGCCGCGCGGGCCAGCGCCGGCCCGAGCGCCGACTGCTCCGCTGGTGGGTCCGCATCAGGCACCCACTCGACCCGCCCGACCAGGTAGGGCGCCGAGGTGTCGTCGATGTCGAGCAGCCGGAATCGCTTCTCGCCCCGGCTGACGATGTCGAAGCGGCCGTCGGGAAGCCGACGGGCTTCCTGGAGTACCGCGGTGCACCCGATGTCGTGCGTCTCCTCCACAGCGTCCAGCCTCTGCTTGACCGCGATCACCCCGAAACTGCGCCCGGGTACCGCACCGGTCACCAGATCGACGGTCAACTGGCGGTACCGGGGCTCGAAGATGTGCAGCGGCAGCGATGCGCCCGGGAGCAGCACAGTGCCCAGCGGGAACAGCGGGACGGTTTCGGCCACCCGTCCACGTTACGGCGCCGCGTGCGGATCCGCTCAGTGCGCCGTTTCGTGCGGGCCCGAGCCGGGCCGGGATTCTGGTGGTCGCAGGACGGCGAACGGGTCGGTGACCCGCATGCCGCGCTCCGCGAAGCGGTACAGCGCCGCGGGCCGGCCACCGGAGGGTCCGGGCGCGGCGGTGCCGCCAGTGGGGATCAGTACCCCGCGACGGGCCAGCACGCGCTGCAGGTTGGTCGCCGACACCCGGTGGCCCAGCGCGGTGGAGTACAGCTCGCGGAGCCCGGAAACGGTGAACTCCGGCGGCGCCAGCGCGAAACCGAGATTGGTGTAGGAAAGCTTGGCGCGCAATCGGTCCCGGGCCCGTCCCACGATCAGGCCGTGGTCGAAGGCGGTGCGCGCGCGGCCCCGCAGGACTTCCGTCACCGGGTGCCATGCGGTGTCCTCGGGTAGCGTGGGGTCGGACACGCAGGGCACCAGCCCGAGGAACGCGGTGGCCACGGTGCGCCGCTGCGGCATCCGGTCCGGCGCGCTGAACACCGCCAGCTGCTCCACGTGCGCCACCTCACGGACGTCGACCTTCTCGGCGAGCTGGCGCAGCACCGAGGTCTGCACGTCTTCACGATGGCGCAGGTGGCCACCGGGCAGCGCCCAGCGCCCCAGCTCGGGCTCGATGCCGCGTTGCCACAGCAACACCCGTAGTTGCCCGTCCCGGACCTGCAGGACTACGGCGAGAACTTCGTGCACCGCGAGCCCGGCACTGTTATCATTCACGTTTTCGACTATAAGGCGAAAACTAGCACAGAAACCGGCGCTGGCTGGTGTCAAGGAGGCGTGATGGCCGCTACCGCAGCGTCCCCTACCGCTGCGTTGCGGTGGACCCAGTCCGGGCCGGAGCTGGATCACGCGTGGCGCCGGGAGGTGCGTGAGCTCGCCCGGCGACACGACGCGGTGCTGCTCGCGCACAACTACCAGCTCCCCGAGATTCAGGACATCGCCGACCACGTCGGGGACTCACTCGCGCTGTCCCGCATCGCCGCCGACTGCGCGGCGCGCACCATCGTCTTCTGCGGCGTGCACTTCATGGCCGAGACCGCGAAGATCCTCGCGCCGGACAAGACGGTGCTGATCCCGGACGCGCGGGCGGGCTGCTCGCTGGCCGACTCCATCACCGCCGAGCAGCTGCGGGACTGGAAGGCCGAGCACCCGGGCGCCGCGGTGGTGTCCTACGTGAACACCACCGCCGAGGTGAAGGCCGAGACCGACATCTGCTGCACCTCATCCAACGCTGTCGAGGTGGTCAACTCGATCCCCGCACAGCGGGAGGTGCTGTTCCTGCCGGATCAGTTCCTCGGCGCGCACGTGCGGCGCGTCACCGGCCGGGCCAACCTGCGCATCTGGGCCGGGGAGTGCCATGTGCACGCGGGGATCAACGGCGCCCAGCTGGCCGCGAAGGTCGCCGCCGCGCCTGCGGCCGAGCTCTACATCCACCCGGAATGCGGCTGCGCGACCAGCGCCCTGTACCTGGCCGGCGCGGGTGCGGTGCCCGCCGAGCGGGTGCGCATCCTGTCCACCGGAGGCATGCTCGAGGCCGCCCGAACGACCAAGGCTCGCGACGTCCTGGTGGCCACCGAGATCGGCATGCTGCACCAGCTGCGGCGGGCGGCTCCCGGGGTTGAGTTCCGCGCGGTGAACGACCGGGCATCCTGCCGATACATGAAGATGATCACTCCGGCGGCGCTGCTGCGCGCGCTGCGCGAGGGTGTGGACGAAGTGAGCGTCCCGGACGAGGTCGCGCGGCGGGCCCGGGGCGCGGTGCTGCGTATGATCTCGATCGGGCAGCCGGGTGGAGAGGAATGACGAACCGGCAGCTCAGTGTGGACCTCGCGGTGGTGGGCACCGGCGTCGCCGGGCTGACCGCGGCCTTGCGCGCCGCCGAGCTCGGCCTGCGGGTGGTGGCCGTGACCAAGACCGCGGTGGACGACTGCAACACCCGGTGGGCGCAGGGCGGTGTCGCGGTGGTGCTGCCTGGCAGCGGTGACAGCGTCGACGCGCACGTGGCGGACACCCTGGCGGCCGGCGGTGGGCTGTGCGACGAGCTCGCCGTCCGGGAGATCCTGGTCGCCGGCCCGGCCGCGGTCAGCGCGCTGCGAGCCCGCGGCGCCGTCTTCGACACCGGCCCTGGGGGCTTGGAGCGCGCCCGGGAGGGCGGGCATCGGGCCTTCCGGGTGATTCACGCCGGCGGTGACGCCACCGGAGCCGAGATCGAGCGGGCGCTGGTGGGCGCGGCCCGTGGTGAGAGGTTGCCGTTGCTGGCGGGACAGCCGGTCACCGAGGTGCTGCGTGATGACGCCGGCCGGGTGGCCGGGCTCGCGCTGCTCGGGGACGGCGCGGGTGTGCTGCGGGCCCGGGCTGTGCTGCTCGCCACCGGCGGCCTCGGCCAGCTCTACGCCCTCAGCACCAATGCCGATGGCGCCACCGGCGACGGGCTCGCACTCGCGTTGCGGGCCGGGGCGATGACCGCTGATCTGGAGTTCGTCCAGTTCCACCCGACGGTGCTGCACGTCGGCGCGGGCTCGCGGGGCCGCCAGCCGCTGGTCACCGAGGCGATCCGGGGCGCGGGCGCGGTGCTGCTGGACACCACCGGCTCCCCGGTGATGACCGGGGTACATCCCCTCGGCGGTCTCGCGCCGAGGGACGTCGTGGCCGCCGCGATCACCAGCCGGATGGCCCAAACAGGTACCGACCACGTGCTGCTGGACGCCACTAACCTGGATGCCACCCGTTTGGGCGGCGCGGAGTTCCGCCGTCGATTCCCGACGGTGTACACGGCGTGCATGGCGCTCGGCGTGGATCCGGGCCGGGTGCCGATTCCGGTGGCGCCGGCCGCGCACTACCAGTGTGGCGGTGTGGTCACTGACATCAGCGGCCGGAGCACGGTGCCCGGACTCTACGCCGCGGGGGAGCTGGCCCGGACCGGCCTGCACGGCGCGAACCGGCTGGCCTCCAACAGCCTGCTGGAGGGGTTGGTGATGGGGCAGCGGGTCGCCGAGGCGGTGGCCGCTGACCTCGCGGTGTCCCCGCGCCCCGGCCCGCCGCTGCCGCCCCGCCAGGTGTACCCGGTGGCTGATCGCGACGCGGTGCGCCGCGCGATGAGTGCGCACGCCGGCATCGGGCGCGACGCCGCCGGGCTGGCCGCCGCTTCGGCGGTCGCGCGGACCACCGCACAGCGGCGGCTGCGGACCCCACGCGACGCCGAGGACGTCGGGCTCACCCTGGCCGCGGCCGCCGTGCTCGCCGCCGCAAGCGCGCGCACCGAAAGCCGCGGCTGCCACCTGCGCACCGATCACCCGCGGGCCTCGGCGCACTGGCGGCGCGCCGTCGCGGTGGTGCTCGACGGCGACGACGCCCCGATGATCGCCTCGCCGATGCGGGTGGGCGGGGTGGCGTGAGTTCAGACCTTGATGCCGGCGAGGTGCACCGGATCATCAGCGTCGCGCTGGAAGAAGACTTGCGCTACGGCCCCGACGCCACCACCGCGGCCTGCGTGCCCGCCGGAGCCGTCGCGACGGCGACTGTCTCGCCACGCCGAGCTGGCACGCTGGCCGGAGTGCCGGTGTTCCTGGCGGTACTCGACGCGGTGCTCGGTACGGGCGGATACGAGGTCACCGCCCAGCGCCGGGACGGCGACCGGCTCGCCGCAGGGGACGTCGCGCTCGCCGTGCGCGCCCCGGTGGCCGGTCTGCTCACCGCCGAGCGCACCGCGCTCAACCTGCTGTGTCACCTCTGCGGAGTGGCCACCGCTACCGCGGCGTGGGTGGATGCGGTGGCCGGCACCGGCGCGTCGATCCGCGACTCCCGCAAAACCCTCCCCGGGCTGCGCGTGCTGCAGAAGTACGCGGTGCGCTGTGGCGGCGGGGTCAACCACCGGATGGGGCTCGGGGACGCGATGCTGATCAAAGACAATCACGTGGTCGCCGCGGGTTCGGTGACCGCGGCCATTGCGGCCGTCCGGGCTGTGGCCCCGCTGCCCTGTGGGGTGGAAGTCGGGGTGGAGGTGGAGGTCGACACGCTGGCGGCGCTGGACGAGGCGCTGGCCGCAGGGGTGTCACTGGTGTTGCTGGACAACATGACCGTGCCGCAGTGCGCCGAGGCGGTCCGCCGCGCCGCCGGCTCGGGTACCGAGTTGGAGGCCTCCGGCGGGCTGACACTGGATCGCGCGCGGGCCTACGCCGAAACCGGGGTGCGCTACCTGTCGGTGGGCGCCCTCACCCACTCCGCTCCGGCCCTGGACCTCGGCCTGGATCTCTGGTGAGCTGGATCAATGGGCTGCTGGGTCGAACAGCGTTGCGGTGTCGATCGGTCGCCGGGAGCGTCGAGCTCGGTTGCCGATTTCACGCAATGGGTTGGCGCCGTCGTAGTATGCACCGCGATTCCTGCCATGCGCCCGCAGGAGGCCAGCGTTGACCATCGCCCGGAGGTCAGTCGTGGCGACCTGGTTCGAGATTTCCTCATCCCAGCCTCGGAGCAGCGCCCGATAGCCCGCATTGTGCACTCTCAGCCCGATCGCGGCGTCAAAGAGCGCGGCTGATACGCGCTCCGGCAGTCGGTGCTCGTGACGAAGCTTCTCGATCTCGATCCATACCTCACCCGACTCCCGGATGCGTCGCAGCACGCTCTCTGCCTGGACGTAGTGTGCTTCCAGGCAGAACCGCACCCAAGGGCGCGCATCGTTGCCCGGGTGCCAGGAACCCTCCCCGACCTGCGCCAAGACCCGATAGTAGGCCTCTGTGTTCCGGCCCAAGTACTCCTCGATGCTGCTGAGTTCCTGGGCCAGAATCCGCTCGCGGGCCAGCACGAGGGTCTGGAGGCAGCGAGACATCCGGCCGTTGCCGTCGCGAAAAGGATGGATCATGACGAGGTTGAGATGGGCCATCGCGCCCCGCACAATCACCGGTGTGATGCCGTCAGACTCCAGCTCCTCGACCAGCTCCCCGACAAGCTGTGGCACGACCTCGTGTTCCGGCGCCTCGTAAACCAGTTCGTCGGTGGTGTCGTTTCGAATCCAGATCGGTCCGGGTCGCCACCGCCCGGGCCAGGCGCCGAGGGAGCACTCCGTCATCATGAAGTGGAGGCTGCGCAGCAGAGCTGTGCTGTACTCGAAATGATCGTCTTTGGCCAGACCGATGACGTAGGTCATGGCGCGGCGGTACCCCGACACCGCTTGGCGGTCGAGCGCGCTGGCGTCGATCAACTCTTCGCCCTCGATGGCGGCGATAGCGTCTTCGACGGAGACGTTGTAGCCCTCGATGCTGTTGGACCCCTGAATGGCACGGGCCGCCAGGACGCGCCGCACGGAGCCCACCCAGCGACGGGGCTCCGCTGTGCTGAACCGAAGCTGCTTGCGCACGCGATCGATCGCCGTGAGGGCGGCTTGCTCCTCAGGACCCAGCGGCGGGGTCTGGTAGATCATGGCTCCACCCGGCGTTGATTAGCTGATTCGACCTGTGATTTGCACATATAGTATCTCTGTCTTAGATGAAGGTATCATCTTGGATCAGGGATCGTATCATTTTTGCTGGTCATCGCGACCCAGCTCGGTGCGCCGGTGGTCACGAGCGATCCCGAAGACCTGGCCCACCTAGCCTCCAGCCTTGGTACCAAACTGGCCCTGCACCCGCTCTAAACCGAGCGTTAGTGGGCGGCGCAGTGCGCGCCGATGATCCGTGGGACGCAGTCGGCGTAGCGCAGCAGCAGGTCCACCGCCGCGTCGTTGCGGGCGGTCTCGCGGTCGATCACGTTCGCCGGTGGGTAGAAACCGCCTTGGGTCAGGCTGGTCGGGTACATCTCCATGGTGTACGACCAGATGTGGTGCCGCTCCCACATCCAGTCGCCGATGGAGCCGTCGGTGACGTAGAGGTGGCTGGACTGCTCTGGGGTGTAGCCATTGGTGGCGGCCATCCGCTCGCCGAGCGCGCGGAAAACCGCCGCGTCGGAGCTGTCCAGGCCGGGGCCGGTGTCATTGGTGGTAAAGCCGTAGGGCCAGAGCACCAGCTCGGAGAAGCTGTGGAAGTCGATGTGGGCGGTGATCCGCTGCACGCCCCCGATCACCCGGCTGTCCACCCAGTCCCGCAGCTGCGCGGTTTCCGGAGCGGAGAACGGGGCGCTGCCGTGGTAGGCGTCGTTGCCGGGGTCGGAGCTCGACCCGCCGCAGCAGGCCCACTCGTCGCCCCAGTTCCGGTTGAGGTCGGTGCCGATCGCGGTGCTCCCCGGGGTCGGCTGGCGGTTCTTGCGCCACAGCGCGAGCAGCCCGGTGGAGATGTCGTACTCGGCGCCGTCCGGGTTGGCCATCGGCATCACCCAGATCGTCCTCGACTTCACCAGTTGGGTGATCGCCGGATCGGTGCCGTAGCCCTGCGCCAACCGCCGCACGATGTGCAGGCACATCTCGACGGTGATGTGCTCACGGGCATGCTGCGCGCAGCTGAACAGCACCTCGGGCTTGCGGGAGTCGCCGCGCACCTCGTCGCTGATCTTCACCAGCAACAGCGGTCGACCCTGCGCCGACCGGCCGTAGCTCGACACTGAAACCTGGTGAGGGTGCGCGGTGGCCAGTGCGTCCAGCTCAGCGGTGAGCCTGCGGTACGTGTGATAGCCCCGGTAACCGATCGGAAACTCGCCCGGTGCCACCAGCCCGGGCAGCCCCGGCAGTGGTGCCGCCGTCAGCAGGGGGAGCAGCCGCAACCCGCTGGCGCGCAACCGATCCGCCTGCGCGGGCGTGGCCCGAACCTCCAGATAGTCCCGACCACCACCGAGCACGTCCACACCCTGACGCGCCACCATCGAGCGCGCGGTCGGGTTGTTCAACCCCGGCACCCGGTAGGCCGACAACGTAGCGGGAGGTTCTGGCGCCGCGGCGGCGGCGAGCGGAACAGTCAGCGCAAACATCGCCACTACAGCGCCCACGGCAACACGGCGTATCGACACCGCGCGGAGCGTAACGATCGCGTGCCCTCT
>JBDTAX010000095.1:0-36397 GCA_039924425.1 Pseudonocardiaceae bacterium
CTACTACCCCGCTGAGCCCGCTGAATGCGGGGCGGGGGTGGGAGGGGAGGGATGGGGTGGTGGTGCGGCGGGTGGCGGTGCTGTCTGTGCACACCTCGCCGTTGGAGTCGCCAGGGGTTGGCGATGCGGGGGGGATGAACGTCTACATCGTGCAGACCGCGACGCGACTAGCCCGCCGTGGCGTCGAGGTCGAGATCTTCACCCGAGCCACCTCCTCCGAACTGCCCCTGGTGGTGGAGCTCACGCCGGGTGTCACCGTGCGGCACATCGCGGCCGGGCCTTACGAGGGCCTGGCCAAAAACGACCTGCCCGCGCAGCTGTGCGCTTTCACCGCCGGGGTGCTGCGGGCCGAGGCACACCGCGAACCGGGCTACTACGACTTGGTGCACTCGCACTACTGGCTGTCCGGCCAGGTCGGCTGGCTGGCCCGGGATCGCTGGGGAGTCCCGCTGGTGCACACCGCCCACACCTTGGCCAAGGTCAAGAACGCCGCGCTGGCCCACGGCGATGCTCCGGAGCCACACACGCGGGTGCTCGGCGAGCAGCAGGTGGTGACTGAGGCTGACCGGCTGGTCGCGAACACGCCGGCCGAGACCACGCAACTCGTGGAGCTCTACGGCGCCGACCCGGCCCGCACCGCCACCATCGCGCCGGGAGTCGATCTGGAGCTCTTCACGCCGGGATCCCGGGACGCCGCCCGGGCTCGGTGGGGCCTGCCACGCGACGGCGTAGTGCTCGCCTTCATCGGCCGCATCCAGCCACTCAAGGGGCCAGACGTGCTGTTGCGCGCCGCAGCCGAGATGCTGCGCCGTGACCCGGCGCTGCGCGAGCGGCTGCGGGTGCTGGTGGTGGGCGGACCCTCGGGCAACGGACTGGCCGAGCCCGCCGTGTTGCACCAGCTGGCAGCCGAGTTGGGGATCGCGGAGCGGGTCGTGTTCGCTCCTCCACAGAGGGGTTCGGCGCTGGTCGAGGCGTATCGCGCCGCCGATGTGGTGGCCGTACCCAGCTACAGCGAGTCGTTCGGCCTGGTTGCGCTGGAAGCGCAGGCGTGCGGCACACCGGTGGTCGCCGCCGCGGTGGGCGGCCTGCCAGTGGCGGTGGCTGATGGCGTGTCCGGTCAGTTGGTGGGCAGCCACCACCCAGCCGACTGGGCCGACGCGCTGTCCGCCGTCGCGCTGCACCCGCGGCGGCGCGCGAAACTGGCGGCTGGTGCGGTCCGGCATGCCCCGCGGTTCTCCTGGGAGCGCACCACAGCGGCGCTGCTGGGTGTCTACGCCGACGCGACGGCCACCTACCGGGTGGATGCCTTGGCGCGCGAGGTGGCGGTGTGAACCACCCAGTGCCGTTGAATAGCCCAGGGCAGCTGGATCAGGTCATCGCTGGGGTGCTGGCGGCGGCCGGGCTGGCGCACGAACATCCTGGGCCGGGTAGCTTCAGCATCACTCTGCCGGGCACCAAGAAATTGCGGACCACCTGCTGGGTGCTGGTCGGCCAGCATGGGGTGCTGGTGGAAGCTTTCGTATGCCGGCGTCCCGACGAGGCGCACGAAGATGTTTACCGTCTGCTGCTGCGCCGCAACACGAGGCTGTATGGCGTGCACTATGCGCTGGACAAAGCTGGTGACATCTACCTCATCGGCCGCCTGCCCCATCACGGGTTGACCGCCGATGAGTTGGACCGAGTGCTGGGTCAAGTGCTCGAGGCCGCTGATGGTGACTTCAATACCCTGTTGGAGCTCGGGTTCGCCTCCTCGATCAGACGGGAATGGGCCTGGCGGGTGGCCCGTGGAGAGCCCTTGCACAACCTTGCGGCATTCGAACACCTGGTTCGCTGAATCTGATGTTGGTGGCGGGGCGGGCCCGGGAGGGAGAGGGGGGAGTCGCACGCCCGGGCTCACCCCGCCACTCGTTGTCCCGCGTAGGCGGATCATCCTGGGTGGGGGAACCCAGAGATCCTGGCGGGCCGCGGTCCGGCGGGGGGATGACGAACCGCGGGCTTCTGCTCACCCGCCGGAAGTTAGGGTGGGAGCGACGGGGCGAGCGGTGAAACCCTCTCAGCCGGCCCAGCGAATCTCAAGGCCTATGCGGTATTTGATTCCCGGTATACCCGATTGGCCTACTCCCCATCCCGGTATCCACGCAGTGATCCGTTCAGGGGTGGAGGTCTCGACCGACCGCACTGGCGGAAGACATCGTGAGCACCGAGTAACGTCTGGGACGGCAACCGCGACATGTAGGCTGCACCGATCTCTGGGAGGTAGATGAACATGGGCATGGCAGCTATCCTGGCCGAATTGCCGGACATGTGGCGCAGCGCCTTGACCGCGCATGTGGCTGACCCGCAAGGTCGCTGCTGCGCTTGCCGCGACGAGGACGGCGTCGCGGCGGCGTGGCCGTGCCTGACCCGCGAAGTCGCCGAAGAAGCCAAGTACCTCTACGAGGGTGGGCTTCCAGGCACCTTCGGCGGTCGGCACGCAGCCCGCAAGGGGTGACGCTGGGCAGCGGACCCCAGGACCCCAGGCAGGGAACCGCTGCGCAACCAGCCTTTCCCGGGGGGCGGGGGAAGCGGGCGACCAGCGGTTCCCTGCAACGACGGTGGGGATGTCAGCAAAGGTTCAACACACCGCCGTCGTAGGTTAATGTACGGGTAATCGGTCAGTCACGGCCAGCACCCGTTCGGGCCATTTAGTTGAAGCTGAATCGACCACTCTGAGTGATCAAACATCGGGTGACTCACCCCTGGGTGCCCGGACCTCACGGAAGAGCGGTTGGCGGCACCTGGCAGGCTGTCGACCATGAGCTTGGGCACCCTGGTCCTGCTCCGCCACGGCGAGAGCGAGTGGAACGCCAAGAACCTGTTCACCGGCTGGGTGGACGTACCGTTGTCGGCTCGCGGTGAGCGCGAGGCCGTGCGCAGCGGTGAGCTGATGCGCGAGGCCGAGCTGTTGCCTGACGTGGTGCACACCTCGCTGCTACGCCGCGCGGTCAGCACCGCCCATCTCGCGCTCGACGTCGCCGACCGGCACTGGATCGCCGTGCGCCGCGACTGGCGGCTCAACGAGCGGCACTACGGCGCGCTGCAAGGCTTGGACAAAGCGCAGATCCGCCAGGCGTACGGCGCTGAGCAGTTCATGCTGTGGCGCCGCTCCTACGACACCCCGCCACCACCGATCGAGCATGACAGCGAGTTCAGCCAGGACGGCGACCCACGCTACGCGGGAGTCGAGATCCCTCGGGCCGAGTGCCTGGCCGACGTGGTGGCCCGGCTGCTGCCGTATTGGGAAGCGTCGATCGTGCCCGACCTGCGGGCCGGACACACCGTACTGGTGGCCGCGCACGGAAACTCGTTACGCGCGTTGATCAAGACCCTGGACGGGATCGACCCCGCGACCATCGTCGGCCTCAACATCCCGACAGGCATCCCGCTGCGGTACGACTTCGATGACCACCTGCGGCCGGTCACTCCGGGCGGCACCTACCTCGATCCCGACGCGGCGGTCGACGCCATCGCCAGGGTCGCCGAGCAGGGCCGGTAGTTCACCAGTCCGGATGTCCGGCATGGCGATAATGGATGAACCAACGGTGAACGAAAGGCGAAGATTCACCCAAATGTCGGTGGTTTTCGTCACTCGGAGTGTGTCGGGGCTAGGAGTGACACCCGGTCCGGTGGCTACGATTGACAGGTGACCCTCACCGCTGTCATGGTCCCCGCGATCAGCACTCTGCTGCTTGGGTTGGCGGTGGGGATTCTGATCGGGCGGCGGGCCCGCACGCCGGCGACACCGCCGCCCAGGGACAGCGCGACGGTCGCTGAATTGGTCCAGCGGGTGGTGCTCTCCTCGCACAACGGCGTGGTGCTGCTCGACCAGCTGGGCGACGTGGTGCTGGCCAACCCGCCGGCCCTGGAACTGGGCCTGGTGCGTGACTCGCGCCCGGATGAACGTGCGCGCAAAGCCGCCGAGCAGGTGCGCGACACCGGCGAGGTGATCCGGGTTGATCTCTCACCACTGGACGGCACCGCGCGAGCCGGTCGTGGGCCCACCGCGGTGCTCGGGGAAGTCCGGCCGCTGGGTGAGGGCTTCACCGTGATCGACGCGTCCGACGAGTCGGACGCGGTCCGGCTCGAGGCGACCCGGCGGGACTTCGTGGCCAACGTCAGCCACGAGCTGAAGACCCCGGTCGGGGCGATGGCGCTGCTCGCCGAGGCGGTGCTGGACGCCGCCGAGGACCCCCACGAGGTGCGCCGGTTCGGCACCAAAATCCTCAACGAAGCCAACCGGTTGGGCACCCTGGTGACCGAACTGATCGCGCTGTCCCGATTGCAGGGTGCCGAACGGCTGCCCGAGCTGGCCACGGTCGAGGTGGACACGGTGGTGCGGGCGGCGCTGGACCGTTGCCGGCTGGTCGCCGAATCGGCCAACGTTGCGATCACTGTCGACCCGCCCAGTGAGCTGTTGCTGAGCGGTGACGCGACGCTGCTGGTCACCGCGCTGTCCAACCTGCTTGACAATGCGGTGTCCTACTCGCTAGCAGGCAGCCCGGTGACGGTCAGCAGGCGACTGGCGAACGGGTTCGTGGAGATCGCCGTCACCGATCGGGGCCCGGGCATTGCCCACGAGCACCAGGAACGGGTGTTCGAACGGTTTTTCCGCATCGATCAAGCGCGCAGCCGAGCCACCGGCGGCACCGGGTTGGGGCTGGCGATCGTCAAGCACGTCGCCGCCAACCACGGTGGTGACGTGCGGCTCTGGAGCAAGCCAGGCACCGGATCCACCTTCACCCTGCGGATTCCCGCGCATCCGGACAGCCCACACGACACGTCGCACGCGTTATCGACACCCGAGTACGTGGGAGGATAACCATGATCAGAGTGCTGATCGTCGAGGACGAGGACGACTTCGCGGACCCGCTGGCGTTCTTGCTCCGCAAAGAGGGCTTCACACCGGCGGTGGCCACCACCGGCTCCGAGGCGCTGGAGGAGTTCGACCGCAACGGAGCCGACATCGTGCTGCTCGACCTGATGCTTCCCGGGATGAGCGGCACCGATGTCTGCAAGCAACTGCGAGCCCGTTCCGCCGTGCCAGTGATCATGGTGACGGCGCGGGACAGCGAGATTGACAAGGTGGTGGGCCTCGAGCTCGGCGCCGACGACTACGTCACCAAGCCCTACTCGGCCCGAGAGCTCATCGCGCGGATCCGCGCGGTGCTGCGCCGCGGTCACGAGGGCCCGGACAATCCGGCCGCGGGCGTCGGCGCCGGGCCGGTGGTGCTGGAGGCCGGGCCCGTGCGGATGGATGTCGAGCGGCACACCGTCGTCGTGGCCGGCCGCGAGGTGGGGCTGCCCCTGAAGGAATTCGACCTGCTCGAATACCTCCTGCGCAACGCGGGCCGGGTGCTCACCCGCGGTCAGCTCATCGATCGAGTATGGGGGGCGGATTACGTCGGTGACACCAAGACCCTGGACGTGCACGTCAAGCGCTTACGCTCAAAGATCGAACGGGATCCCTCCGCGCCCCGGCACCTGCTCACCGTCCGCGGACTTGGCTATAAGTACGACAGCTGAGCCCCGTCGCGGCGTAGCCTGGCCTCTCGTGCGGCTCGGTGTGCTCGACGTGGGCTCTAATACCGTCCACCTGCTGGTGGTGGACGCCCACCATGGCGGCCCGCCACTGCCCCAGACGTCAGAGAAGTCGGTGCTGCGGTTGGCGGAGCAGATGGACGCTCGCGGGGAGATCACCCGTGACGGGGCGGATCACCTGGTCCGCACCGTGCGCGAGGCGCTCGCGTCGGCGTCCGCGATGGGCTGCGAGGATCTGATGGCCTTCGCCACCTCCGCGACGCGCGACGCCTCGAACTCCCTCGCGGTACTCAAGCGGGTTCACGCCGAGACCGGGGTCCAGCTGGAAGTCCTCTCTGGCGAAGAGGAGGCCCGCCTCACGTTTCTCGCGGTCCGCCGATGGTGTGGCTGGTCGGCTGGGCGGCTGCTGATGGTGGACGTCGGTGGCGGGTCACTGGAGATCGCCAGCGGGGTGGACGAGGAACCTGACGTGGCGGTGTCCCTGCCGCTGGGCGCCGGTCGACTTACCCGATCTTGGCTCACACACGACCCGCCCCGCCGCCGTGAGCTGGAGACCTTGCGCGAGCACATCGTCGAGCAGCTCGTGGAGCCGACCCGACAGTTGCGCGTTGTCGGCGCAGCGGACCGAGTGGTGGGCACCTCGAAGACGATCCGGTCGCTGGCTCGGCTCAGCGGTGCCGCGCCCTCCTCGGCGGGCCCACGGGTCCGGCGCACCCTCACCGACGCCGGCCTGCGCCAGGTGATCGCCTTCATTTCCCGGATGAGTGCCGAGGATCTGGCCGAACTGGAGGGCGTCAGCGCCAGCCGGTCCCACCAACTTGTCGCCGGGGCCCTGGTGGTCCAGGCCACGATGCGCGCTCTGGGCGTCGACGAAATGGATCTTTGCCCGTGGGCGTTGCGGGAAGGCGTGATCCTGCGGAAGTTGGACTGGCTGGACCGAATCGACCGGACGGCGCAGCAGGAGCGCCGTCCACCTCGACGGACTAGACGCACAGCGACCCGGGGTGCACGCTAAGAAATCATGAGGAGCAGTAGCGAGCCCGAAGAGCGGGCCCAATTCACCGTGGCTGAACTGCTGGCTCGATACGGCGAGGCATCCCCGGCTCCTGGGCGGCGACACCGCCGGGCGGCCGAGGGCCCTGGGCCCACGGCGAACGCCGCCACGGCGCCGGTCGTGCCGGTTATCCCGCCGTTGTTCGCCGAGCGGGGACCGCTGGGCCGGATCGGCCTGCTCGACGGCCCTGTCACCGAGCGGTTGCCACGGCTTGATTCACCGCCGGTGAACCCTGTTCCCCGGCTGAGCAACGCCACCCTTGCTGAACCGCGCGGAAATGCCACCGATGCGGCTCACCCACCGGAGTGTGAGACACCGGAGTACCAGGAGTCCCAGACGCAGGAGTCCGGATCTCCGTTGTGGGACTGGGCCGTGATGGTGGGCCAGGTCGGGATCGGCGTCGGCGGCGGCGGCGCGTTGTGGCTGATCTGCGAGTGGCTTTGGCAATGGAACGCGGTGGTGGCGCTGGTCGTTGCCCTGGCCATGATCACTGGGCTGGTCTGGGTGGTGCGCCGGGTTCGGCGCACCGAGGATCTGCAGACGACGGTGATCGCGGTGCTCGTCGGCCTGTTCGTCACGGTCTCCCCGGCGGCGCTGCTGCTTGTCAACCGATAGCTGGTGGCCATGGCCTCCGAGCAGGCCCACTCCATCCGGGTTGCTCTGTCCACCGCCTCGGTGTGGCCCGAACCACTCTCGGTGGGCTTCGAACTGGCCGCCGAACTCGGCTACGACGGCGTCGAGGTGCTGGTCTGGGGCGATCCGGTCAGCCAGGACATCACCGCCCTCGCGGATTTGGCGACTCGCCACCGGATGCCGGTGCTCGCCGTGCACGCCCCCTGCCTGCTGATCACCCAGCGGGTGTGGGGGGCGGATCCGGTGGTTCGTCTGGACCGCAGTGTGCAGGCGGCCGCCGAACTGGGTGCGGGTGTGGTGGTAGTGCACCCCCCTTTTCGCTGGCAGCGCGACTACGCCACCGGCTTCGCCGAGCAGATCGCCGCGCTGGAAGACATCTCCGGGCTCACCATCGCGGTGGAGAACATGTTCCCGGTGCGCCGCGGCCGGCTGACGGTCTCCAGCTATCTGCCCTCACCCGACCCGACCGACGTCGGGTACTCGCACTACACGCTGGACCTCTCACACACCGCCACGGCTGGCGTCGACGCGGTGGCGATGGCCCAGCGGATGGGGTCGGCCTTGGCGCACCTGCATCTGACCGACGGCAGCGGCGCCCCCCGGGACGAGCACCTGGTGCCCGGCCGGGGCACCCAGCCGTGCGCCGAGGTGTGCCAGGCGCTGGTGGAGCGCGGGTTCACCGGCACGGTGGTGCTTGAGGTGAGCACCCGCCGGGCCCGCACCCGCCCGGAGCGCCGCGCCCTGCTGACCGAGGCGCTGCTCTTCGCCCGCCTGCACCTGTGATCGAACCCACCACGAGTCACCCGGCTGACCGGGCGTATGGTATGCGCTGCCCTGTAGCGGATGGGTCACTATTAGTGAAATGAAGGAGTGTGAAAGCTCGTCATGAGCACAGTCATCGTCATCGAGATCATCGCGGCCATCGGCGTTCTGGCGGCTGTCGTGCGCTTCGCCGTGCGGGACACCCAGCAACGCAGCCACGAGGCCGACCCGCAGCAACAGCCCGAGCCTGCGGCCACCCCCGAGGTGCCAGCAAACGCCAGCGAAGCCCCCGCCGGAGCCGAGGCCTAACGAGGCCGTGCTACTCGGATGGTCACGCCGAGGCGGGCAGTAGCTGGCGGGCTGCGGCGGCGAAAGGCGTCATGGAGGCCAGTGCGGTCACCCGCGAGTCGGGGATACCGGACAGGTCGGCGAGATGACAGGTCTCCAGCCACCACTGCCGCGCCCGCTGCGCCCACCCGGCGTCGTAGGCCAACCACGCCGCGTGCTCCGCGGTCGCGGCGGTGACAGCCTGCAGCTCGCGGCCCACTTGGGACTGGTAACTGCCGTGCTGCAGCGCCTCCTGCAGCCGCCGCGCCATGGCCGCGGCCATCTGGTGGAGTATTGATGCTGGAGAGGATATTCGTTATCTCCCGCGGCCCACGCCGAGGGAATTGTCCTTCCGGCGGAAGACTGCTGGCTGTTTGATGACGATCGGCTAGTACTGAGTCTCCTTAAGCCCGAAGGTGGGTCGGGTGGGTTCGCCTGTGAATACGATCCAGACCTCATCAGGCAGTACCGGGTTGTGTGCAATCAGGTCTGGTCGCGGGCGGTGTCCTACGCCGAATATGCGGCACGATGACCTATGCGTCATCTAACCCTGCCCGTCAAGCCCGCGAGGCTCTTGGCGCCCGTCTCAGGGAAATCAGGATGGATGCCGGCTTGACGGGCAGGGCGCTCGCCGGTCTTACAGGCTGGCATTTCACCAAGATATCCAAGCTGGAACACGGAGTTCAGAACGCTTCCGAGGACGATATTCGCATTTGGTGCGAGCATTGCCATGTCCATGATCAAATTTCCGATCTCGTTGCCACAGTTCGATCGATCGACACGATGTACGTGGAGTGGAGACGACAACTTGCGTCAGGAACCAAGCGGCGACAGCGGGACAGCATCCGATTCGAGGCGGAGACCAAGTTGTTCCGCGTATTCGAGCCGCTCATGATCCCTGGAATCCAGCAAACGGCCGAGTACGCCGAAGCGATACTCTCCCGGGTGATCGAATTTCACGGTCTTCCTAACGACATCGAAGTGGGTGTTCAGGCTCGCATGGAGAGACAACAGATTCTCTACAAGGGTAATCATCGGTTCCATATCGTGTTTGGTCAAGCGGCGCTTACGCTCGGGGCGGTGGATTCGGACGTTCTGGTTGACCATCAGGGTCGCCGCCGTCATCCGCCGCCGCCTCGATCAGGCGCACGCACGCATCGACCGCAGGGGCTACCCGGTGCTCGCCGAGTTCGATCTCATCAACGGGTTGACAGGCCTGGGCGCGCACCTCCTGCGGCGCGATCCGAACGGTGATCTCATCCGGCAGGTTTTGGAGTATCTCGTCCGACTCACCGAACCACTCGGTGCTGCGGATCGTCCCGGCTGGTGGACCGACCTCGCCCGCACCAGCCGTAGATCAACCAACCTTCCCGGTGGGCACGGCAACTTCGGCATGGCGCACGGCATCAGCGGCCCCCTGGCGTTGCTGTCCCTCGCGATGCGGCGCGGCATCGTCGCGGATGGCCAGGCCGAGGCCATCAAGCGAATCTGCTCATGGCTGGACGCTTGGCGGCAGGATCACGAAACCGGTCCCTGGTGGCCCGAGACGATCACTCTCGACGAAACCCGGCTCGGGCGGCCGAAGCACATCAGGCCGATGCGCCCCTCCTGGTGTTACGGAACCCCAGGACTGGCCCGAGCCCAACAACTCGCGGGGCTGGCCATCGGCGACACCGAGCGGCAGCGCATGGCCGAGCGGGCGCTGACCGGTTGCCTCACAGACCCCGAACAACTGAGGCGGATCACCGACAGCAGCCTGTGCCACGGATCAGCCGGCCTGTTCCAGACGGCCTGGCACATCGCCGCCGATGCCCGCGCACTCGACTTCACCGCCCCACTGCACGATCTCGCCGAGCGGCTGCTGACCCCCGAACCCCCTGGCGCAGCCGTAGGGCTCCTCGAAGGTTCGACGGGCCTTGCCCTCGCGTTCTCCACAGCCGCCGCCGACAAGCCGCCCGCCTCCCAATGGGATACCTGCCTCCTACTCAACTGATGACCGGCTGACGGTTCGCCGCACACAATCCAGCCAGGTCAGGCGGGCAGGTGCACCACCAGGTTGGCCGCGTCGTCGACCACGGCTACCTCGCCGGTGACGAGCAGCGTGGTGGTGTCCGGTTGCTCGATCAACGCGGGGCCGCTGACCTCGTCGCCGGCTACCAGACTCGCGCGGGACACCACTCGCGCCCGCGCGGCCTGGCCGTCGATACCGATCTCGCGAGTTCGCTCCGGGGCGGGCTCGCCTTGATCCCAGTCGGCTGGCGGCCCAGACAAGACCGGTGCACCCCGCGCCACCACCCGCAGCGTGACAACCTGGATCGGCTCGTCGGGGATGGCGTACCCGTAGGCCTCCCGGTGCGCGCGGTGCAGTGACTCAGCCAAATCCGCCCCAGAGTCGGACTCATCGTCAGCGGAGATCCGCAGTTCGTGGGACTGGCCGGCGTAGCGGGCGTCGGCAAGTCGGGACAGGGTGATCTCCCCCGCCACACCCTGGCGCTCCAGCTCCTCGCGGGCGTGCGCCTCCAGCGCCCGCCAGGCGGCGGTGAGGTCGTCATCGGCCCGCGCCATCACCGTCCGGGACGCCTCATGGCGGGCCGGCGCGAGCAGCAGACCCAGCGCGCTGAGCACTCCCGGTGCCGGTGGCACCAGCACCGCGCGGGCACCCAGCTCGCGGGCCAGCGCGGTGGCGTGCAGCGGGCCGGCGCCACCGTAGGCGACCAGCGCCAGTCCCGCCGGGTCGACACCGCGCTCGGTGCTGACCTTGCGCAGCGCACGGGCCATCGTGGCCCGCACCACCGCGAGGATCCCGGGTGCCCCACCGGCCGGCTCCGGCAGTGCGCCGACGGCGCGCGCGGCCGCCTCGCGGTCCAGCCGCAGTCCCCCGCCCAGCTCTCGCTCCGGGTCGAGGTGGCCGAGCACGCAGTGCGCGTCGGTGACCGTCGGTTCAGTGCCTCCCAATCCGTAGCAGGCCGGGCCGGGATCGGCACCAGCCGAGCGTGGGCCGACCCGCAGCGCGCCACCGGCGTCGACCCAGGCGATCGACCCGCCGCCCGCGCCCACCGTGTGGATCCCGACCGCCGGGGTGCGAAACGGCCACCCGGCGATCCACCCGGAGCTCGACACCTCCGGCTGGCCATTGCGGATCAGGCACACATCGGTGGACGTGCCACCCATGTCGAAGGCGATCGCGTCCGGGAAACCGGCGCGGCGCGCCACGGCACCGGCCGCGACAACACCCGCGGCGGGACCGGACAGCAGCGTGTGCACCGGGGCGGCCGCCACGAAATCGACGCCCGCAGTGCCGCCGCCCGAGGTCATCACGGTGATCGTCGGGCCGGGCAGCCGGGCTGTCAGGTGGGACAGGTAGCGGCGCATCACGGGCGCGACGGCGGCGTTGAGCACGCAGGTGCTGGCCCGCTCGAACTCGCGGAACTCTGGCAGCAGCGCGCTGGACCGGGTGATCGGCACGTCGAGCGCGGCCAACGCCGCGCACAACCGCCGCTCGTGCTCCTGCCCCGCGTAGCTGAACAGCAGGCTCACCGCCACAGACTCCGGCTCCAGGCGTCGCACCTGGCTCACCACCCGGTCGATCTCCTCGTCGGTCAGCGCGATGATCGCCTCGCCGCTCGGGCTGATCCGCTCCAGGACGGTCACCACCAGCTCATGCGGAACGAGCGGCTCGGGGCGGGTGACAGTCAGGTCGTAGAGCGCGGGCCGGTCCTGCCGGGCGATCGCCAGCACATCGGCGAACCCGTCGGTGGTCACCAGGACGGTCCGGGCAAGACAGCGCTCCAGCACCGCGTTGGTGGCCGTGGTGGTGCCGTGCGGCAGCAGCCGCAACGCCGCGCCGGGCCACGCCTGCGCCACCCCTCGCTGGACCCCGACGGATTGGTCACCTGGAGTGGTCGGCACCTTCACCGCCCGCGACCGGCACCCAGCGGCATGCACCACCACATCAGTGAACGTGCCCCCCACATCAACCCCCGCACACGCGTCACCCACCACCTCATCGTCCCCGCCCCACCGACATGGAGCCTTATCGGGGTTATTCGGGCCCTCTGAGGCCGACAAGGCTCCATATGGGGTCGGGTTGCCGCGTGTCTGGGGTGCGCGGAGGGTTAAGTGGGGTTGCTGAGCGTTAGTCTTGTTGCGATGGATGGTTCCGTGCACAGTGGTGGGTCCTGCCGGTGACGACGGCCGCCCGCACGCTGTCGGTGTGTTCCGCCGCGCTGCTCGGCGCGGGGTTGTTCACCACCGGCGTGGCCTTCGCCGGCCAGCCCTGCACCCGCGCGATCCGCGACGTCCCCCAGGCCCGGGCCGCGATCACGGCCGCCGCTCCCGGAGACACCTTGTGCTTCCTCGGTACCGATCTCTCCGATGTGGATCTGACGATGACCCGCTCCGGCACCGCCGACGCGCCGATCACCCTCGTCTCTGACGGGCAGACCATCGTCCATCAACTGCACATCCTCGCCAACCACATCGTCGTCCAGGGCTTCACGATCACCGGCGGAGGTGAGTTGCTGCTGGAAGGCACCGGAATCAGGGCGCAGAAGAACACGGTGCGGGACACCCAACGGGGCGGGATCATCTGCGCCGCGTGCATCGATTCCACCATCGAGTCGAACACGGTGGCGCACGTCGCCACGACCGGCATTTTCGTCAGCGGGCAGCGGATCACTGTGCGGGAGAATCTGGTGCTCGCGACAGTGCCGACCGACGGTGGCGACGCCGATGGCGTGCGCTTCTTCGGCACTGGCCACCGGATCCTCAGCAACGTGATCCGGGACATCGCCCCCAGCGGCTCGCCGAGCTCCGCTCAGCACAACTGCTTCCGGACCTTCGACGCCGGCCACCCCGCCACCTTCGATGTCGAGATCGTGGGAAACACCTGCCAGAACATCAGCGAGAACTGCCTGCTCGCCACCGGTGACGAGAGCGGCAACAGCGAAGCCCCGGTTAATTCCCAGTCCATCACCTTCATCGGCAACACCTGCGCGACCACTGGGGACCAAGCGGTGAGCCTGCGCCACTGGCCGCACGTCAACATACGCAAGAACACATTCCTCGGCCCGAAACTCAAGCGCGGGATAGTGATAACCGCCGGTTCCACCGGCTGCACCGCGAAAGACAACACCACCCCGAACGGGGTTGCACCCGTGGAGATCGACGACTCCTCCCGGCCAGGTTTCAACAACCCCTTCTGACCCGACCACGGCCGCCACAGCTAGCTACGCGGGTATGCTCGGTCGCGCTGCGTGGCCGCGTGTCAAGGAGGTCATCATGCGCTCCGGAAGGCCCAGCTCACGAGGCGACTCGCGGTCGCCACGGAGGCGCCAAGGCGAGCGAAGCGGCGATGAGCCCAGGGGCTCGCGGATCGCTCTGATCACCACCGTAGCGGGTGCGTTGATCACCGCAGGAGGAGTTGTGGCCGCTGCCGTGATCAGTCACGAGCCCACAAACCCCGCCGCCACCCCGCCCGCAGCCGCGGCGCCAGCTGGCCAGCCACCGACTCTGTCCACGCCCGGAGACGGCAACACCACACCGATACCTGGCCAGCTGGCCAGGTCGAGTTCGTTGCTCCGGCGGTGGGCGCCGAGATCACCCCGCGCCAGGACGTTCCCTTGGTGGGCAGTGTCACCGGACTTGATGGCAACACGCTCTGGATACTGTCGAGGCACGAGGACGGCGGAAGCTACTACCCGGTCGGGGCAGCGGGTCCGGCTCCGGTCGCCACCAAAGACGGCCCCTGGACAGTCACCGACGAGGGTGTGGGTGACCCGTCCGACCGGGGAAGCAATGTCGTCTACTACCCTGTGCAGGCGAATGCGGAGTGCGCAAAAACTCTCTCCAACATTCACAATTACGATTCTTTGTCCAGCCCGCCTCAAGGTTGCACCATTCTTCCGAGCCTGAGAAGTGTACAAATAAAATAACACGGAGAGAACTCGGCGTACTGAGAGCACACTGGTACACACGCGTGACAGTGATAATCGCTGACTCCATCGTGAAAGACAACACCACTGGGGAGACCCTGACTAAACCAGCGGTGGCGGCGTTCCTGCGGTCATCAATTTTCAGGGGTCGCCCCGACGACAACGGCCCGGCATCCATCCACACTGAATTGCATGGAAAACAGCCGGCGACACCCCGTCCCCGAAGCCTATTCAGCCAGGAATATGGGCGTGTCTGCCATGACTCACCTCAACGACATGGGCATCGTCGGCGGTGGCCCCTCGGCGGTGTGCCTGCTCGACGCGCTGGCTCGGACAGACAGCGCACCCGGCGGGATCACCGTGTTCGAGCCGTCCCCGCACCTGTGGCGAGGCCGACCGTTCCAGCCAGACATGCGGACCGCACGGGTGAACATCCCGCCGGAGGGCATGTCGGTGCGCTTCGGGGACACCGGCCACTTCCAGCGATGGCTGGAGATGCGTGACCGCACGACCGGTTCGGGTGCCGATCATGCGGATCCGTTCTCCGGCGCGCGATTTGTGCCGCGGGCGGTGTTCGGCGACTACCTCGAGCAGTCGGCGCACGCCGCGCTCAGCCGACTGCGCGAGCGCGGTTGGCGCATCGACCTCATCCGGCAGCGGGTGGACTCCGCCACACCGGGCGTGGACCGGGTGACCCTCCAGACCGCGCGCGGCCGGCGGGTCACCGTCGGCCGCGCCGTGCTGTGCGTCGGCGCCGGCCGGCCGGCCGACACCTACTCCCTGGCCGGAGCGCCCGGCTTCGTCCGCGATCCCTATCCGCTGTCGTCCCGGCTCACCGGCATCGACACCACGCGGGACGTCGGGGTGATCGGCAGCGGGCTCACCGCGGTCGACGTGGTGCTGGCGCTGGCGGCTCGCGGGCACCAGAGCCGGATCCAGTTGCTGTCTCGCAGCGGCGTGCTGCCCGGGGTGCGGCAGCGTCCGGTACCGTACCCGCTGCGCCATTTCACCCCGGAGAAGTTCCGCGCCGCCGCCGCGCGCAACGAGATCGTCACGCTGGAGCAGCTGATCGCGACGATGCGCACCGAGCTCGCCGACGCCGGTGAGAGCCTTGACTCGGTGGCCACCGAGATCGCGGCAATCGGTCGGGAAGATCCGGTGCGGCTGCTGCGCCGGCAGCTGGGCGAGGTCGACTCGCCCAGCTTGGCCCTGCGTATCCTGCAGCGCGCGGTGCCGGCCACTGGGCCCGATGTGTGGCCGCTGCTGCCCGAGCACGACAAAGCAGAACTGCTGCGCTGGCATTATCGCAGGTTGATGAGCCTGTGCTGCCCGATGCCGCCGGCCAGCGCGGCCACCCTGCTCGAGCTGCTCGACTCTGGCCAGCTCGAGATCACCCCGGGCATCCGGCACATCAAGGCCTCGACCCACGGTGGGTTCACCATCATGGCCGACGACGGCGAGCACACGGCCGACGTTGTGATCAACGCGGTGAACGCCGCAGCACGCGGAATCCCGCCCAGGGCCGAACCGCTGATCGCCTCGCTCGTCGCGGCCGGGGTGGCCGACCGGCATCCGCGCGGTGGCCTGCACGTGCAACGAGCGACCAGCCAGCTGATCGCGGGCGGCGCGGCCGACCCGAGACTGTACGCGCTGGGCGATCTCGCCTCGGGCAGCCTGTTCTTCACCTTCGGTCTGCCCTCACTGGTGGACCGCGCCCACGACATTGTCAGTACGGTCCTCGACGACACGCGAGCGGCGATGTCGTCTCGGCTGGATCCTGTGCTGCAGATCGTCTGATCCGGTCATGACAAGTGTCACGAGAGGAATGCCATGCCAGAATTGATCCAGGAATTCGAATACAGCGTCGACCTTGCCGGGGTCGACACGGTTGGTCCCGGGCCGTTCGGCCAGCGCCTGATCACCGATGTGACGGGCGGTCAGTTCACCGGAAATCGCCTCAAGGGCACGATCGTGCGCCCGGGCGCCGACTGGCTGCTTGTCGGTCCGGACGGATTCGGTCGGCTCGACACCCGAGTGACCGTGAAAACGGTCGACGGGGCGCTGATCTACGTCCAGTATTTCGGCCTGGTGGAGATGACCCCCGCGATCATGGCCATCCTTGGTGGTGGCGACACGCCAACGGACTTCGGTGCGCAGTACTTCTTCATCGATCCCCGGCTGGAGACCGGCGACGCGAGGTACTCGTGGGTGAATCAGACGGTGTTCATCGGACAAGGCCGGGTGCTTCCTGGGCCACGGGTCGAGTACCGCGTGTACCGCCTCGCCAACTCCTGCCCCGTACCATCAAGCCCCGATCACCCCGCCCCGCCACACCCAGGGAGCCCACACTCACCATGACCCTGCTCACCATGACGCTGGAGCAGACCCTGCGCCAGCTGGCCGCCCGGGGACGTCCGCTGCGCCTGATCGCCACCGGCGGGGGCACGGGCGGGCACACCTATCCGGCGATTACCACGATCCGAGCCACTCGGGAGCTGCTGGCCGGTGCGGGAGTGGAGCTCGAGGTGCTCTACGTGGGCTCGGCCGGCGGCCTGGAGTCCCGCGTCGCCGAGCAGGAGGCGCTGCCCTTCCAGGCGGTGTCCACCGGCAAGCTGCGGCGCTCCGCCAACCCACTGCGGATGATCTCTACGGAGAACCTGCGCGACGTGGGGCGGCTGGCCTGTGGGCTGGTGCAGGCTCGTCGGGTGGTGCGCGGGTGGGAACCCGACGTGGTGCTGTCCACCGGGGGGTATGTGGCGGTCCCGGTCGGGCTGGCCGCCAAGGCGGCCGGAGCGCCGCTGCTGGTGCATGAGCAGACCACCCGGCTGGGCCTGGCGAATCGGTTGTTGGCGCGCCGTGCGTGCGTGATCGCGGTGTCCTCGGCCAGTTCCGTGGAGCTGCTGCCGGCGGCGGCGCGGGCCCGGGCGGTGGTCACGGGCAACCCGATCCGGGCCGAGTTGCTCACCGGCGACGCCGCCCGGGGCGTCACAGCGCTGGGCTGGACCGGCTGGGACGCCGCCCTGCCCACCGTCTATGTCACGGGCGGGGCGCAAGGCAGTGTTCAGGTCAACCGCCTCGTCGAGGCGGTGCTCGAGACGGTGTTGCGGCGGGCGAACGTGGTGCACCAGTGCGGGCCCAGCTCACTGGCCGAGCTGGGGCGCCGCGCCGAGCGGCTCCCCGCTGAGCTGGCCGGCCGCTACCGGGTGGTCGAGTTCCTCGGCGCGGAGCTGCCCGACGTGCTGGCCCTGGCCGATGTGGTGGTGTCCCGCTCCGGCGCCGGCACGCTGGCCGAGCTGACCGCGCTGGGCAAGCCCTCGGTGCTCATCCCGCTGATCCCGACCGGCGGCAACGAGCAGGAACACAACGCCCGGCACCTCCAGCAAGCCGGCGCGGCTCGTGCCTTGCTCGGCGAGCACCCCACCCCGCAAGATCTCCAGCAAGCCCTCGACGACCTGCTCGGCAACGCCGAACTGCGAGCGCACATGGCCGCCCAAGCAACCCAGCTAGGCCGCCCCCGTGCCGCCCACGACCTAGCCACCCTCCTGCTCACTCTGACCCACCCGCGGTCTCATGAATGCTTGAGCACCTGATAACCCGCCCACGCACGCTCTCATGGATGCTTGAGCACGTTCCGCTCGGTGCCCAGCTGTCGGAGTTGGCGCAGGGACCGCGCGCGCAGCTGCCCGATGCTGCCGATCGGGATTCCCGGGGCGCGGGTGATCTCGGCGTAGGTCGGGGGTTGTCGGTAAACAGCGCCTGGAGCAGGTGCCGCCCGCGGGGCGCCAGCTCAGCGACAAGGTCGCGTAGTGCCCGCGCGGTATCCAGGTCGATGACGTGCTGCTCCGGACCGACAGCGGGGTCGACAACAGTGTCATTTCCCAAGGTCGGTCGGCTGTGGGGTAGTGGCTGTCATTGACATCGCGGGGCCTCTCGTGAGCTGTCGGAGTTGGTTGCGGATGGCACCGGGCTGCCCGACCAGTCGGTGATAGGCGCAGCGTGTGGGGCCGTTGCCCGGAGCGTCGAGGGGTTTCCCGTCGCCTTGACCGAGAGGCGGCGGGAAACCAACCCTGATCCGCCAGGAACTCGACGACGCCGCCGCTGGGCGGGATCGGGAGGGCGACACCCGCCGCGTCTGCGTTTCTCGCCGCGTCCAGAAACGACAGCGAACTGAGTGGTCAAGTGATACGATAGCTGCTATTATCGTAGGAATGAGTGAGATGACCGTGGCGGACAAGCTGGCAGATGCGCTCGAGCGACTGTCCCAGGGCGAGACACGCACCCGTCCCGTCTCGATGAGCCTGCCGGGTCCCCTTGCGGATGCCCTGACCCAACTGTCTGAGGCCGGCGTCGTGCCCAGCACGTCGGCGGCTGCCACCGAGGCGCTGACCCAGTGGGCATACAACAGGCTGTTGCGGCTGTCCCTGGAGGAGATCTACGAGGACAGTCCGGACCTGCGGCCAAGTCCCGAGCGGGTGCGTGAGTTGGCGGCTCGGTTGGGAGTGAGCGTGCAGGGGCCACCCGGTGCGGTCGCCTGAGCGTGGATGCCGTACTCGACAGCGGCGGGCTGACGGCGTGGGCTCGGCGTCGCCCACCCGCTTATCTGCTCGAGCTGCTGGAGGTCGTGGCCGCGTCGGGCGGAAAGGTCGTCGTGCCCACTGTGATCGTCGTCGAGTCGACTACGGGGCGTCCGGGCGATGATTCCGCCGTGAACCACCGTCTCCGTCGCGCACATCACGATCCGTGCCTGATCGATCGTGCTCGCCAGGCGGCTGCACTGCGGTTCAGGTCGGCCCGTGACGTATCCGCTGTCGACGCGGTGGTGGTCGCCACAGCCGTGGACCGGCCCAGCTCAGCGGTTGTCACCAGTGACCCTGCCGATATCGAAGCGCTGCTGGCGGCCGCTGATCGGGACGTGCCGGTCATTGCCGTCTGAGGGCGTCGGATCGCCGGCAGTTCACCGGGTACCTCGCACCCGAGCTGGTGCGGGCGGTGAAACGGCTGCGCTGGAGTGTTTCCAGCCGCTTGGGAGCCAGTCGATGTACTGGCATGTCGGAATCTGAGCGCCGCCGGATCTGGCCGGGTGACGGCGCACCTGTGTTCTCTCGGGTTGAGCCTTCGGTGTCGACCTGTCGCCAGCGATGATTGCCTTGGCCCGGCGGGCGTACCCGGACCTGCGGTTCGCCGAAGGCTCGATCACCGCCGTGGACGCTGCCGATGGTGCTCTCGGCGGCATCGTGGCGTGGTATTCCATCATTCATACACCACCAGAACCACGAGCACCACCAGGCCGAACCGTGGAACCCGGCGCCCACCCGAGCACCCTCGGGACCTCGCCATACCCAAGACCACTGTCCGCGCCGATCACGCCCCGAAATACAGACGATCAAGGAGCTCTGCCCGAAGCCCAGCTCAGCGGCCCGCTGCGTGCCAGACAAACCACACTCAGCCCGGTAACGGCTCAACCGGGCACCCAGCCTCCGACTCCGCACAGTCGGGCGCACGACCGCCTCCCTTGAGGTTGAACGGGGACGGACGCCGCCAGCGACCGCCACTTCGGGCGCGCACGCAATCACCCGACCATGAGTGTTCACCCCGGCGCTCCACCAGCAGTACAAGCTGACGGCGGCCTCGGCCATGCCTCACTCCCCCGATCCGGCCGAGGTCGCCGTCACCCCGGCTGGCCGCCGGTCGAGCGACCCGGTACAGATTCCAGCTCCTGGCGGCCAGCCGGGCTCCGGTCCTGCGCGCCTCGGGCCCCGCGCACGCGAGGGCCAAGGTAATCCAGGCATAGCGCCACCGCGAGCACGGTCGCGAGCGCGACGCAGCAGCCGGCGACGGTGTCAGTGGTGTAGTGGATGTGCTGGGCGACGAGAGACAGCGCGACGCCAGCCGCGACCGCAATCGGTACCAGGCCAGCGGCCAGCCGCGCGGCGACACCGCGCGGCCACCGCGCGCCACCGATGAGGATCGCGGTCGCGAAGGCGATCGCGGCGACCGCCGTGGCGTGGCCGCTGGGGAACGTCAGGTGCCCGTAGCGCAGCCGCCCCACGAGCGGCTTGAGGATCACCTCGGTGATCGTGACCGCGGTCACGATACCGAGGATGACGAGGAGCACCCCCGACCAGCGCCGGGCGGCGGCGGCGGCACCGGCAACGGCGGCGACAAGGATGGCGGCTTGCGCGGGGTTCCCGAGGTTGACCAGCGCCCAAGTGAACGGCTGAGCCGAACTCAAGCGGTTACTGATCAGCGCGTCCAGGCCGCGGTCCAGGTGCCCTGGCATGTCCTGATCGGCATAGCGCAATCCGAGCACGGCGACCACGCCGATCGCCAGGACCATGACGGCCAGCGCGGGACACCGCACGCGCCGCGCCAGCAGCGGTCGGTACACACTCCGATCAGACCCCACGGGAAGTACACCCTAGCTGGTCGACCCCCGGGTTCGCGAAGCCACCATGCGCCATTCGGTGTCAGTTGCGGGGCTCACCGGGCGGTAATAGGGTGTTGTTACTGACGGGTAGGGTCGGTGTGGGAGTGATGACATGGGTCACTACAAGAGCAATCTGCGCGACCTGGAGTTCACCCTGTTCGAGGTGCTCCGGGTGCAGGAGCGCATGGGCGTCGGCCCGTACGCCGAGATGGACCGCGACACCGCGCACCAGCTGCTCAGCGAGCTCGATCGGCTGGCCCGCGGGCCGCTGGCGGAGTCCTTCGCCGAGTCCGACCGCGACCCGCCGACCTTCGACCCGGGGACGCACACCGTCGAGCTGCCCGCGGCATTCAAGAAGTCCTACCGGGCACTGTGGGACGGCGAGTGGTACCGGCTGGACCTGCCCGCCGAGCTGGGCGGCTACGGCGCGCCGGCCACCCTGCGCTGGGCCGCTTCGGAACTGATGCTGGGCGCCAACCCGGCGGCGTTCATCTACATGAGCGGCCCCAGCATCGCCCATGTGGTGCACAACAACGGCACCGCCGAGCAGCGCCGCTGGGCTCAACTCATGATCGACCAGGGCTGGTGCGCCACCATGGTGCTGACCGAGCCCGATGCGGGGTCGGACGTGGGCGCCGGGCGGACCAAGGCGATCGCCCAGCCTGATGGCTCGTGGCGCCTTGAGGGTGTGAAGCGCTTCATCACCTCAGCCGAGCACGATCTGAGCGACAACATCATGCACCTGGTGCTGGCCAGGCCGGAAGGTCCCGGCATCACTCCGGCTCCGGGAACCAAGGGCCTATCACTGTTCCTGGTGCCGAAACACCACTTCGACACCGACACCGGCGAGCTCGGTGCCCGCAATGGCGTGTTCGTGACCGGCCTCGAGCACAAGATGGGCATCAAGGTCTCCACCACCTGCGAGCTCACCTTCGGCGCGCACGGCACGCCTGCGGTCGGCTGGCTGCTCGGCGACGTGCACAACGGCATCGCGCAGATGTTCCAGGTGATCTCCTACGCCCGGATGATGGTCGGCACCAAGGCGATCGCGACACTGTCCAGCGGCTATCTCACCGCGCTGGACTACGCCAAGCAGCGGGTGCAGGGCGCCGACATCACGCGGATGCGCGAGCGGACCGCGCCGCGTGTGACGATCACCCATCACCCCGACGTGCGCCGAATGTTGATGTTGCAGAAGGCCTACGCCGAGGGCCTGCGGGCGCTGTACCTCTACACCGCGAGCCACCAGGACACGGTCGAGGTCGGCGGCGAGGATGCCGAGGTGGCCGCGCGGGTCAACGATCTGTTGCTGCCCGTGGTGAAGGGGGTGGGCTCCGAACGCGCTTACGAGATGCTCACGCTGTCGTTGCAGACCTTGGGCGGGTCGGGCTTCCTGCAGGACTACCCCATTGAGCAGTACATCCGAGACGCCAAGATCGACAGCCTGTACGAGGGCACGACGGCCATCCAGTCGCAGGACTTCTTCTTCCGCAAGATCGTCCGTGACGGGGGTGCCGCGATCGGGCACCTGAACCAGGAGATGCAGGCGTTCCTGGACGCCGGCAACGGCCGGCTCAAGGAGGAACGCGCGTTGCTGGCCACCGCGCTGGGTGAGCTGCAAACGATGCTCAGCGCGATGCTCGGCTTCGTGATGTCAGCGCGGGAGGATCCGCGCGAGGCCTACAAGGTCGGTCAGCAGACCGTGCGCCTGCTGATGAGCACCGGCGATGTGCTGATCGGCTGGCTGCTGTTGCGCCAGGCCGAGGTCGCCCTGACCGCCCTGGCCACCGACGTGTCCCCGCAAGACCAGCACTTCTACCAGGGCAAAGTCGCCGCCGCGAGTTTCTTCGCCCACAACATCCTCCCCGAACTCACCACCCGCCGCACCCTGATCGAGGCAACCGACAACACCCTGATGGACCTCCCCGAACAGGCTTTCTGACGCATTCAGCGGGCTCAGCGGGGCAAACCAGGTGCGAATAACCCGCTGAGCCCGCTGAATGCGGAGGGGGTTAAGGGGTGCAGATCACGTGGGGGACGGGGTCATAGGTGACTTTGTGGGTTTTGCGGGTTTGTTCGGCGTGGGTATTTGGGTCTCGGGTGATGCGGGTGTCGGTGACGGTGAAACCGCGGGAGCCCGATGTGGGGGTACACGGCTTGTCGTTGATAGTCTCGGTTTTCGGGTCGGTGAAGTCAGTGCGTGGGCCGGTGATCGACTCGACGTCGACGTGTTTGGTGCCCCAGAGCGTCACGGTGATCGCCGAGGGAGTCCACTGCGTCTGGATGAGGACGCCGGTGGGTGCGTCGTCGCGGAACTTGATGTCGATGGCGCCCTCGAACACGGTGGCCTCGCGGGCCGCCGGGTAGCGGCTGATGTAGTAGCTGTGCTCCTTGTGCTCGACGTCGGTCATGCCCGCGAAGTACGTGGCGTTGTAGAGCGTGGTGGCGAACTGGGAGATGCCGCCGCCGATGCCTCGGCCGGGACGGCCATGATCGATGATGCCGGCGTCCACGTATCCGGTGGCGGCGTTGCGCGGGCCGGTGTACCCGTTGAGGCTGAACGTCTCTCCCGGCCGCATGATCGCGCCGTTGACCTGCTCCGCGACCCGGCGAATGTTCTGCCCGGAGTCGGTGGAGAACCCGCCGGTGGTGAAGGTGCCGATCTGGGTGGTGATCCCGAGCGCGTCCGCCTGCTCGGTGCTCAGGCTCGGGGGCAGGGTGACGTAGCTGGCGGGCAGGGCGCGTTCGGTCCCGGAGTTGTGCAGCACAACGAGCAGCGGCAGCAGACTGGCGGCCCAGTCGATGCCGCGGCCGTCGACCGAGGGCAGCACCACCGGCGCGCCGTCCTGGATCAGGATCTCGGCGTTCTTGCCGGGCCGCTGGGTCGCCGCGAGCTGCGGGTTCAGCGCGGCGATCACCGTGGGATAGTCAATGGTGGTGGTCAGGCCGCCCTGGCTGTCCGGAGAGAATCCCGGCGAGAATCTCAGCGCCGCCGCGATGACGTCCGGAGTGAGCACAGCGTTGTGACCGTCACCAGTGATCATGACCGGGGCGGATACCGCGGGCTCGACGCTGTCGCGCAACGCGGTCCGGATTCCCTCGGCGGTGGTGCGCACCGGCTGCACGCTCACCGGCAGGGTCACCGGGGCGTGCGCGCTGCCGCTGTGGGACCAGAGCCCGAGGATGAGCTCGGTGGCGGCGGGAACGTCCAGGCGCTGGCCCGGCTGTGGGTTGACCGGAATCGGGCGAGTGCCAGCGAAGCGGATCGTGCCCTCGATCGGCTCGCGGTCGGTGCGGCCGCGCAGCTGCTGGAGGGCCGCCGTGAGCGCCACTCGGTCGCGGTCGGTGACCAGGCTCACCTCGTGGGTGCGCCACAGTGAAGCCAGGCGCGTCCACGGGTTGAGCGGTTGCCCACCCGCCTGAGCGAGGGTGGCCGTCCAATCCGGGGTCAGGCCGGCCCGGCTGGGCTCGAGGGTGGCATCGACGTCGCCCACCCGCAGCGCGATCGGCTGGCTCAGTGCGGGCTGCAGCCACGTCCGCAGTCGCTGCCGCGCGGCGGCCGGAGCCATCCCGCCGACGGGCACGCCCGCGACGGTGACGCCGCGAGGCACCGTGCCCGAGGATCTCGCGAGATCGATGCCGTAGACCAGCGCCAACAGCCCGAGTGCGGCGGCCGCGACCATGCCCATGCGCCGCGGCGCCCCACCGAGGCGCGCCGGTTCGGCGGGGGGCCTCACAAATACAGGCCTGTTCCGTGCTCGGTGCGCTCACTGGCTACCGCCTGCAGGTCCCGTTCCCGCATGACCAGGTAGGCGCACCCATGCACCTCGACCTCGAACTGGTCGTCCGGGTTGAACAACACCCGGTCTCCGACCTGAACGGTGCGGACGTGGTTGCCGACGCCGTAGACCTCGCCCCAGCTCAACCGCTTGGCCACCTGGGCCGTCGCCGGGATGAGGATTCCCCCGCTGCTGCGGCGCTCGCCGTCCTCGCCCACCAAGCGCACGATCACTCGGTCGTGCAGCATCTGGATCTCGAGCTTGCTTTCGGACACCCGGAGAGGGTACGTCGTGCCGTCGACGCTGCTCAGCACGGCCCGCCCCTGCAGAACACCCCGTGACATAGACCGTGACATAGAAAAAACCCCGTGAGGCTGCCGGGTCGGGGGTCCAACAGCATCACGGGGCTATCAGTGTCATCGCCACACCCCCCGGCGGTGTTACACACGCCGCCCAACCCACCACCGGTTCACTCGTTCGAGGTAGACGAGAACTCAGCTAGCCGGCGTACCAAGCAGGAAACGCCCGAAATGTGGGACGGTGAAGGCGATCTGCCCGCGTTCCCCGGAGTAGACGAGCCCCTTCTTGAGCAGGCTGTCCCGTGCTGGGGACAGCGACGAGGCCCGGCGCCCGAGCGCCTGCGCCACCTGGGTGGTGCCGACCGGCTCGTCCCGTCCGCCGCTGAGCTCCGCCATCGACTGCAGGTACTCCCGCTCGGCCGGAGTGGCCCGCTCGAACCGGGACCCGAAGAACCCGACGGCGAGCTCGCTCTGCGCCTCGGGCGCGGCCACCTGGACGTCGAGGATCCCGATCGGCGACGCGGGGGCGGCGTCCCAGGCGGCCTTGCTGTAGGCCTGCACGAAGTAGGGGTAACCACCGGAGGTCTCGAACAGCGCGTGCAGCGCCTCAGGGGTGATCGCGGCGTGTTCCCGCTCGATCGGCGCGACCACCGCGAGGTCGGAATCGGCGCGGTCCAGCCGGTCGATCCGCACGTAGCGGAACAACCGCTCGGAATAGGACTTCGAGGCGCTCAGCACCGCCGGCAGGTGCGGCAACCCGGCACCGACCACCACCAGCGGCGCCCCGGACTGGGACAACTCGTGACACGCGGCGCACAGCGCGGAGACGTCATCGGGTGCCACGTCCTGCATCTCATCGATGAGCAGCGCCACCCCGGTGCCGACGTCGGCAGCCAGCTCGGCGACCTCGGTGAACAGCTCCACCAGGTCGATCTCGATGTCCCCGGAGTCGGCCCGGCCCACGGCGGCTGGCGCGTCGATGCCCGGTTGCCAGCGCTCCCGCAGCTTGGCCTCGGGCGGCGTGGCCCGCAGCGCGAAGGCCTTGAGCACCCCGAGCACCTCGGTGACCCGGTCCGGGGCACGGTGGCGCAGCGCGAGATCCCGCACCGCGCGGTGCAGCGCGGCCGACAGCGGGCGGCGCAGCCCGCCCTCGGGCCGCGCCTCGACCTTGCCGGCACCCCACCCCCGGCGTATCGCCCGGGACCGCAGCTCGCCGAGCAGCACCGTCTTGCCCACCCCGCGCAGCCCGGTCAACACCAGGGAGCGCTCCGGACGGCCGCGGGCCACTCGCTCCAGCACCACGTCGAAAGCGGCCAGCTCACGGCCTCGCCCGGCCAGCTCGGGTGGTCGCTGCCCAGCACCGGGGGCGAACGGGTTACGCACCGGATCCATGTCTCGGACAGTATCCGGCTATCTAGCGCCAACCCCAGATTCGGCTATAGACCCCGATGCGCGTGTCGCGCGCCTGGGCTACGCCTTGATGGCCTGGATCGTGTAGCTCGCGGCCAGCCGTTCGGGCTCTGTGCTGAGCCGCCATTCTTCGGCGTCGTTCACGACCATGTGCCCGGGCAGCGCTTCCCAGGGCACGCTGTCATGCTCAACGAGTGCAGTAAGCCGCATTCCGGCATCAAGCAACGCGGTGATGATCTCGCCGAGTCCGTGGTTCCAGTTGTGGCTGAGTCGGTGCGTGAAGACGACCTCGGTCTTGACGTAGGTGCCCGGATCGTCGGAGACCACCGGCTCGGCGTGCTCGAAATACGGGTAGCGGAGGGTGAGCACGCCGGACGTGTCGTCGAACGACTGCAGCATGGGGTGCATCTCACGGATGAACAGGCGACCGCCCGGACGGAGCAGCGCAGCGACCACGCGGGCCCATTTCGCCACGTCCGGCAGCCAGCACAGCGCGCCGACCCCGGTGTAGACGAGGTCGAAGGCCTCCGCCCCGAGTGCGTCAACGGCGTCATACACCTCCGCTTCATGGAAATCGATGTCGGCCCCAGCGCGCTCGGCCAACCAGCGTGCCTGGGCCAGTGCGGCCGGGGAGAAGTCCAGGCCGGTCATCCGAGCGCCCAGGCGCGCCAGGGACAGCGTGTCGGTACCGATGTGGCACTGCAGGTGCACGCCGCGCTGCCCAGCCAGGTCGCCCAGCCGGGGACGGTCGAAGCGGACCACGCCACTCACGTACTCAGGATCGTCGATGAACCGATCGAACCCGTAGCCCGCGGACGCGGCGTGAGCCGGAGCCCGCTCGTCCCACCTGGCCTTGTTGATCGCCACGTACTCGCCCATGCTCGGCACGGTGACCTCCCAGGACATCGGCCCACGATGACGGTTGCCGCGACGTCGCGTCGAGCGATTATCGCAGCAGGTCACTTTAGCTATGGGCGCATCCCACTATGGTGCCCATCCGGGATACCATAGTGGGATGAGTAAACAGATCGCCGTTCGGCTTCCGGAGGACATCGTCGAGTTCATCGATCAGCTCGTCGAGCACGGCGAGGCCAGTAGCAGGGCAGCCGTTGTGGCGCGGGCGGTGGATCGCGAACGGCGGCGGACGGTCGCGGCGCGGGACGCGGCCATCCTCGCTCGATCCCCCGGCGATCCTGATCTCGACAGCCTTGCCGCGTACGCGGCGCGTACTGCTGTGGATGACCTCGACTGATGCGGCCGATCCATGCCGCGCGCCTCGACAAGACCCGGCCGGTTCTGATCTTGACCCGTGAGTTGGTACGCCCCCATCTCACCCGGGTGACCGTCGCGCCGATCACCAGTACCATCCGGGGCCTGTCCACCGAGGTTCCGGTCGGCCCGGCGAACGGGCTCGATCACGACAGCGTCGTTAGCTGCGACAACATCGTCACCGTCCCCGCCTCGGCACTGGGTCATCACGTCGGCTATCTGTTTCCGGCGCAGGAGGCCGCCCTCGCCGCCGCCATCCGCGCCGCGTTCGATCTCGACTGATGCGGTACGGGCTCGGCGCCGCCGAGCCCGTGAGTGGCGTTCGGGGCTATGACTCGCATCGCCACTCACGGGTTATCCACAGGGACCACCTCAAGACTCCCGGACTGGGCTGTGCGCTACCGTGCGCGGCGGAGTTATTGCCACGCCTGCGCCCCGGGCGCCGGGCGCCGGGCCGAAGGAGGTGGTGCCGTATTACTTCGACCAGCACCGAAACGCGTGTGGTCGCCTCCGCGACTCCCAGCGATCTTTCTCGCAAGATTTCCAAATGGGCCACCTTCACGGTTCTCTTCACCGTGACGCCCCTTGGGTTCGACCTGCTCGTCCTCGTCTTCGAGCGTCAGCCGATCAGCTGGCAAACGGTCTTCTCGGATCCGTCCACATACTTGCTCGGATTTGGGATTGCGGCGAGCGGACTCGGCGAAGCGGCGTTTGACAAGCGTCGCACGGGTCAAGCCTCACTGAGTTACATCATTGCGATCGTGCTTTCCGTACTCACTATGGTCACAGGGGCCGCCATGTATGCTCTAGCCAAGGCGATCACGAAGGACAACCCCCTGCCCTTTTGGATACCCGTGTGCTACGGGCTGTTCGCGATTGCGTTCTCCTTTGCTACGGTATGGACCTCGGAGAGTTAGGGAGACATGCAGGGAATTGTTCTCGTCGTCCTTGTCGCAGTCGGCGCTCTTGCCTTGGTGGGCGCATCCGTCTTTGCCTTCGCCCGACGGAAGAATCATCGTCCTCGATCGGTGCGGCTGGCCGTTTTTTCGGCTGTCGTGACGTTCGTCGCGGCTACCGCCGGTTTTGTCACCTTGGCTCGCGGCCACCGCTTCGACGCCCTGGGCCGACCGCCTTCAACTGGCATCCAGATTGTTTTTACCTCGCAGACCTACGATCCCGGGACTGCTCTGTTCAGTCTCAACGGCTCCGTTCGCGGATTGCGGCCCGGACAGGAGCTGTGGACCGTTTTCCGGGCCGCGCCGCGAGGACGCTTGTTTCCAGCCCCAGCTCCTTGCGGAATCTCGTCGGACAACCTGTTCAGCTGCCAGCAGAGTTTGCGTGGCACCCTCAGCCCGGGACTCGCGAACATGAAGGGCTTCGTGGTCGCCGCCATCCCCGGAGCAGCTGACACTTTCAGGCAGTACAACTCGGGATCACTGGGCACGACCGGATTGCAAGAGCTTCCCGACGGCACGACACAGGTCAGCCAAATCTCCGTCGGCAACTAAGAACTCATCCGACGCCTGAACCAGTGGCGGATCTCCCCGGCTCTCCAAAAGATCAAGGGGAACGAGTGACCACGGTTAGTGGATAGCCCTGCACGATCCGTAAGGGGTACCATGACGCCTCGTCGGTGGATCAGAGACAGCCGAGAGGGGCGGAGACGATGGTGAACGAAGCACAAAACTTGCACGGAGAAAATTTCTCTGACGCCAACCTTCGAGGTGTCAACCTCACCGAGGCCAACCTCACCCACGCCAACCTCACGGACGCGCTGCTTGTCCGCGCCGTCGCGGTCAAAGCCAACCTCACTCGCGCCGAGCTCGTCCGCGCTGACCTCACCGGTGTCGACCTCACCAATGCCAACGTCGCTCGCGCCACCCTCATTGACACCAACTTCACCGACGCCACCCTGCTCAACGCCGACTTCAGCAACGCCACCGTCACTGGCGCCTACTTCGACGACTACGAGAAGTTGACTGGGGACGCCACCATCACCGGAGTCCACTTCGAGCACGCTCGGTTTGGTAGCGCGACATGAGCCCCTACCCACGCCGGGACGGTTAGCCCGCGCGGCGAGCTACAGTCTCTTCACGGACAAAAAACGCAGGGCAGAAGGCAGGCGTGCTCGTGATGCACCGTTCATTTCCACCCAACAGGGAGCAACCTCCGAAAATCGACTCCACCACAGCGCAGACGGCTCGGGTCTGGAACTACTGGCTGGGGGGCAAAGACAATTACCCGGCCGATCGTGAGGTGGGCGAGCAGGTTCGCGCCGTGCTGCCGGAAATCGTCGACGCCGCGCGGGCTCAGCGGGGTTTCCTGGTCCGTGCCGTCCAGTACCTGGTCGGCGATGCGGGGATCCGCCAGTTCCTCGACATCGGCACCGGGCTGCCCACCGCCAACAACACTCACGAAGTCGCCCAGGCAACCGCGCCCGAGTGCCGCATCGTCTACGTCGACCATGATCCACTGATCATGGCGCATGCCCGCGCCCTGCTCACCAGTACACCCGAGGGCGCCACCGACTACGTCTACGCCGACCTGAACAATACCGACGCGATCCTGCGCGAAGCCGCCCAGACGCTGGATTTCACCCGACCGATCGCGCTCATGCTGCTCGGGATCATCGAACACATCCTGGACACTGATGAGGCGCACAGGATCGTGAGCCGGCTCATGGAGGCGCTGCCCTCCGGCAGCTACCTGGTGCTGTGCGATCCGACGACTGAAGTGAATCGCGAGATCATGCTTGAGGCCATCCGGCGGTGGAACGAGAGCGCCACGCCCATGGTCATAGCTCGCAGCCGCCAGGAGTTGCTTCGTTTCTTCGATGGCCTGGAGCTGCTGGAACCCGGCCTGGTCTCGGCGTCGCTGTGGCGACCCCATGCCACCGAGCTCGGCACCCCGCGCGAGGTGTTCAACTTCGGCGGTGTCGGGCGGAAACCCTGACGAGGGTCGGCGGTTGGTCAGCGCGGCAGGCTCTCCCAGAAAAGCAGCTCGTAGGACTGCAACAGCCTGGCCGCCCGGGCGATGCTGGCCGGATCGACACCCTGGGCAAGCCCAGCGTCGATCACTTCCAGGCTGCTGCGCTCCAGCTCCGTCGTCGGGCCGGCGAAATGCGCGAAGAAGGCGCAGTCGGCCCGGGTGAGCTGGTAGGCGCTGAGCAGGGCGTCGGCCATCCGCGCACAGCAACTGCCCCAGGCGTCCAGGTTCACCAGGAACGCGCCCGCGATCTGCGCGGGCGCGGCGTCTCGAGCCAGCCGAGCCACATAGGACGGGTACGCCTGGCACCCCGGCACCGGCTCGTAGCCCTGACGGCCCGGGCCGTCGAACCCCACCGCGGTGGCGAAGGCGTCCAGCGCGTGCAAGGCGGTTCGCTCCCCCTCGACCATGGCCGCCACATAACCCCCCAGATGGTCACGGGCCGAATCGGCGGTGAACCGCTGGGCGAGGAGCTCGAAGCTGCGCAGATCACCGGGGATGACCTGGAACTGCTCACCCGCGAAAGCGCGCAGCGCCGCCCTGGGCAGCCGCCCTGCCGAGAGCTCCCGCAGCCACGAGTTGCCCGTGATGCGCTCGGCGACCTCGGCCAGATCATGCCGGATCTCAGCACACAGTGCCCGCGCATCCACCGCCGCCCGCGTATCCACTGTCGCATCCCTCCCAGCGCCAGCTAACCAGCATTCGCGGAGCCTAGGAGCCCCCAGGGGGTATAATGGAAAGCTACCCGCTCACGGCACCCAAAAGCCAGCGATGTGGGCTCGGCGAGGGGCCGCAGGGAGCGCTCGCCGGAAGCGGTGAAGGGATAACGACTTGGTCACCTGCTGAGGTAACCTGCGAGTTACCGCAGCTGGGTACACGTCGTCCCGATGCGTGTATCAACCCAATCGAGGCGACGGGAGGCGCTCGTGAGCGCTACGCACCTGCCCGCAAGGTCCGGTCTGAGTCATCCAAGGCCAACCCACTATAGCCCCAAACACCATGGGCGTCCCGCGGCGGGTCTGTATGACCCCGCCTATGAGCACGACGCCTGCGGGGTGGCCTTCGTGGCCGACCTCACCGGGGGCCGTACGCACAGCACCGTGCAGAAAGCTCTCACCGCGCTGCGCAACCTCGAACACCGGGGTGCCCGGGGCGGAGAACCGGACACCGGTGACGGCGCCGGCATCCTCTTTCAGGTACCCGACGGCTTCTTCCGGGAGGTCGTCGACTTCGCGCTGCCCGAGCCGGGCCAGTACGCGGTGGGCACCGCCTTCCTCCCCACGGACGACGCCGCGCACACCGCCACGATGGCAGCCGTTGAGGACATCGCGGCGCAGGAGGGCATGCGGGTGCTGGGCTGGCGAGAACTGCCGGTCAACCCCGAGGGCGTCGGCCCGACAGCCCGCTCGGCGATGCCTAGCTTCCGGCAACTGTTTCTCGCTGGAAATGCTCGCGAGACCGGGCTGGACCTGGAGCGGCGGGTGTACTGCGTGCGCAAGCGCGCTGAGCGAGACCTCGACGTCTATTTCCCCAGCCTGTCCGGGCGCACGATCGTCTACAAGGGGATGCTGACCGAGGAACAGCTGGGGAGCTTCTACCCCGACCTGTCCGACGAGCGGGTCACCAGCTCGCTGGCGCTGGTGCACTCCCGATTCTCCACCAACACCTTCCCCTCCTGGCCGCTGGCCCACCCGTACCGGCTCGTGGCGCACAACGGCGAGATCAACACCCTGCGCGGCAACCGGAACTGGATGCGCGCCCGGGAGAGCCAGCTCGCCACCGAGCTCATCCCTGGTGAGCTGGAGCGCATCTACCCGATCGTCACCCCGGGGGCCAGCGACTCCGCGTCCTTCGACGAGGTCCTCGAACTGCTGCACCTGGGCGGGCGCTCCATGCCGCACGCGGTGCTGATGATGATCCCGGAGGCCTGGGAGAACCACACCGAGATGGACCCCGCCCGCCGGGCGTTCTACGAGTTCCACTCCACGCTCATGGAACCGTGGGACGGCCCCGCGCTGGTCGCGTTCACCGACGGCACCGTGATCGGCGCGGTGCTGGACCGCAACGGCCTGCGCCCGGCCCGGTACTGGGTCACTGAGGACGGCTTGGTGGTGCTGGCCAGCGAGGTCGGGGTGCTGGACATCGACCCCGCCACGGTGGTGCGCAAGGGGCGCCTGGAGCCGGGCCGGATGTTCCTCGCCGACACCGCCGTCGGGCGGATCGTGGGCGATGACGAGATCAAGGGCCAGCTCGCCGCCGAGCACCCCTACGCCGACTGGGTGGCCCGGGGCCTGACCTGGCTGGAGGATCTGCCCGAGCGCGAGCGCGAGGTGTTCACCCACGCCTCGCTGGTGCGCCGCCAGCAGGCGCTGGGTTACACCCAGGAAGAGCTGGAGGTGCTGCTGGCGCCGATGGCCAGCACCGGCGCGGAGCCCATCGGGTCGATGGGCAACGACGCCCCGCTGGCGCCGTTCTCGCGGCACCCCCGGCCGCTGTTCGACTACTTCAGCCAGCTGTTCGCCCAGGTCACCAACCCGCCGCTGGACGCGATCCGGGAAGAGCTGGTGACCTCGCTGCACGCGCAGCTCGGTGCGGCGCCCAACCTGCTGGCGGCCGGCGCCGACTCCTGCCGGCGGATCGTGCTGCCGTTCCCGGTACTGGACAACGACGAGCTCGCCAAGATCGTCCACGTCAACGACGACGGCGACCGACCCGAGTACCAGGCCGTCACGGTCCGGGGCGTCTACAAGGTGCACGGCGGCGGGCAGGCGCTGGTCCACCGCCTCAACGAGATCTGCGCCGAGGTCGCCGAGGCCGTCGAGGACGGCGCGCGGCTGATCGTGCTGTCGAACCGAGGTGTGGACGCCCAACACGCGGCGATCCCGTCCCTGCTGCTCACCGGCGCGGTGCACCACCACCTGGTCCGGGAGAAAACCCGCACCCAGGTCGCCCTGATCGCCGAGGCGGCGGACGCCCGCGAGGTGCACCACGTCGCGCTGCTGATCGGCTACGGCGCGGCGGCGGTGAACCCCTACCTGGCGATGGCCACCGTGGAGGATCTCGCCGACCGGGGCATCCTGGGTGGCATCGACGCCAAGACCGCCACCCGCAACCTGATCAAGGCGCTGGGCAAGGGTGTCCGCAAGACGATGTCCAAGATGGGCGTGTCCACCGTGGCCTCCTACACCGGCGCGCAGATCTTCGAGGCGATCGGGCTGGGGGCTGAGGTCATCGAGTCCTGCTTCACCGGCACCACCTCCCGGCTCGGTGGGATCGGGTTCGACACGCTGGCCGAAGAGGTCGCGAGGTGGCATCGCCGGGCCTACCCCGCCGATGGAGTGCGCGCCGCGCACCGGGAGCTCGCGACCGGTGGGGACTACCAGTGGCGCCGCGACGGAGAGGAACACGTCTTCAGTCCGCAGACGGTGTTCAAGCTGCAGCACTCCACCAGGGCGGGTCGCTACGAGGTGTTCAAGGAGTACACCCGCCTGGTGGATGACCAGTCACAGCGGTTGATGACCCTGCGCGGGCTGTTCGCCTTCCGTGAGGGCCTGCGCCCACCGGTGCCGATTGAGGAAGTGGAGCCAGTAACGTCCATCGTGAAGCGGTTCGCCACCGGCGCCATCTCCTACGGATCCATCTCCAAGGAGATGCACGAGGTGCTGGCCATCGCGATGAACCGCCTAGGCGGCAAGTCCAACACCGGTGAGGGCGGCGAGGACGCCGACCGCTACATCCGGGACGCCAACGGGGACCTGCGCCGCTCGGCGATCAAGCAGGTGGCCTCCGGCCGGTTCGGCGTGACCAGCGAGTACCTGGTCAACGCCGACGACCTGCAAATCAAGATCTCGCAGGGGGCCAAGCCCGGCGAAGGCGGGCAGCTGCCCGGTACCAAGGTCTACCCGTGGATCGCCAAGACCCGGTATTCCACCCCAGGGGTCGGGCTGATCTCGCCGCCCCCGCATCACGACATCTACTCCATTGAGGACATCAAACAGCTGATTCACGACCTCAAGAACGCCAACCCGCGAGCCCGGGTGCACGTCAAGCTGGTGAGCGAGGTCGGGGTCGGCACGGTGGCCGCCGGGGTGGCCAAGGCGTACTCCGACGTGGTGCTCATCTCCGGTCACGACGGCGGCACTGGCGCCTCGCCGCTGTCCTCGATCAAGCATGCCGGCACACCATGGGAGCTGGGCCTGGCCGAGACCCAGCAGACGCTGATCGCCAACAAGCTGCGGGACCGGATCGTCGTGCAGGCCGACGGTCAGCTCAAGACCGGCCGCGACGTCATGATCGCCGCACTGCTGGGGGCCGAGGAGTACGGCTTCGCCACCGCGCCGCTGGTGGTCTCAGGGTGCGTCATGATGCGGGTCTGCCACCTGGACACCTGCCCGGTGGGCGTGGCCACCCAGAACCCGGTGCTGCGCCAGAGGTTCAGCGGCAAGGCCGAGTACGTGGTCACCTTCTTCGAGTTCATCGCCCAGGAGGTGCGCGAGCACCTGGCCGCGCTCGGGTTCCGCACCCTGGAAGAGGCCATCGGGCGCACGGAGACGCTGGACACCAGCCCGGCGCTCGACCACTGGAAGGCGGCCGGGCTGGACCTGTCGCCGATCCTGCACGTGCCCCCCGAGGTTGGCCCGGACACCCCCCGGCACCAGACCAGAGAACAGGACCACGGGTTGGACAAGGCGCTGGACAACACCCTCATCCAGCTGTGCGAGGGCGCGCTGGCCGGCGGTGAGCCGGTGCGGTTGGACCTGCCGGTGCGCAACGTCAACCGCACGGTGGGCACCATGCTGGGCTCGCACCTGACCCGCCGCTGGGGTGGGGCGGGGCTGCCCGAGGGCACCATCGACATCACCCTGACCGGATCCGCTGGCCAGTCTTTCGGGGCGTTCCTGCCGCGCGGGATCACCCTGCGGCTGGTCGGCGACGCCAACGACTACGTCGGCAAGGGCCTGTCCGGCGGGCTGATCACCGTGCGCCCGCATCCCGACGCGCAGTTCACCGCGGAGCACAACATCATCGCCGGGAACGTGCTGCTCTACGGCGCGACGTCCGGGGAGCTGTTCCTGCGGGGAATGGTCGGGGAGCGCTTCTGCGTGCGCAACTCCGGCGCGCTGGCCGTCGTCGAAGGCATCGGTGATCACGGCTGCGAGTACATGACCGGCGGCCGGGTGGTGGTGCTCGGTCCGATCGGGCGCAACTTCGCGGCCGGGATGTCCGGCGGGGTCGCCTACGTGCTCGACCTGCCCGCGCAACGGGTCAACCCGGAGATGGTCGACCTAGACCCGCTCAGCGACGAAGACCGGGCGTTTCTAGCAGACGCCGTGGCGCGGCATCACGCCGAGACCGGGTCCGCGGTGGCGCACGCGCTGCTGACTAACTGGGACGAGGCGGTGGATCGGTTCGGCAAGGTCATGCCCAAGGACTTCAAGCGGGTGCTGGCCGCCCAGGCGGCGGCGCGCCGCGACGGCCGAGACATCGACGCGGCCGTGATGGAGGCCAGTCATGGCTGATCCCAAGGGCTTCCTCACCACGGGGCGGCGCAATCCGCCGCGCCGCCCGGTCGAGCTGCGCTTGCGTGACTGGCGCGAGGTCTATGAGGACTTCGGCCGCGACGCGCTGGAGGCGCAGGCCGGCCGGTGCATGAACTGCGGGATCCCGTTCTGCCACCTGGGTTGCCCGTTGGGCAATCTCATCCCGGAGTGGAACGACCTGGTCTGGCGCCAGGACTGGGCCGATGCCGCCGAGCGATTGCACGCCACCAACAACTTCCCGGAGTTCACCGGATGGATCTGCCCGGCTCCGTGCGAGGCGGCGTGCGTGCTTGCCGTGAACACCGAGCCCGTCACCATCAAGCAGGTCGAGATCTCCATTGCCGAGCGCGCGTTCGACGACGGCCTGGTCGAACCGCAGCCTGCGCTGGAGAGCACCGGCCG
>JBDTAX010000096.1:0-25738 GCA_039924425.1 Pseudonocardiaceae bacterium
GCGGCCCAGTCCAGTCGCTGGACCATGGCCACGCAGTCGTCCAGGGCTGATTCGTCATTGCGCTCGAAGCGTGGCTCGATGCGCCAGAACATGTCCGGCGCCAGGGCGAGGTAGCCCGCGTCCGCGAGCCGTTCGGCGACGCTGCGGATGTTGTCATTGATGCCGAAGATTTCCTGGAAGACGATGATCCCCGGGCCGCTGTCCCGGTCCGGCACGGCGCAGAACGCGTCGAACGCCCCGCCGTCATGGGCCGGAACACGCTCGTAGCGGGTAGCAGCCATGACGTCCTCACGTGCGGGCGTGTCCCCATGCCGCCGACCAGTGGCGATTCGGCCGGTGCCTACTTCCCGGAGATTACACCGCAGCCTGTTCCCCTGTGACCTCACGGACAGCGACATCGCTGCGCGGCGGTTCTGAACGCCCGACCTGAACGCCCCTGCGGCTCACGCTGGATCTTTGCGGGTCAGGGGCTCTGGCTGTGCCGGGAGCGTGAGCGCCGGAAATTCGGTGGGCCAGTGTCGGCGGTGGTGGCAGGATGGCCGCCGCGCGCAACCATCGCGTCCAACCGTCCGAGGGGGCATGCGTGTCGTATCTGCTGGGCGTTCCGGTGGGCGATGGCGTTGATGATGTGGTGGTGTTCGAGGTTGATCGAGGTGAGATACCGGGGGATCTCGTGCTCGCCTCGGCCGAGCCGGGCAAGGTCGCGGCTCGGGCGCGCGCGACCCTGGAGGAAGCGTTGGACGGCGTCAAGCCATCCTTGCTGAAGATCGTCGATATGTTGCGGGAGATCGCGCCGGAGCAGACCACGGTGGAGTTTGGGTTGAAGCTGGGCGGCGAAACCGGAATGATCATCGCGAAGGGGACCGCCGAGGTGAACTTCAAGGTCATCATGTCCTGGGGGCCGGGCAAGCCGGCTGCTCCGGAGAAGTCGGAGTAGGGCCGGTGTCGCAGGGCAGGCGTGAGGGGTTCGTCGTCCGGGTGCTGCGCGACGGCGCCCCGGCCGGGGTGGGGATCGTGGTGGGGGAGCGGCACATCCTCACCTGCGCGCACGTGGTGAACACCGTGCTGGGCCGGGAGCAACGCACCCAGGAGCAGCCGGGCCCGGCGGCGCGGGTGCAGGTGGAGTTCCCGATCCTGGGTGACGCCGAGGGTGCGCCGCTGCGGAACTGCCGGGTGGCGGTGTGGGTCCCGCCGCCGGCCTCGGGGACCGCGGGTGGGGATGTGGCCGGGCTGATGCTGGTCGGGGAAGACCTGCCGGCGGGGGCGGGCCCGGCGCGGTTGGTTGAGGCGGGAGACGTCCGGGACGCTGAGGTGGCCGTGTTCGGCTATCCGGGCGAGCCGCCGCGCCGGCGAGACGGGGCGTGGGCGGCCTGCCGGCTGCGCGGCGCGGTGGGCGCGGGGATGATCCAGCTGGATGCCGACAGCGAGGCGGCCTTCCGCGCCCAACCCGGCTACAGCGGCTCCCCGGCCGTGGTGGCGGGCGAGGCCGGGGATGGCGTGGTAGGCATGCTGGCCGTGGCCAGCTGGGATGGCGACGCCCGGGATGCCTACGCGATCCCGGTGGCCCAGCTGGTGGACGCCTGGCCAGGGGTGTTGGAGACCCTGCCGGGCTGCCCGTACCGGGGTTTGACGCCGTTTCGGGCCTCCGATGCCGAGGCCGGTCTGTTCGTCGGCCGGGAGGAGGAGACGGCCCGGCTGCGCCGGATGGTGCAGCGGCACGCGCTGGTGGTGGTCGTCGGGCCGTCGGGGGTGGGCAAGTCCTCGCTGGTCAGCGCGGGGCTGTTGCCGGAGTTGGGCACTGCGGAATGGGCCACGGCCGTGTTCCGGCCCAGGGAGATGCCGTTCTTCGCGCTGGCCAAGGCGCTGCACGAGCTGGAGGGCTCGCCCGCGAGCGTGGCGGAGGTCCAACGGCGTGGTGAGCGGCTGCGGCGGGGTGGGCTGGCCGGGTTGGCGGGTGAGCTGGGCATCCTGACCGGCAAGCGCATCCTGATCTACGCGGACCAGTTCGAGGAACTGTTCACCACCTGCTCGGACGCCGAGCGGACCGCGTTCCTCGATCAGGTCTTGCCCCCGGCGGACGCCGACGGCGCGGCGTTTCGGCTGGTGTGCACGCTGCGCACCGATTTCCTCGGGCAGCTGCTGGCCCACCCCGGCCTCGGGCTGCGGCTCCAGGACCGGCTGATGACCATCTCCCCGATGGACCGGGACGCGTTGGAACGCGCGGTCACCGCACCCGCCCAGGCCTGCGGCGTGACCTACGACGAGGGACTGGCCCAGCGGATCGCCCGTGAGGCGGCCGGGGGCGATGGGGGACTGCCGCTGATGGAGTTCGCCCTCACCCAGCTGTGGCCCGATCAGCACCTACGGCGGTTGACGTTCACCGACTACTTCGCGCCCTCCTTCGGCGGCGTGACCGGCGCCCTCAACCGCTACGCCGACGGCGTGCTCGCCGAGCTGGAGCGGGAGTGCTCCGCTGAGCGGCTCCGGAAAGTCCTGCTGGCCTGCGTGCGCAGTCCTGGCGGTGCCGTGGTGGCCACCCGGCGAATCGTCAGCCGCGACCGCCTCGCGGCTGACTGGGACCTGGTCGAGAAGCTGGCCGAGCGCCGATTGTTGGTGACCAGTGAGGACCCGACCACCCACACCCCCACCGCGGAGCTGGCCCACGAGGCGCTGATCCGGTCCTGGGAGGGGCTCGCCGGCTGGGTGGACGCCGACGCGGAGTTCCAGCGCTGGCTGGTCACCCTGGAAGAACGCGTGACCGAAGGCGAGCTGCTCGTCGAAGCGCGCATCAGCGAAGCGCAACGGTGGTTGGTTGAGCGCTCAACCGACATCCCGACCGAGGTCCGCGAGCTGGTTGAACGCAGCACCTCCGCCCGCGACCAGCGGATCGCTGAGCTCGAAGAAGCCCGCCGACGTGCCGAGGAGGCAGCCCGTCAAGCCGAGGAAGCCCGCCGCCAGGCCGAGGAGGCAGCCCGCCAAGTAGCGGAAGCAGCCCGCCAACGCGTTCGTTTCTTCCGCCAGTTCACCACGGCATTGGCACTCCTGCTTGCAGTCGCCATCGGCACGTCCCTGTTCGCATTCGTCGAGGGGCAGGCTGCGGTCGTCGCGCAGCGGTCTGCGTTCCACCAGCGCGATGTGGCGATCTCTCGCCAAGTCGCCGACGAAGCCAATAACATCCGCAGATTCGATCCGAATTTGGCCATGCAGCTCAGCGTGGCCGCCTACCGGATCAATCCCACCAACGAGGCTCGCAGCAGTCTGCTCAGCGCGTCCACATTGCATGCCGCCACGCGTGTACTCGGCGATTCCGGTGGTATTCTCGCTGTTGTCATCAGCCCCGATGGTCATATCTTGGCCGCCGGGTCTAGGAACGGGTTAGTGCTTCTTTACGACATCCGTAACGCCAAGGAACCAGTTCTTCTCAGCCGCCTCACCGACCACATCGGCGCCGTCAACGGAGTGGCGTTCAGCCCGGACGGGCACACCCTGGCTACAGGCAGCGCCGATAGTACGGTGCGGCTGTGGAATATCACCGATCCTCGAAATCCCGAACCGCTGAAGACCCTGAACGGCCACACCGACACCGTCAACGGAGTGGCGTTCAGCCCAGACGGACACACCCTGGCCACCGGCAGCGCCGACGAGACGGTGCGATTGTGGAATCTCACTGATCCCCGCCACCCCGCGCTGTCAGCGACTTTGACCGGCCACACCAGTACGGTCTACACGGTGGCGTTCAGCCCGGACGGGCACACCCTGGCCAGCGGTGGCGACGACAATACGGTGCGGTTGTGGGATCTCACCGATCCCCGCCACCGCGCGTTGTCGGCACCTCTGACCGGTCACACCAGTACGGTCAACGGAGTGGTGTTCAGCCCGGACGGGCGGATCCTGGCCAGCGGCGGCAGCGATGGTACGGTGCGGTTGTGGGATCTCGCCAATCTCCGCCACCCCGCGCTGTCAGCGACTTTGACCGGCCACATCAACCCTGTCGACACGGTGGCGTTCAGCCCGGATGGGCGCATCCTGGCCAGCGGTGGCGCCGATCGTGCGGTGCGGTTGTGGGATCTCACTGATCCCCGCCATCCCGCACTGTCAGCCCCCCTGACCGGCCACACCGATACCGTCGACACGGTGGCGTTCAACCCGGACGGGCACACCCTGGCCACCGGCAGCGCCGATGGCGGGCTGCTGTTGTGGGATCTCACCGATCCCCGCCACCCCGAACTACTGACGCCCCTGAATTACACCAACCACTCCATTCTCGGGGTGGCGTTCAGCCCGGACGGGCGCATCCTGGCCAGCGGTGGTGCTGATCGTGCGGTGCGGTTGTGGGATCTCACCGATCCCCGCCACCCCGCACGATCAGCGCCCCTGGCCGGTCACACCAAAACTGTCGTCGGGGTAGCGTTCAGCCCGGATGGGCATACCCTGGCCAGCGGCAGCGAGGATGAGACGGTACGGTTGTGGGATCTCACTGACCCCAGCCATCCCAAGCCACTGCCGACCCTGACCGGCCACACGCAAACTGTCTACCGAATAGCGTTCAGCCCGAACAAGCGCACCCTTCTGGCCAGCGGTAGCGGCGACCATACGGTGCGGTTGTGGGATGTCACCGATCCTCGACATTCCGAACCACTGCCGACCCTGACCGGCACCGACACTGTGGCCGTGGTGGCTTTTAGCCCGGATGGACACACTCTGGCCACCGGCAGCGCTGATGGTATGGTGCTGCTGTGGGATCTCACCGACCCCAGCCATCCCAAACCACTGCCGACCCTGACCGGCCACACTGACGTTGTCGCGGGGGTAGCTTTTAGCCCGGATGGACATACCCTGGCCACCGGCGGTGCTGATCGTACGGTGCGGTTGTGGGATGTAACTGATCTCCGCCACACCGCACTATCAGCGACCCTGAAGGGCTACACCGGTAGGGTAGACGGGGTGGCGTTCAGCCCGGGCGGGCATACCCTGGCCACCGGCAGTGCTGGCGATAATACGGTGCGATTGTGGGATATTACCGATCCCCACCATCCCGCACTATCGGCGACTCTGACCGGCCACACCTACCTCATCTACGCGGTGGCCTTCAGCCCGGACGGGCACACCCTGGCCAGTGCCAGCGGCGATGGTACGGTGCGATTGTGGGACACCGACCCCGATGAGGCTATCAAGGACATTTGCCCCCTGATCGTTACTCCGCTCACTCCTGACCAATGGCAACTGTACATCCCCGACCTGCCTTTTAAGCAGCCTTGCTAGAACCGAACTGGGAGGGGCACATGCGGGAGTCGCATTGTGCGGTGGTGACGACGATCGATAGTGCGGAGGGGGCTGAGGTGCTGGCGCGGGGGATCGTGGGTGCGCGCTTGGCGGCTTGCGTGCAGATTGTCGGGCCGATCTGTAGTGTTTATCGGTGGGAGGGAGAAATACAGAGCGACCAGGAGTGGCAATGCTGGATCAAGACCAGTGCTGACCGGCTGGACGCGCTCACCGAACACATCATGAAGAATCACACCTACGACGTGCCGGAAATAGTTGTCCTGCCGATTGTGGGCGGCGGCGCCGATTACCTGGCGTGGGTGACAGCGGAGACCCGGCCGACCTGAGGGTCACGAGCTGAGCTGGTTCCGCGCGGTGGTCAGGCGTAAGGGCCCAGGTCGTGGTCAGCGAGCCAGCGTCGCAGCTGGTTCAGGGCCCGGGCGCGGGTGGGGCCGATGCCGCCGGCTGGGATTCCGGTCTGGCGGGCGAGTTCGGTGTAGGTCTGGGGTGCGGTGCCGAACAGCTCGCGGATGAGGCGCTGGCGGCGGGGAGAGAGCGTCGCGACGAGCGTCCACAGCCGGTGTGCGGTGTCCGCGTCCACGGCGTGTTGCTCCGGGCTCACGGACGGGTCCGCCGCCCGCTCGGACGCCGTGTCGTGCGGAGCGGGGGCGCGCCGGGACTGATGGTGCAGGATGCGCAGGCACTCCCGGCTCGTGGTGGTCGCCAGCCACCCGGCGAGACGCTCCGGCAGCTGGATCCGGTGGCAGTTCTCCGCCAGCCGCAACCAGGTCATCTGCACCGCGTCGGACGCGTCGGCCTCCTGCAGCTCGAACGAGCGGACCTTCGCCAGCACCACACCACGATACCGGCGGATGATCTCATCCCACGCCCTCGGATCTCGGTCGCACATGCGCGAGAGCAGCTCAGCGGTGCTCTGGGCGGTGTCGGGCGGGCTGAGCGTGGTGGTTGTCATCGGGGCCTCCGGCTTACGCTGTACGGCTAAAGTACTGTGTACGTTTATGCGTACAGTGTTACCGGCGCGGCACGGGAGGCGCTATCGCCCGAACGGGTATACGTTGTATGTCTCGTGCTGGTAGTGAGCGAGGAGGGACCATCGTTGAAAAATCAACCAAGTAACGATCAGTCCGATATTGATCAACCGAGTACCTCGCGGGGCCGCGGCGGCTCGAAGGGCTGGGTCGATGTCGACCCCGGCGAGGACTACACGCGGCCGCCGCCGCTGTCCCGGCCACGGATCGTGCGGACCGCGCTGCGCCTCGTCGACGAGAAGGGCCTGGACGCCTTGACGATGCGGGCGCTGGCCACCGAGCTCACGGTCTCGCCGATGGCCCTGTACAACCACGTGCGGGACAAGGACGAGCTGGTGGACCTCATGGTCGACCTGATGCTCGGCGAAGTGGACACCTCCGCCACCGACGGCGACTGGCTGACCCAGCTCCGCGCGGTGGTGCGCAGCTACCACCAGGCCTTCGCCGCGCACCGCCAGCTGGCCCGGGTCTTCAGCGATCGGGTCACGATCGGCCCGCACGGCTTGATGGTCATCGAGCGGACGATCGGGCTGCTGCTGGAGGGAGGCCTGGCACCCGCTGAGGCCTCCGACGCCTTTTTCGCCCTGTTCACCTACGCCGCTGGTTTTCACCAGATGGGCTACATCGCCCCGCTGCGTGACGGCGCGACCGGGCAGAAGACTGAGTACTACCCATCGCTTCCGCCGGAGCGGATTCCCGCCATCACCGCGGTGGGCCCGCATCTGGACGGCGTGCGCCGGCCGGGGCGTTTCGACTACGGCCTGGAGCTGCTGCTCGCCGGTTTGCAAAGCAGGCTCCCCGCAGCCGGTGAGCAGTGAGGGGGCTCACCCTCGGTGGGCCGCGGGGCTACTGATCGGTAGCGTTGTCGCCATGAACATTGTGGTCCTGATCAAGCAGGTGCCGGACACCTGGTCGGTGCGCACGCTGTCCAGCTCCGACCACACCCTTGATCGCGCCTCGGCGGACGTCGTCCTGGACGAGATCAACGAGCGCGCGGTCGAGGAGGCGCTCACGCTCAAGGAGGCGGCCGGCGGTGAGATCACCGTGGTCACGATGGGCCCGCCGCGGGCCACCGAGGCCATCCGCAAGGCGCTGTCGATGGGTGCGGACAAGGCGGTGCACCTGTCCGACGAGGGCCTGCACGGGTCCTGCGCGGTGGCGACCGCCAGGGCGCTGGCCGCGGTCATCGGCACCCTCGGCGACGTCGACCTCATCATCGCCGGCAACGAGGCGACCGACGGCACCCTGGGTGCGATCCCGGCGATGGTCGCTGACGTGCTCGGCCTGCCGGAGCTGACCCACGCCCGCAAAGTCACCGTCGCGGGCACCACGGTGACCGTCGAGCGGGAGACCGACGACGCGGTCACGGTGCTGCGGGCCGAGTTGCCCGCCGTGGTCAGCGTGAACGAGAAGATCAACGAGCCGCGCTACCCGTCGTTCAAGGGGATCATGGCCGCTAAGAAAAAGCCGGTCAGCACGCTGTCGCTGGCCGATCTGGGCATCGCGCCCGGCGATGTCGGGCTGGCGGGCGCCACCTCGACGGTGATCGAGTCCGCGCCACGCCCGCCGCGGCTGTCCGGGCAGATCGTCACCGATGAGGGTGACGGTGGCGCCAAGCTCGCCGACTATCTCATCAGCCAGAAACTGATCTGATCTTCACCTAGAGGGGAACCGTCATGGCAGAGGTCCTGGTCCTCGTCGAGCATTCCGGCGGCGAGGTCAAGAAGGTCACCACCGAGCTGCTCACGGCGGCGGCGACGCTGGGTGAGCCGGCCGCTGTGGTGGTGGCCACGCCGGGCACCGCCGGCAAGCTCCGGGACCGGCTGGCGGCCCACGGCGCGGCCAAGATCTACGTCGCCGAGTCCGAGGAGGTCGAGCGATACCTCACCGCTCCGGCCGTCGGGGTGCTGGCGGCGCTGGTGGCCTCGGCCCGGCCGGTCGCGGTGCTCCTCGCCACCTCGCCGGACGGCCGGGAGATCGCCGGCAAACTCGCCGTACGCACCGGATCCGGCCTGCTCAGCGACGTCGTCGAGCTGGACGCGGACGGCACCGCCACGCACTTGGTGTTCGGCGGTTCCTACCTCGCCAGGTCCCGAGTCACCACGCCGGTCGCGGTGATCACGCTACGGGCCGGCGCGATCGAGCCCCGTCAGTCACCGGGCGCTGCCGCTGAGCAGATCGTCCCGGTCCCTTCGGTAAAAGCAGCGACGGTCGTTGAACGGCGGCCCCTCGAAGGGGGTGACCGCCCCGAGCTCTCCGACGCCAGTGTGGTGGTCTCCGGTGGTCGTGGCGTCGGCTCGGCGGAGGCTTTCGGGGTGGTCGAGAAGCTCGCCGACGCGCTCGGCGCGGCGGTCGGGGCGTCCCGGGCGGCGGTCGATTCTGGCTACTACCCGCACCAGTTCCAGGTCGGGCAGACCGGCAAGACCGTCTCCCCACAGCTGTACGTCGCGCTCGGCATTTCCGGTGCGATCCAGCACCGCGCCGGGATGCAGACCGCCAAGACCATCGTCGCGGTCAACAAAGACCCCGAGGCGCCGATCTTCGAGATCGCCGACTTCGGTGTGGTCGGCGATCTGTTCACCGTCGCTCCGCAACTGACTGACGCCATCACCAAACGCAAGGGTTGACGCCGGCTCGGTGGTCAGCGCGACGAAAGAGGCCGGTAGGTGAACCTCGCCAAGAGCGACCGTGGCTGGATGTCCGGTATTGCCGGCGACGATGTCGTCACTATCGGCGATCCTCGGCTCAAGGCGGAGACCCGAGCCGTTGACCATGTCGATGATGCCGCTGAGCTCCTCGGGCGCATGGTGAATCGATTGCGCGAGTTGAATGGCGCTGGTCTGGCCGCACCGCAGATTGACGCGTCGGTCAAGGTGATCGTTGTCGAGGTCAGGAAGACCGATGTGTTCCCCGACCGCCTGACGTCCTCGCTGCTGCAGATGGTCAATCCGGTGGTTGTGAAAAAATCTGGGACGACTGAGACCGGCTGGGAGGGTTGTTTCAGTGTTCCTGGGCTCATGGGCCTTGTGCCGCGAGCCGAGACCATCACCGTCCAGTACATCTCAGTGGTCGGTGTCGACGTCACGGAGCAATACTCCGGGTATGTGGCCAGAGTGATCCAGCACGAGGTCGATCACCTCAACGGCGTCGAATTCGTTGACCGGATGGCGTCAATGGAGAGCTTGACGACGGTGGCGAATTACCTGAAATTTCATAGGTGATCATGGAGTCGGGCGCGTGCTGGGCTCGCTGAACCGCGAGCGGGCACCGAGCCCCTAGGGATTCATCGAGATTCCATGGGGTGGTCATGGCGGTGTTGCTCACGTAACTCGCTGGCGCGGTACACCCAGAGTCATGAGCGCGACACGGATGCAGGTGAGCACTTCCGTGGCTGCGGGTTCCCCGCGCTACACGCTGCTGGTGGCGCAGCGGCCGGCCGACATCCGCGCCGCCCAGCGGCTTCGGCACCGGGTGTTCGCCGGTGAGCTGGGCGCTGTGCTGCACACGCCCGAACCCGGCCTGGACATCGACGCCTACGACGCGCACTGCGACCACCTGGTGGTGCGTGAAGACGCGACCGGCGAGATTGTCGGCACCTACCGAATGCTCGCCCCCGAGGGCGCGCGGCGCGCGGGCGGCCTGTACTGCGAGACCGAGTTCCTGATCCCCGCGCTGGCCGGACTGCGCGACACCCTGGTGGAGACCGGTCGCTCCTGCGTGCACCCGCACCACCGCACCGGGGCGGTGGTGAACCTGGTCTGGGCGGGCATCGCGCGATACCTGCTGCTCACCGGCCACCGGTGGCTGGTGGGATGCGCGTCAGTGCCGCTGCGCACGCCGGGCGCTTCGGGGGGCGCCCCGGAGGGCGCGTTCGCGGCGGGAGTCTGGGACACCGTACGGGCTCGGCACCTCGCGCCCGAGGCGTATCGAGTGACGCCGCGCCGGCCGTGGGACGTCGCGACGTCGCGACAGCCGGCCGACGCCGCCCCGACGTCGGCGCCCCAGCGTCCAGGGCTGCCTCCGCTGCTGCGCGGCTACCTGCGGTTGGGGGCCTGGGTCTGCGGGCCACCGGCGCACGACCCGGATTTCGGGGTGGCCGACTTCCTGGTCCTGTTGGGCCTGGACCGGATGGATCCCCGTTACCTGCGGCACTTTCTGGGGCCCGACTTTGTGGGTAGGGGCGAATGAACCGCTCGCATCCGTGGATGCCGGTGTCGCCCTGCGGCGAGGGCTGCCTGCCCCCGCCCGCCGTGGTGCCCAGCGTGAGCTGGGCGCGACGGCTGCCGCGGCTGCTGGCCGCCGCGATGCTGCTGCTGGCGGGAGCGGCAGTGCTCCCGCTGCTCGGCCCGCCGCGCCGGGAACGGGCGCTGCGGGCCTGGTGCCGGGCGCTGCTCCGAGCGTTGGGGATCACGCTGGAGATCACCGGAGGGGAGCGGTTCGCCGCCCCAGGGGTCGGAGTCCTGGTGGTCAGCAACCACATGTCCTGGCTGGACCTGATCGCGCTGGGCGCGGTCCAGCCGCTGCGCATGGTGGCGAAGAGCGAGGTTCGAGGGTGGCCGGTGCTCGGATCGCTGGCCCGCCGGATGGGTACCGTTTTTCTGGAGCGCGAACGGCTCTCGACGCTGCCCCGGACGGTCGAGGCGGTAGCTGACGCACTGGCCGGCGGTGGCGCCATCGGCGCGTTCCCGGAGGGCACCACCTGGTGCGGGCTTGCCAGCGGACGGTTCCGGTCAGCGATTTTCCAGGCCGCGCTCGACTCCGCGACGCTGGTGCGGCCGGTGGCGTTGCGCTACCGCCTGGTCGGTGCCGGCGCCACCACGGTGGCCGCCTTCGTCGGCCCCGCCACCCTGGGGGAGGCGGTGCCGCGGGTGGCCGGAGTGCGGGGCCTGGTGGTGGCCGTGCGGTTGCTGCCGCCGCTGCCCGCCGCCGGTACCGACCGTCGCGCGTTGGCGACCCGCGCCGAGGCCGCCGTCACCGCGGTGACCCTGCCAGCGTCCCTGCCAGTGTTACCGGGGACGCCGTTAGGCTGGTGTCTCGATGACGTACCTGGACCACGCGGCGACGACGCCCATGCTGCCCGAGGCGGTGGCGGCGATGAATCAGGCATTGTCCACAGTGGGCAACGCCTCGTCGCTGCACGGCTCGGGCCGCCGAGCGCGGCGCACCGTCGAGGAATGCCGGGAGGCCGTCGCGGAGGCATTGGGCGCGCGCCCGTCGGAGGTGGTGTTCACCGGTGGCGGCACGGAGGGCGACAACCTCGCGGTCAAGGGCCTGTTCTGGCAGCGCCGGACCGCTGACCCGCGCCGCACCCGGGTCCTCGCCTCCGCCGTCGAGCACCACGCGGTGCTCGACGCGGTGTCCTGGCTGGCCGAGCACGAGGGTGCCGCCGTGGAGTGGCTGGAGGTGGACGGCGACGGCCGGGTGCACCCCGAGACGCTGCGCGCCGCGCTGGCCCGCGACCCGAGCTCGGTGGCCCTGGTGAGCGTGATGTGGGCGAACAACGAGGTGGGCACCGTGACGCCGGTGCGGGAGCTGGCCGAGGTCGCCGCCGGGTACGGGGTGCCGCTGCACACCGACGCGGTCCAGGCGGTGGGCCAGCTCCCGGTGCACTTCGGCCGGTCCGGCGCCGCGGCGCTCACCCTGACCGGGCACAAGCTGGGCGGTCCCTACGGGGTTGGGGTGCTGCTGCTGGGCCGGGAGGTCGCCCTCACCCCGCTGCTGCACGGCGGCGGCCAGGAGCGCGATGTGCGTTCCGGCACGCTGGATGTCCCAGCGATCGTCGGGCTGGCCACCGCGATCCGGCACGCCGTGACGTCCCAGCCGCACAGCGCCATCGGGCTCGAACGGCTGCGCGATGAGCTGGTGGACGGGATCCTGGCCAAGGTGCCCGACGCGGTGCTCAACGGTGACCCGGGCGACGGTGTGATCGACGGCGGCCCCTCGCGGTTGCCGGGCAACGCCCATCTGACCTTCCCCGGCTGCGAAGGCGACTCGCTGCTGATGCTGCTCGACGCCCGGGGCATCGAGTGCTCCACGGGCGCGGCCTGCACCGCTGGCGTGGCGCAACCCTCCCACGTGCTGCTGGCGATGGGCGCCACGCCGGCCGCGGCGCGCGGCTCGCTGCGCCTGTCCTTCGGGCACACCTCGACGGCCGCGGACGTGACCGAGGTGCTCGATGTGATCGAACCGGTGGTCGCCCGGGCCCGTGGCGCTGGCACCCGGCGAGCGGCGGTGTCGTGAAGATCTTGGCCGCGATGAGCGGCGGAGTGGACTCCGCGGTGGCGGCCGCCCGAGTGGCCGAGGCCGGGCACGAGGTGGTCGGGGTGCACCTGGCGCTGTCGGCGCGGCCGGGCACGCTGCGCACCGGCGCCCGCGGGTGTTGTACCCGCGAAGACGCCGCCGACGCGCGGCGGGTCGCCGACGTCATCGACATCCCGTTCTACGTCTGGGACTTCGCGCGACAGTTCACCGCCGAGGTGGTGGAGGACTTCGTGGCGGAGTACGCCGCCGGGCGCACCCCCAACCCGTGCCTGCGGTGCAACGAGCGGATCAAGTTCACCGCGCTGCTGGACCGGGCTCGTGACCTCGGCTTCGACGCGGTCTGCACCGGTCACTACGCACGCTTGCGGGACGGCGTGTTGCGCCGGGCGGTGGACGCCGGCAAGGACCAGTCCTACGTGCTCTCCGGGCTCACCGCTGAGCAGCTGGCGCATGCGCTGTTCCCGATCGGGGACACCACCAAGGCCGAGATCCGGGCCGAGGCGACCCGGCGCGGGCTGGCCGTCGCGGGCAAGCCCGACAGCCACGACATCTGCTTCATCCCCTCGGGCGACACCCGGGCATTCCTGACCGACCGGCTGGGTTCCCGGCCTGGGGAGCTGGTCGACGATCAGACCGGCGAGGTTCTCGGGAGCCATCACGGGGTGCACGGGTTCACCGTCGGCCAGCGCCGTGGGTTGGGGTTGTCGCACCCGGCCCCCGATGGCCGCCCTCGGTTCGTGCTGGGGCTTGAGCCCGCCACCGGGACCGTGCGGGTGGGGCCCGCCGCTGAACTGGACGTTGGCGTGATCGAGGCCGAGCGCCCGGTGTGGGCCTTGGGTGCGCCTGATGGCCCCCTCGAGTGCGTCGCGCAGGTCCGGGCGCACGGCGGGTGTGCCAGCGCCGTGGCCCGGGCCGTCAACGATCGCCTGCTGGTGCACCTGCGCGACCCCCTGCGCGGAGTCGCTCCCGGCCAAGCCGTAGCCCTCTACCGCCCCGACCCCACCGGCGACGTCGTCCTCGCCAGCGCCACCATCACCGCCACCCGATAACCCCGACATGGAGCCTTATCGGGGCTATCCGGTCATGCATAGCCCCGATAAGGCTCCATGTCGGGGAGGGGGAGGCGGGGGTCACGCGCCGTTGGCGGGGGTGCCGGCGGCGCCGACGCTGTTGCCTTGCAGAATGGTGGTGCTGCTATGAAAAAAGGCCAGGACGGAGTTCACGAAGCCCACGGGGCCGCCCTGGGCGGCTTGGGGGACCAGTGACAGGACGGTGCGGGGGGCCAGCAGCTCCCCGTGCTGTCCGTCGAGCTCGGCGAAGCTTACTGCATCAGACATCGAATCCTCCTGGGTAAGTCGGCGGTGCCAACTCGGCATGATTTACCGTGCCCAATAGCACCGTTGCCCGGCAATCGGTAGTCGCACGTAATTGTTCCCCGCCACTACCTACCGCCGCTACCTATCGCCGGACCGCCCGCACCGCCCGCCGGTGATGTTGGTAGACATCCCCGGTGACCGACCTACAACGACCCTGGCCCCTTGGTACCGCAACCGGCATCGGTTCGATGCCGGGCACCGACGCGCGGGAAGCCGCTCGCGTCGTGACCGGCGAGCTGCCCCAGCTGCCGCACCTGCCCGAGCTGCCCGGTCGGGGCGTGGGAGCTGACCTGATCGGGCGCACCGCGGCGCTGCTCGTCGACCTCGCCGTCGAGCTGGTGCCCTCCGGGTACCGGGTCACCGCCCGGCCCGGGCGCGAGCACCGCCGTGGCGTCGACCTGTTGCACGGCGACCTGGACGCACTCGAGGAGGCGCTGGATTCCGCCGGGGCCCGACCGGAGGTGATCAAGCTGCAGGCGGCCGGGCCGTGGACGCTGGCCGCGGCGGTGGAGCTGCGCCGCGGGCACAAGGTGCTCACCGACCCTGGCGCGTTGCGCGAGTTTACGGCGTCACTGGCCGAGGGGCTGCGGGTGCAGGTGAGTGAGGTGTCCCGCCGTCTCGGGGTCAGGGTCGTCGTGCAGCTCGACGAACCGGGACTGCCCGCGGTGCTGGCCGGCGGCGTGCCCACCCCGTCCGGGTACGGCACCGTGGCCGCGGTGCCCGAGAATGACGCGGCCGAGCTCCTGCACAGCGTGCTCGAGACGCTGCCGCCACCGCGGATCGTGCACTGCTGCGCGCCGCGGCCACCCTTGGCGCTGCTGCGCCGCGCCGGGGCCGACGCGCTGGCCGTCGACGCCGAACTGCTTACCGGCGCCCCCCGGGCCACCATCGACGCCCTCGGTGAGGCGTGGGACGCCGGGGTGTCGGTGCTGCTCGGGCTGGTGCCGGCGATTCCCGCCGCGCGCGTGCCCACTCTCGCTGAGCTGGCCCGGCCGGCGCTGGAGCTGGTGGACCGGCTCGGCTTCAACCGCGCGATGCTTGCCGAGCGCTGCCTGCCCACCCCATCCTGCGGCCTCGCTGGCGCCACCCCGGACTGGGCACAGCGAGCGCTCACCCTGGCGCGGGAACTGGGGCAGGCCTTCGTTGACCCACCCGATTCCTGGTCGCGGTGACAGCCCTGTCGCTCGCGCCGGTTGAGTCCGCCGATGAGCCGGCCATCCGGAGTTGTTACCAGTTGCGCTGCGCGGTGGTGCACGCCGACTGGCCGGCCTACCCGCCGCCCTGCTGGATCGAGGAGCTCGGCTGCTTTCGGCATCCGTGGCCCGGCGAGGCGCAGACCGCATGGGTGGCTCGGGTGGCCGGCTCGGTGGTGGGCGGCTGTGCGCTCACCCTGCGGAGGTCTTTGACGCGGTGCGGCTGCGGGCCTGCGAGGCCAGCCGGCTGGCTCGGGGCCAGCATCTGGTCGGCACCGGGGCGGTGGAGCGCACCGGGCGGCTGGTTGCTTTCACCATGCTTGTCGGCTTCACCACATCGCGCTGGTTCGCCGGCCAGGAGGACACGATCGTCGCGCCGGAGCACCGCGGCCACCGGCTGGGTACCCTGATCAAGGTGGCCAACCTGCACCTCGCTCAGTCCCAGCGCCCTGAGCTGCGCGTCATCGATACCTGCAACGCGGACTCCAACCAGCACATGGTCAGGATCAACGAGGCGATGGGGTTCCGGCCGCACCACCGCACGGGTGAGTGGCAGCTCGATCTGTGAGACATCCGCGTGCGCACCGACCTGGCGCGTGTCGCGTGTCGGTCGCGGTGCCAGAAGGTGATACCGTAGCGCCAGGTTGTGGTCGTGTAGTTCCCCGATCGTTGTGAAGCGTCCGTGGAATGTCTGACTACGGGCTTCGCGCTCCCGTCGGGGATACCTCCCACCGGGTGCGCGGGGTCTGCGCAACCGCGGGCCGGCACGGTGCCGGCCCAAGTATCAGATTCCACAGGGAGAGAGCACATGCCACAGGGCACGGTGAAGTGGTTCAACGCGGAAAAGGGCTTCGGCTTCATTCAGGTCGATGGTGGTGGCCCCGACGTGTTCGTCCACTTCTCTGCCATCCAGGGTGACGGCTACCGCAGCCTGGACGAGAACCAGAAGGTCGAGTTCGAGTCGAGCCAGGGGCCCAAGGGCCCGCAGGCGGACTCGGTTCGCCCCATCTAGAGCGTTTCACCGGGTGGCCCGCACCAGTTCCGGTGCGGGCCACCCGGCTGTCCGGGAACTGTCGGTGCTCGGAGCTAATCTCTCGGGGTGGCTACCGACGAAGGCCTGCTTGCAGGGTCGAGCAGCGTGACCGACCCGCTCGCGGAGATCCGAGCCGAGTACGGCGAGCTCGCCGAGACCGTGCGCGCCCATCAGTTCCGCTACTACGTGCTGGACGCCCCCACCGTCTCCGACGCTGAGTTCGACGCGCAGTTCCGCCAGCTGCGGGAGCTGGAGCAACACTGGCCGGCGCTGCTGACCCCGGATTCCCCGACGCAGCTGGTCGGTGGCGGTTTCAGCACCGAGTTCGTCGCTCACGACCACCTTGAGCGGATGCTCAGCCTGGACAACGCCTTCGACACCGACGGGCTGCGGGCCTGGTCTGAGCGGGTCGCCCGCGAGGTGGGCGACGAGGTGCACTACCTGGCCGAGCTGAAGATCGACGGGCTGGCGGTGAACCTGCTCTACGAGAACGGGCGCCTGGTCCGGGGGCTGACTCGGGGCGATGGGCGGACCGGCGAAGACATCACGCTCAACGTGCGCACCCTGCGGGATATCCCGGACCGGCTGCTCGTGTCCGAGGAGTACCCGGTGCCCGAGCTGCTCGAAGTGCGCGGCGAGGTGTTCTTCCGGCTCGCCGACTTCGCCGAGCTCAACGCCGCACTCGTCGAAGCGGGCAAGCCGGCCTTCGCCAACCCTCGCAACTCCGCCGCCGGCTCACTGCGGCAGAAGGACCCGCGGGTGACCGCGAGCCGCCCGCTGCGGATGCTCTGCCACGGTCTCGGTCGCCGGCGCGGCTTTGAGCCGGAGCTCCAGTCGCGGTCCTACCAGGCGCTGGCGGCCTGGGGGCTGCCGGTCTCCACGCACACCCGGCTGCTGTCCACGCTCGATGCGCTGATCGAGCACATCGCGTACTGGGGCGAGCACCGCCACGACGTGGAGCACGACATCGACGGCGTGGTGGTGAAGATTGACGAGGTGGCCGCGCAACGCCGGCTGGGCTCGACCTCGCGGGCGCCGCGCTGGGCGATCGCGTTCAAGTACCCACCCGAGGAGGCCACCACGACGTTGCTCGACATCCGGGTCAACGTCGGGCGCACCGGGCGGGTCACCCCGTTCGCGGTCCTGGAGCCGGTGACCGTCGCGGGGTCGACGGTGTCGCTGGCGACGCTGCACAACGCCGACGAGGTGCGCCGCAAGGGTGTGCTGATCGGGGACACCGTGACGATCCGCAAGGCCGGCGACGTCATCCCCGAGGTGCTCGGCCCCGTGGTCGACCTGCGCGATGGCGCCGAGCGCGAGTTCGTCATGCCCACCCGGTGCCCGGAGTGCGACACACCACTGCGCCGCGAACGCGAAAGCGACGTCGACATCCGCTGCCCCAACGCCCGCTGCTGCCCGGCCCAGCTCCGGGAGCGGATCTTCCACCTGGCCGGGCGCGGCGGCTTCGACATCGAGGTGCTCGGTTACGAGGCGGCGGTCGCGCTGCTGGCCGCTGGCGTGGTGCGCGACGAGGGGGATCTGTTCTTCCTCGACGAGCGCAAGCTGCTGGCGGTGGATCTGTTCCGCACCAAGGCGGGGGAGCTGTCGGCCAACGGGCGCAAGCTGCTGTCCAACCTGGACGCCGCGCGGGAGCGCCCACTGTGGCGGGTGCTGGTGGCGCTGTCGATCCGGCACGTCGGGCCCACCGCCGCGCAGGCGCTGGCCCGGGAGTTCCGCGCGTTGCGGGCCATCGAGGCCGCCGACGAGCAGGCGCTGGCCGCCGTCGACGGCGTCGGCCCGACGATCGCCGCCGCCGTGCTCGAGTGGTTCGAGGTGGACTGGCACCGTGAGGTGGTGGCCAAGTGGCGCGCCGCCGGGGTGCGGCTGATCGAGCCGGTCAACGACTCGGTGCCGCGCCACCTGGAAGGACTGTCCATCGTGGTCACCGGCTCGCTGGAGGGTTTCTCCCGGGACGAGGCCGCCGAGGCGATCGCCGAGCGCGGCGGCCGGGCGGCCGGGTCGGTATCGCGCAAGACCGCGTTCGTGGTGGTCGGGCGGGAACCTGGCTCCAAGTACGACAAGGCCCTGACGCTCAAGGTGCCGGTGCTCGACGAGAACGGCTTCCAGCTCCTGCTCACCGCCGGCCCCGACGCCGCCCGAGCCGCAGCGGTATCACCGGGGGAGGAGGAGAGCCCGGGATGAGCCGCCGTAGCCACGGCCGCGAAGCGAGTAGCTACGACCGCGAGCGGGTGTGTTGGATACATGGTTATCATCGCATCTCATGTGTGTTAGAATCCGACACGGAGGCGGTTTCTAACACACATGAAGTAGGGCAGTGACCAAGTAACACACATGATATTCACTGCGCCTGAGCTGGGAGAGGTCGAGCTTCGCGTCCTTGGGCTCATCGAAGAACTCAAGACCCGTCTTCGCCGCCAGCTGCACGAGCCTCGTCGATGGGCGGGCTCGCTGCGGCGCGTCTCCCTCGCGAGGGCGATCCAAGGTTCGAACAGCATTGAGGGCTACGAGGCGGGGCTCGATGACGCGGTCGACGTTGCTGCGGGGGAGGAGCCGCTTGATACTGACGAAGAGACCGGTCTGGCTCTTCGTGGTTATCGAGATGCGATGACTTATGTGTTGCAGATTGCGGAAGAGGAGGAGGAAGAGTTCCGCTACAGCTCCCAGCTGCTGAAGTCGTTGCACTTCATGATGACGAGCTATTCTTTGGCGAATCGTCCAGGTCGCTGGAGGGCAGGAAGTATTTACGTTCGCAACGACGAGGCGAATGAGGTGGTGTATGAAGGCCCAAGTATTGACCAGCTGTCAACGCTCATTGGCGAGCTCGTCGCCAACGTGAACGAAGAGCCGGCGACTCACAGCTCGATCGTCAAGGCGGGAATGGCTCACCTGAATCTTGTGATGATCCACCCTTTCCGTGACGGAAATGGACGAATGTCGCGCTGCTTGCAGAGCTTGGTCCTCGCCCGAGACGGGGTGCTGAGCCCGATGTTCATGAGCATAGAGGAGTACCTGGGGCGCAACACCCAGAGTTACTACGCTGCTTTGGCGCAGGTAGGTGGTGGATCCTGGCAGCCTGAGCGAGACACCCGACCGTGGATCCGGTACATCGTGACGGCTCACCTGAGGCAAGCGCGGACTATGCTGCGGCGAGTGAACGAAAGTGAGCGCATGTGGTCGGAGGTTGAAAAGTTTGTGTCGACACGGCGCTTGCCGGAGCGAACGATCATGGCGCTCTTCGATGCGACAATCGGTCTCCGGGTGCGTAATGCGACCTATCGATCCTATTTTGAAGGCGGGTCGGAAGAGATAACCGAGGCGACCGCCAGCCGCGACCTGCGACAGTTAGTGAATGCCGGTCTGATCGCACCCCGGGGAGAGAAACGGGGCCGCTATTACCTAGCTTGCCCCGAGCTTGTCGGCATCCGGCAAATGGTTACTTCTGCACGTGACAAGCGGGACGATTCAGACCCATTTGCGACTGTTTAAAGATTCGCGCCAATCAGTTACGGTCTGCGAGTGGCAGTACGACAAGGCCTGGCGCTCGAGGTGCCGGTGCTTGATGAGAACGGCGCCGTGTCCTGCTCAGCACTGGCCCCGACACCGCCCGAGCTGCGGCGGTCTCACCGACAGAGATCGGATAGTTGTACGATTACTACCGTGGCTACGGATAAATTCTCGGCGACCGTCGATGCGGCGCTGCTCGCCCAGGTCCGCAGTGCTGCCGGTCCGCGCGGGCTCAGCGCATTCGTTGCAGTGGCGTTGCGGCATGAGCTGGACAGGGTACGGTTGCGCGAGCTGCTCGATGAGCTGGCCGAACAGTTGGGGCCGCCGGACGAGGGAATGGTCACCGAGGCCGTGGGGGAATTGATGGCGCTCGTGCACCGGGCACAGACCGCGGATGTGCCGGAGCAGCAGCGTGCCGTCGCACTCTGAGGCCCCAGTGCTCGCCGTTCTCGACAGCGAGGCGCTGTCCGCGCTGTCGTGCCCCCGCGAACGAACCCGGGCTGGCCGCCGGGCGCAGGCGGTGCTCGTCGCGGTGGAGCGGTTGGGTGGTCGGGCCTGCGTCCCCGCTCCGGTGATCGCTGAGGTGGCACGCTCTGCTTCCTGCCGATCCGGCGTCGACCGGGTGCTACTCCAGCTGCCCGTGGTTGATACCGATCGTGCGGTCGCGACCCGAGCCGGGAACCTGCTGGGCAGCAACGGTCTCGATTCCTACCATGCGGTAGACGCCTTCGTCGCCGCCACCGCGTTCGGCGCCAGCCCGGCAGTTGTGCTCACCGGTGATCCGGACGACTTCACGCGCCTGATCGGCGACAATCCCGGCGTGCTCGTCCGACCATTGCCATAGCAGGCAGCACTGGGCGTTAGCGATAATCGAATGATCTGACTGCATATTTGGGCTGACTGGGATGGTTCGGGTCTGTCCAGTTCCCGGACATCGCTGCTCGACGGCCCGGCCGGGGTGTCCAATGCGGCGGCCAACGGTCGATGGGCTGGTTGTCGGGCATGGATCGGGACTGGGCTTCCTCCACTCTAGCCCAACTTCAGAAATTCATCGGTCGTGTGGGCTGACCTTACGTTCCTCCTTCGATCGAGCGCGCGGGACTCATGAGGTTAAGCTGAAAACTGAGGCCGTCCTTCTTGTGCGGATCAAGTGTCGCTTCCCATTGCGAGGGCCAGAGATTATTGACAGTATTGAGTGCAACACCGCTGATAAGTGCGCCGTTAAGGTTCGCGCCGGCGGCGAACGTTGCATCTTCAGTTTGAAATTGACCAAATAGGCGTGAGTTGGATAGGTCTAACGTTACATCGAAGCGTGACTTGTTCAGAATCAGGTGAGTCTCAAATTCGCACCCAGCAAAGAGGGCTTGACTCTTGACTCGCACCCCTTCAAAGTGGGCTTTTTTCGTAAACTGTGTGTCGGGGAACCAGGCGTCATTAAATTCAGCTTTGTTGAAGTAGGTCTCGCCAAAAAATTTGCTGCGGTCAAATCGGGCACTGTCGCGAAATTGCACTTTTGAGAACGTGCACTTGTCGGCGAATTCGCAATTGATAATATGAAGAACACCCTTAAAATACGAATTAGTGAAATACGTAGGACCCAGCCATTGAATGTTGTCGAACAGTACCATTCCGTCGTCAAGAAAGCTTGCATCAATAAGGTCGGCCATACCTCGAAATTCCGCCTCGCTGAAGACTGTGTTATTGTGAAAAGTGGAACCACGGAACCAGCAGTCTCCTGAGAAATCGGCCGTCGCGAAGTCTGCATCGCCTAAAAAACTTACTTTTATAAAAACCGCCTTTTTCTCGAATTTCGCTCCACTGAAACTGGCTACTCCCACGAAGATCGCATCATGAAAAGCTGCGTCCTCCTTGAACAATGTGCCGCCGAATGACGCGTTTCGAGTGACGCGAAGGCCGTCGAAGTTGGACTGTCCGAAGAGGTGGCATCCTGTCATATCCAAGGAGCGAACCTGGCCGCTTGACAAGTCAACGCCGTCGAGGTGCGCACCGCGAAGATTCAGATCAATATTGGGCCACGGTTGCCGTTCCTCAACGACATCCTTACGTCGGAGGTTATTGAACAGCACTTCTTGAACTGTGAGGCGAACGTGTCGCTCGCCTTCGCGGTGTTTCTCACTGGCGGTGTCGGGCTCGTAAGGCATGCGCAGGTACGCGCACAGGACGTCGATGCACACCTGGCGTTGGTCACCCCAGTCGTCGGCGAGGCGGGCCATGGCGTAGACACCAGCGAGGCGCACAGCGGCTTTTTCGTGGCCGAGTTGGTCAGCGGCCGTCGTGTAACGCTGAGCGAGTTGCCCGGCGTCGGCTCGGTGTGCGTCTCCCTCGATGAGTCGCTGCTTGCGGTAGCCGTAAACGCCGACGAGGACGGCGCCGATGAACCCGGCGACGGTGATCGTGGTCTTGATGACGTCGAGCGAGTCGATGGAAGCTGGCCCACCGTTGGGTCCAGGACGTGGCGCAGCGACTGCCCGGAGCTTGAGGTAGATGACCCACGCCATGGCGCTGGCCGCCGCGACCGAGATGAGCGCGACCGGCCACACTGGCCATAGGCGTGGGGCGTATCGGCCCCGGTGGGCGTGGTCTCGTCGCCACCGCCTTCCGCGAGTCGCCATGGGCAGACTCTAAGGGCACACGTCGGCGCGGCCGGGCTGATCGCTTCCCACAACTCCAGCGGCGAACTTATCGTCGCGATCTGCGCAAACCGTTGCGTGTAGCACGGGCACTCACCCGCCCGAGCCTTTCGATGGAACCGGCCGGTCGCTGGGAGCGGGCACGGGGGGCAAGGCTCAACCAACGGCCGGCCGGGCATTACTCCTCACGTGGGGAGTCCGCGAGGAAGGCGCGGCGCTGGCACGTCAGGCCGGGTGGTCGCCGGTCGTGCCGCGTGACGTTTGTGATCGTCAAGGTGGTGTGCCGGGCCTTGAGCACACCCCTGGCAGGCTCACCCGGTCTTAGGACAACGATACGAAACTCACCCCGCATGATGCGCCTAGCGCCCACCGTGACATCAGCGGACAACTCGCCATGGTGTGTGTCCCGGTCACCCAGGGACCGCGTGTACCAGGTCACGGGGTGACCACCAGGATCGCCTCGGGCATCCGGGTCTCGGTCACGTGGCACCTCGCGTCCAGCGCAGGCAGGACACGCACAACCAGCCCGGCGCATCGTTGTACAGGGTGATGTCCCTGACCAGCCGCTGCCCGCAGCGGGCGACGTACATCCCGTCGGGGTGCTCGGCGTCCACATTGATGGCGTGGGATTGCCAGTCCTGCGAGGACACGCCCCAGCGCGGGGCGTCGGCATCGCCCACGTGCGCACCGGGCACGGTGGCGGAGTGCTCGCTCATCCGAGCCAGTCGATCAACGCGTCCCGAAGTACTCGCGCGGGGGCCTCTTCGAAGATCATTACGCATGCGCCGGTGACGTGCATGTCGAACACGATCTCGTCGCCCTGTTTCTCCACCACCAGGTTCGCGAAGCCTCTGGGGCCTCTGTGCAGGGCGCAGGCGATGCCGATCGCCCTGCGGTTCGCGGGTCGTGCCCGCGGGTTCGCGCCATCAGCCACGGTCGGCTCTTCCTCTCGGACGAGGACGGTCCGGCCCGGTGTCACCCCCTACCGTGCCGTTTGGCAAGTGTCGTACGACTCCTGTCGCAGCTAGATTACTGCGACACTAGCTAAATGACAAGTGTCACGAGAGGGGTGATGTGGTGCGACAAGGGCCGGGGGCTGACAATGCTGGTCGGCGCGTGCTGAGGGAGGACGGGACGATGGTGGATGGCAGTCCGGCGATGCCCGCCCGGCGGCTGGGACGAGAGCTCAAGCGGCTGCGCGAGGCGCTCGGCAAGACCCAGGTCGAGGTCGCGGATTTCGTCGGCACCGTCTCCACCACCATCAGCAAGATCGAGAATGCCGATCGGAATTGCCCACCTCCGCACCTCAAGCTGATGCTCCAGCTGTACGGGGTCGACGCCGCCCACGCCGAGACCTTGACGCAGCTCTCCCGTCAGGCACGAGAACGCGGCTGGTGGGCGGATTACGGCGACGACGTGCCGAAGTGGTTCACCGAGTACGTCGGCCTGGAGACCGCGGCCCGCGAGGTCTGGACTTATGAAGGGGCGTACGTCCCGGGCCTGCTGCAGACGAGCCGCTACACCGAGGCCGTGACGGCCGCCGCCAACGCAACGGGGAGCTCCGAGAGCGCCGAGGGCTTCGCTCGCGTGCGCGCGGCGCGCCAGCAGAGGCTGACCGGTGTGACGCCGATGGTGCTCCGAGCGGTCCTGGACGAGGCGGTCCTGCACCGCGCTGTTGGCGGACCCGACGTGATGCGCGAGCAGGTGGCGCGGCTGCGCGAGGCGATGTCCCAGCCGAACATCACCATGCGGATCGTGCCGTTCTCGGTTGGCGCCCACCCCGGCATGACCGGGCCGTTCAACGTGCTGCGGTTCCCTGAGCGGGCGATGGACATGGTGTTTGTCGAGCTGCGCGGCGGCGGGGTCTACCTCGAGCGGCCGGTGGACATCGACCTGCATGAAGCCACCGTCGAGCGGCTCTGCGACCTCGCGCTCAGTGATGCCGACACGACCGCACTGCTCACCGATAGGGAGAGAGGGTACTAAGAGATGCACCAACCAACGTGGCGCAAGAGCAGCTACAGCAGCGACCAGGGCGGCGTCTGCCTGGAGGTCTGCGACCTCGACAGCGGCCACCGCGCCGTCCGGGACAGCAAGAACCCCACCGGGGCCGTCCTGACGTTCCCTGCGGCCGCGTGGTCCGCGTTCACCGCCGGGGTACGTGCCGGCACGTTCGACTGACCTCAGCGGTACTGAATGGCCCCACCGGCACCAACCCGGTGGGGCCGTTTTCCCTCAGCACGCGTCGAAGAGAAAGCCGCAGTGACCAGCTACGGACGGTCGCCCATCCCTCCCGCATCGACGAGGGCGGCGCCGGTCGAAGCCGCCTGAGGGCTGGTCACGAACTCGCAGGCCCGCCGGACGTACCAGAGTGTGGTAGCGCTGAGTTGCGCCAGGCACCGGGGCCGGGGTGCAGGGGAGTGCGTAGCTGGCGAGCCGGGTCGGCCCAGCCACCGCGCGGCACTCGCGCTTCGACGGCGGCCTCGTTCGCCAGCGCGTCCAGCGCCACGACCACTGCGGCGAGCTCCTCATCCGACGGCTCACCCCGCACGATGTGGATAACCCGTGAGTGGCGATTCGGGTTATAGGTCGCATCGCCACTCACAGGGGAATGTTCCCATGCTTCTTCGGGGGGAGGGTCTGGCGTTTGGTTTTGAGCATCCGGAGTGAGCGGGCGACGGTGGAGCGGGTGTGGCTGGGGGGGATCACCGCGTCGATGTAGCCGCGGTCGGCCGCGACGTAGGGGTTGAGGAGGGTGTCCTCGTATTCTTGCTGCCGCTGCGCCCGTAGCGTCTCGACCTCGCCAGGCGCGGCTGCCAAGAGTTCCTTGCGGTGCAGGATGTTTGCCGCGCCGGAGGCGCCCATCACGGCGATCTGCGCTGAGGGCCAGGCCAGGTTGAGGTCCGCGCCGAGGTGCTTGGAGCCCATCACGTCGTAGGCGCCGCCGTAGGCCTTGCGGGTGATCACCGTGACTTTGGGCACGGTGGCCTCGGCGTAGGCGTAGATCAGTTTGGCGCCACGCCGGATGATGCCGTTCCACTCCTGGTCGGTGCCCGGCAGGAAACCGGGCACGTCGACGAAGGTGAGCACCGGCACGTTGAACGCGTCACAGGTCCGCACGAACCGGGCGGCCTTCTCTGCCGCGTTGATGTCCAGGCAGCCCGCCAGCTGGGTGGGCTGGTTGGCCACGATCCCGACGCTGCGGCCCTCCACGCGGCCGAAACCGACGACAATGTTAGGCGCGAACAGCTCGTGCACCTCCAGAAACTCCCCCTCGTCGACGACGCGGGTGATCACTTCGTGAATGTCGTAGGGTGCCTTCGCCGAGTCTGGGATCAGCGTGTCCAGCTCCCGGTCGGCGTCGGTAGGGGTGTCAGTCAGGTCTGTG
>JBDTAX010000097.1:0-23892 GCA_039924425.1 Pseudonocardiaceae bacterium
GGGCCGCCTACCGTGCGCTCGACGGCGACGCCTTGCCCAAGGCGGACGCGATCGTCGTGGCCCCCGCGACGTACAACACAATCAACAAATGGGCCGCCGGCATCGCCGACAACTACGTCCTCGCCCAGCTCGCGGAACTGACCGGGCTGGGCGCCCGGATTGTCGTGCTTCCCTTCGTCAACCAAGGACTCGCCGCCAACTCCGTGTTCGCCCGCAGCATCGACCAGCTCCGCCAAGCGGGCGTGCGCGTCCTGTTCGGACCAGGCGAGTTCACACCTCACCCGCCAGGTGCCGGCGGTCGTTCGCTCGATGACTATCCCTGGCGGCGAGCGCTGGACGCGGCAGGCAAGTGAGGCCATCCCCGCGGCACCGAGATCACTGTTGGCCAGAACCCGGCTAATCCCGCCATTCGGACGGCGGAGCCCCGCAGCGTCGGCACCGGCCCCGCCGCTGGAGTGCTGCGCGAAGGGCCAGCCACTCCGCGTTCAGCCGGCGACGCTCCAGAGCCAACCGACGAAACCTGGCCTGTAAGGCCTGGATGGTCCAGGTCGATCCGAGCAGCAGCCCGAGGCACACCAGCAGCACCCCTACCGACACTTCCAGGGTCACCGAACTCTGCGCGGCGTACCGCCACGACGCCGCGCTCCCTGGCCACGGCCCGCGGGCCGAGCCTCGAGGAGGCATGTCGCGCTCCGGTGAGATGGTGACATGGTCGCCTTCCCTTCCTGCATGGCGGGGTGTGCGGCACGCGGTCCGGGAACTGCCCCGGATCACCGCCCCATAACTAAACACGATACAGCCCTAACCTGAACTCAAACAAGGGCCTTCTGGGTGACACGCCACCTTCGGGTTCGCCGCCAGGGCCGCTACTTTCGAGGGGGCCGAGGTCGGCTCAGTTGACTACGGGCTAGCCCTCACTAGACTTCAGGTATGGCTCCCAGAATGACGACAACCGTCCGGATGGTGCTGGAGGCCCTCCTGCAGGTCTGGGATGACGACCCCGCCGCGGCTCTCTACGGCTTGGAGATCACCGCACGTACCAACCTGCTGCCGGGGACCACCTACCCGATCCTGCAACGGCTTCTCGACCACGGCTGGTTGACCGATGAGTGGGAGGATCTCGATCCACATCAGGCGGCCCGCCCTCGGCGCCGGTACTACCGACTCACAGAGGACGGCGCGTCGCAAGCCCGCAAGGCCCTCCAGGATGTGTCAGCGCGCTCGGACGCGAGACGCCTCGCCTGGGCTCGCGGGCTCAACGCGGCCGCCTCGGATTCCGGGGGGTGAGCCCGGATGTGGCGTGGTCGCTGGGCGCATGCCGCCAAGATCTGTGCTTATGCCGTAGGCGGGGGCAACCTCATCCTGTTGGTTCTTGGCGGGCCCACGATACTGACTCTCAGCCTGGCGGTAGCGCTGACTCCGGTCACGCTCGCCATGGCCTTGCAGCTGACGGCCTTCCTGGCCTGCGGTGTGCTCAGCCTTGCGGTCAGTGACCGTCGGGACCGAGCCGAACTGCTGGCCTGCGCGATCGGCGCGGTGCAGCCCCCCAGAGCGGGTGAGAAGTATCGGGAGGCCATGATCGCCGAGATCCGCGCCGCCAAGCACCGTGAGGCACGGATGATCGGAACCAACCTGATGACAACCGCCCCCAGGACCATCCTCGCGGCCTGGGTCCAACTCCTGAGGCCGGTGCCCGCGAAGCGGTAGGTCGTCAATCCAGCGCCCTGGGCCCTAGACGTTGTAGCTGCTTGGTATGCGACACCTCGGAGCTGGCGGTGAGATTGCGGTAATCGGCGGAGGGGTCGAAGACCTGGATGTGATTCGGGTCGAACCAGACCTGGGCCTTCTCCCCCTGGGTCACGGCCGACGCGACGGACAGCCGGGTGACCACCTGGCCAACGTCGGTGGTGCCGGTCTGCTCGGCCAGCACCGCAGGGCTGCCCTGCTCGCTCTCCAGCGCGAAGTGGGCATACTTGTCCGAGCCCAGTGACTCCAGCATCTCGACCCGCGCCGTGAACGTCACCCCGTGCCGCCTGGCCGTGGGCTCCACCAGTGCGGCGTCCTCGAAGTGCTCCGGCCGCACCCCAATGATGACGTCGCGAGGTGCGTGCGCCGCTTCCAGCGCGCGGCGCAACCGGTCGGATAGCGGTAGCGCACCCAATGCGCAATACACAGTGCTCGCGTTCAGCCTCGCGGGCAGGAAGTTCATCGTCGGAGAGCCAATGAACCCCGCTACGAACAAGTTGTCCGGGTGCTCGTAGAGCGACTGCGGAGCACCGACCTGCTGCACCATCCCGCCGCGCATCACGACCACCCGATCCCCCAGCCGCATCGCCTCAGTCTGGTCGTGGGTCACATAGACAGTGGTGATGCCCAGGTCTTTCTGCAGCTTGGACACCGAAACCTGCATCTGCACCCGCAGCTTGGCGTCCAGGTTGGACATCGGCTCGTCCATCAGGAACGCGTTGGGCTTGCGCACGATCGCGCGTCCCATCGCCACCCGCTGCCGCTGCCCACCCGACAGTGTGCCCGGCTTGCGGTCCAGCAGGTCGGTGAGGTCGAGCATGCGCGCGGTCTTGGCCACCCGGTCCTCGATGGTGGTTTTGCCGACTCGGGCGAGCTTGAGCGGAAAGGCGATGTTCTCCCCAACGGTCATGTGCGGGTAGAGCGCGTAGGACTGGAACACCATGGCCAGGTCGCGGTCCTTGGGTGCCCGCTCGTTGACCCGCTGTCCCCCGATGCGCACTTCGCCGGAGGTGATGTCCGCCAAGCCGGCGATCATGTTCAACGTCGTTGACTTCCCGCACCCGGAGGGGCCAACGAGAATGACGAACTCGCCGTCAGCGATCTCGAGGTCCACTTCCCGCACGGCGAGTGTGCCGTCGGGGAACCGCTTGGTCACCTGGTCCAGAACAATCTCGGCCACCGCTACCCCTTGACCGCACCGGCCGTCAGGCCGGTGACGATTCGACGTTGGAAGAACACCACGAACAGGATGATCGGGATGGTCAGCAGCACGGCGGCCGCCGAGATGGACCCGGTAGGCTCGGTGAACTCCGAGGATCCGGTGAACTGGGCGATGGCCACCGTAGTGGTCTGCGACGCCTCGGTGGAGGTCAGCGAGACCGCGAACAGGAAATCGTTCCAGCAGAAGATGAACACCAGGATCGCGGTGGTGAACACCCCCGGCGCGGCCAGCGGGACGATCACGCTGCGGAACGCTTGGAACGGCGTGGCGCCGTCCATCTGGGCTGCCTTCTCCAGCTCCCAGGGGATCTCCCGGAAGAACGCAGACAGTGTGTAGATCGCCAGTGGCAGCGAGAAGGTGATGTAGGGCAGAATCAGTCCTGGCCAGGTGTCGACCAGGCCGACCTTGCGCTCGATATCGAACAGCGGCGTGACGAGTGAGATCTGCGGAAACATCGCGATCAGCAATGTGCCGCCGATCAACAGCTTCTTGCCCGGGAAAGACAGTCGCGCGATCGCGTAGGCCGCGAGTGTGCCGATCACCACCGACAGCCCGGTCGAGATGAGCGCAATGCCGATCGAGTTGCGCAACGCGCTCACGAATGAGGCTACCCGGAAGACCTGTTGGTAATTCGACCAGGTGAACTCGGCTGGGATGAAACGACCATCATTGATCGAGTCGAGGGGTTTGAACGACAAACTGACGATCCACAGCACCGGCACCAGAGCATAGACAATGATGGCGAGGTCGGCGACCGCCCACCAACATTTATGACCCCACCGGGTACCCATCGTTACCTCCTTTTTCGCGCCTCGGCGCCCGGCGCCGCGGCGCCGAACAGCTTGACGAACACCAACGCGATGATCGTCACTATGAAGAAGATCAGGACGCTGATCGCCGAGCCGATACCGAGGTTGAACCCGACGAACAGGTTGTCGTAGCCAAGCATCGACACCGACGCCGTACCGTTTGAGCCCTGATTCAGGATGTAGATGATATCGAATATCCGGAACGCGTCCAGGGTTCGGAACAACAGCGCCGCCAAGATCACCGGCTTCATGAGCGGCAGGATCACCTTGGTCAGCCGCCGCCACGGCCCGGCCCCGTCCAGCGCGGCGGCCTGGAGCAGATCCTCGGGGACCAGCGCGAGCCCGGCGAGCAGCAACAGCGCCATGAACGGCGTCGTCTTCCACACCTCGGCCAGGATGATCAGCGCGATAGTCGCGACCCGATCGGTCAGCGGTGCCACGCTCTCGGGCAGCAGCGCGGCAAGATAGCCCTTGCCCGGTGTCCAGGCATACTGCCAGCCGTAGGAGGCGACCACCGTGACAATGCCGTACGGGATCAGCACCACCGTGCGCACCAGGCCCCGGCCGACCACCGCGCGGTGCATCGCCAGCGCCAGCGCCAGCCCGACCACGAGCTCGATCGCCACTGAGACCACCGTAATGATCGCCGTGACGGTGAGCGCCTGCCACCAGTAGCCAGATCTGAGCACCTCGCCGTAGTTGCCCAGCCCGACGAAGCCGCGTTGGTCGGGGAAACGCAGGTCGAACCGCTCCAGTGACAGGTAGATCGCGTAACAGATCGGGTAACCGGTCACCGCCAGGATCACCAGCACCGCTGGCGTGCACAGCAGCGCCGCCAGCCGATGCTCCGACCGAGCTCGCTCAGAGACATGCCCACGCGCTCGCCTCGGTGCGGCGACACCACCTAGCCGCATCGCCACCGTCATGGCACCAATCCCTGTGACTTGACAGCCTTGGCGATCTGGTCAGCAAGCTGACCCACGACCGTGCTGGAATTAATCTTCGCTGGCGGGTTGAGCAAGTTGGAGATCACGATCGAGATGTTATTGTAAGCCGGTGTTTTCGGCCGCACGCTGGCGCTGTCCAACGAATCTCGAATCTCTCGCCAGGCGGGGTACTTTTTCTGAAATGCTGGGTCGCCGTACAGTGCGGCGAGCGTAGGTGGTCTTTCCACCCCCACGGCGTTTCGTAGCTGGTTGTCCCGGTTGCGCAGGCACTGCACCGCCTCGAACGCCTCGGCCGGATGCCGCGAGGTGGCGCTCACTCCGATGTTGACGCCCCCGATTGTCACCCTCGCCGGCTGGCCGGCCACTATTGAGGGGTAGGGGGCCCAGCCGAACACGTCCCCGACCCGGCGACCGGTGTCCTGCCCGGTCGGCCGTCCCAGCGCATCGACAAACGCGCCACCGCCGTCCTCGTGCATCGAGGCGTAGACGAACGGGTAGTTGACCTCGAATGCCGCGCTCCCTGCCTGCATCGCCAACCGGGCGTTATTCTCATTGCTCAGCGACAGTGACGGGTCCGCAGCCCGGGAGTGAGCAACCCGCGCCATGACACTCAAGGCCTGCCGGGCGGCATCGCCCCGGGCCACCTGTACATCGCCGTTCTCCGAGGCGATCGAACCACCGCCACTGGCGAGCAGCGTGTTGAACCACACCGTCAGACCCTCATACCGCGCGCCCTGCACCTCGATGTAGTGCGGTAGACCTCTTTTCGCCAGGCCATCCGCCATCTGGATCATCTCATCCCAGGTCTGTGGCGGCTTGGGCACCAAGTCTTTGCGGTACCAGAGCAGCTGCGGGTTGGTGCTCAGTGGCGCGGCATACAACCTGCCCTGATATGTGCCGGTCTCCAGCGGGGCACGAAGGGTCCCCCGTTCGACCTGACGCGCCCACGCGACGGGATACGGCAAGATCCACCCCGCTTTTGCGAACTCTGCGGTCCAGATCACGTCGAGTTCCATGATGTCCAGTTTGGGGTCGTGCGCGGCCAGTCGGCGGGCCAGGAGCAACCGTTGATCATCGGTGTTCCTGTTCGGCTGGGACCGCTGCTCGATCATGTACCGACCTCTGGAAGCCTTGCTGCACTCTGCCGCAGCGACCTGGTACTGATCGACACCCTCGGTGCCGGTGTCGAAAGCCAGCACGACTGACCCAGCGGCACCGGAGCCGCACCCCACCAGCGTCGCCGCGGCCAACACGACTCCCACCACGGCAGTCGTCACCCGCCGCCACCCGTAGGCACCAGCCATACCCGCCTCCCTCACCGTTCGCAACCAGGACGCGACCCGCCAGCATGGCTAAAGTCTATACAGGGCTCAGATGAAGTCAATAGAGGGTATGCTGGGGATCTCGGAGGGCACGGCTTGAGCCGGGGGACGTATGCGATGGTTGTGGGTGGTAGCGCTGGTGCTTGCCGGCGCTGTGGTCGCTGGGGGGTGCGCAGCGCCGAGTTCGGCCGTTGCCCCCAGCAAGGCTGTCCGGGTGGTCTCGGTGCGCAAGGTCGATGCTCGGACCCGGGATGTGGTGATTGATTCACCTTCGGTCGGTGACACCACAGTGCGGTTGCTGGTGCCGGTCGGCTTCAAGGCGGACCCGAACCGCCGTTGGCCGGTGCTCTACCTGCTCCACGGCGCTGATGATCCGGACACCTACCGGTGTTGGACCCGCTCCACCGATGTCGCCGCTCTGACCGCCGGGCTCCCCCTCCTAGTGGTGATGCCCGAGGGCGGGACGCGGGGTTACTACTCGAACTGGTTCAACAAAGGCCGTGGCGGACCACCGGCTTGGGAGACTTTCCATCTGGTGGAGCTGCCCCAGGTGCTCGAGCGTGACTGGCGGGCCAGCGATCGCCGGGCGGTGGCCGGGCTGTCCATGGGAGGGCTGGGCGCCATGCTCTATGCCGCCCACTCGCCACACCTGTTCCGCGCGGCCGCCTCGTTCAGCGGAGTCCTGGACACCGTGGGCACCCCGGGTTGGCCGTTCCCGCCGGGCTTGTGGGGAGATCGCACCCAGCAAGCTGAAATCTGGCGCCGGCACAACCCCGTCACCGCAGCGGCGGACCTGCGGGGAATCTCGTTGTTCGTGTCTTATGGCAATGGGGATCCAGGCCCGGTGGACGTCGCGGGGACGTCCACCGGTGTCGGCGGTCAGATCGAGCGGCGACTGGCCCCGGGAAGCGCCGCTTTTGTTCGCCGGCTGGGTGAGCTTGGCATCCCCGCACAGGTCGACGCGTACGGACCCGGCATTCACGCCTGGCCGTACTGGCAGCGGGAGTTGCACCGTGCGTTGCCCGGCATCATGCGCGCTTTACAGACCTGACCGGACCAGAATGCGCACTCTCCCCTCTTGTGGTCAGGCGTGCCTCCGGGGCAACTGATGTGCGGACAGGAAGGCCCACATCAATGTGGCGGCGCTTGCTTGCGCGCCCACGGCCGTGTTGTACGGGATGTCCGCCTGGGTGGCTCGTGGCCAGTAGTGGTTCAGCCCGTCGTACAGCACGGATTCCACGGCCGATCCATTCGGGCAGTGCGCCCACAGGGTGAGTTGCGCCGGTGGGATGGTCGTGCTGGTGGACGTTGCCCCGCAGCGATTCCGGGCCCGCCAGTCCGCCACCACCGACTCGATCATCTGGGTACTGGTCTGGGCCGGGTCGGTGGTGGACAGTTCCGGGTCGGCGGTGCCGGCGCTGATCCACGCTGGCACCGCGACGCTCGTGTCTGCGCAGGCCTCCGTGGGCACGCCAGCGTAGCTGGCGAACGCGGCGAACAGCGAGGGATGCGCGCAGACCTCGGTGAAGGCCATGCGCGCGCCGTTACTGTAGCCGACCAGATAGATCCGCGAGTTATCGATCGCGACATGCTTCGCCACGTCACCGAGCACGGCGGTGAGGAACGCGGAGTCGTCGACCTGAGCCGCCGCAGCCGCGCCGCAGCAACCGTCGCCGGCGTTCCAGAACTGTTCGTAGCCGACCGGGTAGACCAGCACGGCCTTGCCCTGTTGCGCCAGCGGCAGGAAATCGGTCCTGACCTGCTCCTGCTGCACAGTCACCGATCTGCCGTGCAGGATCATCAGCAACGGCAACGCTTCCTGTTGGCCGGCGGGGGCCACCAGCAGGTACGAGCGCTGTGTGCCACCGATGGCCAGGGAAAACATCGAACTCGTGGTGGCCCCGGTCTGGTCTGTTGTCGTCAGGATCTTCGACGACGTCGGGGGCCTCGGCGGCGGGGCCGATGTCCCGCACGAGGCGAGCAGCGCCAGCGCGAGACCCAGCAACCCATGCCGCCCCCACTGATGCGCTCGACTGGCCTCGATCGCGGGAAGTCGGTGGTGTGCCGTCACGGCAGCTAGTGAAGCAGTTCCGCGTTTCGGGAGGGTGGGTGCCGTGCGAGTCGGGCCGCGCGGGCCGCCGCGGTGCGGTGGGTGCCGGAATAACAGTCAGGAGCTGAACGCCTCGATCGGGGGGCAGGAGCACATCAGGTTGCGGTCCCCGTGGGCCTGGTCGACCCGCCGCACCGGGGGCCACACCTTGGCGGCCGTCCGGCCCATTGGGTAAGCGGCGAGCTCCCGGCTGTAGGGGTGGGCCCACTTGTCGGCCAGACAGCTCGCGGTGTGCGGCGCGCAGCTCAGTGGGTTGTCGTCAGCGGGCCACTCCCCCTCGGCGACCCGGTCGATCTCGTCCCGAATCGCGATCATGGCGTCGCAGAAGCGATCCAGCTCGGCCAGGCTCTCACTCTCGGTGGGCTCGACCATCAGGGTGCCGGCCACTGGGAACGACATGGTCGGGGCGTGCAGCCCGTAGTCGGCCAGCCGCTTGGCGACGTCGGTGACAGTGACGCCGGTGGCCTTGGTGAGCGGTCGCAGGTCCAGGATGCATTCGTGGGCGACCAGCCCGTTGTTGCCGACATAGAGCACCGGGAAGCACCCGCTGAGGCGCCGGGCGACATAGTTCGCGGCGGCCACCGCGGTGAGCGTGGCGCGGCGCAGCCCGTGGGCTCCCATCATCCGAATGTAGGCCCAGCAGATCGGCAGGATCGACGCGCTGCCCCACGGCGCCGCGGCCACCGGGCCCACCACGGAATCAGGGTCCGTGGCCGGGTGCCCGGGCAGGAACGGCGCCAGATGGGTCCGCACCCCGATCGGCCCCACCCCCGGCCCGCCACCGCCGTGCGGGATGCAAAATGTCTTGTGCAGGTTGAGGTGGCCGACGTCAGCGCCGAAACGGCCCGGACGGGCCAGCCCGAGCAGCGCGTTGAGGTTGGCCCCGTCGACGTAGACCTGCCCCCCGGCCTCGTGCACCAGCGCGCACACCCGCTCCACACCAGGCTCGTACACCCCGTGCGTGGAAGGATAAGTGATCATGATGGCGGCCAGCTCGGAGCCGTGCTTGTCAATCTTCGCGAGCAGGTCGACGAGATCGACGTCGCCGCTGGGGTCACACCCGACCACCACCACGCGCATCCCGGCCATCACCGCCGAGGCCGCGTTGGTGCCGTGCGCGCTGGAGGGGATGAGGCAGACGTCCCGACCGGTCTCGCCACGACCGCGGTGGTAGGCGCGGATCGCCAGCAGTCCCGCGAACTCGCCCTGGCTGCCCGCGTTGGGCTGGAGGCTGACCGCGTCGTAACCGGTGAGCGCGGCCAGCCAGTGCTCCAGGTCGCTGATCACCTCGAGCAAGCCCCGCGCGTCGTCCCGGGGCGCGATCGGGTGCAGGTCGGCGAACCGCGGCCAGCTGATCGGTTCCATTTCGGCGGTGGCGTTGAGCTTCATCGTGCAGGAGCCCAGCGGGATCATGCCGCGGTCCAGCGCCAGATCTTTGTCGGCCAGCATGCGCAGGTAGCGCAACAGCGCCGTCTCGCTGTGGTAGGCGGAGAACACCGGGTGGGTGAGGAACGGTGTCGTGCGCCGCAACGCGGCGGGGATGGCGTCCGGCGTCTGACGATCGAGGGTGTCCGGGTCCGCGCCCGGCACGCCGAAAGCCGCCCAGACCACCCGCAGGTGCTCGCGGGTGGTGGTCTCGGCGCAACTGATCCCGACGCGATCGGCATCGGCCAGCCGCAGGTCCACTCCGGCTTCGTGCGCGGCGCGAACCACTTCAGCGGCCCGACCGGGCACCCTGGCGAGCACCGTGTCGAAGAACGCCTCGCACACCACCTCGACGCCGCCGCCCCGCAACCCCGCAGCCAGCACGGCGGCCATCCGGTGCGCCCGCCGCGCGATGCCCACCAGCCCGTCAGGCCCGTGGTACACCGCGTACATCGAGGCCATCACGGCCAGCAGCACCTGCGCGGTGCAGATGTTGCTGGTGGCCTTCTCCCGGCGAATGTGCTGCTCGCGGGTCTGCAACGCCAAGCGCAACGCCGGTGCGCCGTCGGCGTCGCGGGACACCCCGACCAGCCGGCCGGGCAGCTGGCGCGCCAACCCCTCGCGCACCGCCAGGTAAGCGGCGTGCGGCCCGCCGAAGCCCAGCGGCACGCCGAAACGCTGCGTCGACCCGATCGCGACGTCGGAGCCAATCTCCCCCGGCGGCCGCAGCAGGGTCAGGGCCAGCGGGTCGGCCGCGACGGCCACCGCGGCGCCGCGCTGGTGCGCCCGCTCGATCAGCGTCGCGTGGTCACGCACCGCCCCGGAAGCTCCCGGGTAGGACAGCAGCACACCGAAGAACTCACCGTCCGGTGCTCCGCTGGAGAGGTCCAGGACGTCTAGCTCGATGCCCAGCGGCTCGGCGCGGGTGGCCAGCACGGCCAGCGTCTGCGGCAACGTGTCGGCGTCCACCACGAACCGCGACGAGCTGGCCCGGCTCGCGCGGCGCAGCAGGGTCATCGCCTCGGCGGCGGCGGTGGCCTCATCGAGCATGGAGGCGTTGGCCACCGGCAGACCGGTGAGGTCACAGATCATCGTCTGGAAGTTGAGCAGCGCCTCCAGCCGGCCCTGGGAGATCTCCGGCTGGTAGGGCGTGTAGGCGGTGTACCAGGCCGGGTTCTCCAGCACCGAGCGGCGGATCACGGCGGGCGTCACCGTGCCGTGATACCCCATCCCGATCATCGGTACCCGCGGCTGGCACTGGTCGGCCCGGGCGCGCAGCTCAGCCAGTGCCTGTGTCTCAGTGGCCGGGGCCGGCAAGTCCGGGACGGCGCCCGGATCCACGTCTGAGTCGGCCAGCGTGGGCGGCAGCGCCAGCTGGCCGAGCTGCTCCAGCGACTCCACGCCAATGACGTCCAGCATCCGAGCCAGCTCAGCTGGCCGCGGCCCGATGTGCCGGTCGGCGAACGGAGTGCCGTGCTCCAGTTCGGACAGTGACGGGCTTGCGGGACTGCGCATCGCGGTGACCTCCGGGCATCGAGACTTGGGCGCATCTAGACTCAGGGGGCATTGAGACTCAGGACATCGAGACTGTGGCACCCGGACCGCGATGGCCGAGAACTCTCCCGCGCGGGATTGCCGACTACGCCACCAACATACTCGCGGAAGTAACCCTCCGGCGCTCCCGCACACACCTACTGTGATCGACTACACAGCGGGACGGGTCAGCTGATCCGGCGGGTCCGTCGGCGCTTGGTCAGCTCGTCTTCCGGAGCGCTCTCGACGTGGCCCCCGTCGGCGCGCTCCGGGGGAAACTGGCTGATCGATCCGGTGATCTCCTTCATCGCGCCGCTGACCGCGATGCCGAACACGCCCTGCCCACCCTGGAGCAGGTCCACCACCTCTTCAGGAGAGGTGCACTCATAGACGGTGGTGCCGTCGCTGAACAGCGTGATGCGGGCCAGGTCGTGCACGCCCCGGCGGCGCAGGTGCTCCACGGCCACTCGGATGTTCTGCAGCGAGACGCCCGTGTCCAGCAGCCGCTTGACCACTTTGAGGACCAGGATGTCCTTAAACGAGTACAGCCGCTGGCTGCCTGAACCGGAGGCGCCCCGGATCGAGGGCACCACCAGGCCGGTCCGGGCCCAGTAGTCCAGCTGGCGGTAGGTGATCCCGGCGATCTGGCATGCCGCTGGGCCCCGGTAGCCCAGCAGCTCGTCGGTCACGCCGTGCGGGTCGGCCACAGCGGAATCCGGGAACAGGGTGCCCTGCTCAGCTCCGCCGTGCGGTCCCTCGACCACCCATGCCTCCCAGGCCTTGTGTCAGCGGATACCCCAGTCCTTCGGGGCGGATCACACCCAAGACGCGACTCGCTCTGAGTGCCGACGGTAGGCGCCGCCGGGTGGCCGGTCAATCCGGCGCGCGGAGTCTCACCCTCAAGTTCAGCTCAAGGATCGCGTTGGTGACGTATCCGCACCGCGACTGCTCTCATGTGTCCGCGCCGCGACTGCATCTACGTGTCCGCGCCGCGACTGAGTCTACGTATCCGCGCCGCGGAAGTCCTCCGGGGAGACCGAGTTGAGGAACTCGCGGAACTTCTCGACCTCGTTCTCCTTCTCGACCTCGTTCGCCTGCTCGTCCGGGATGATCAGGCCAGCCTCGCGGAGCACCGACTCCTCGGCGTGGATCGGCACCCCTACCCGCAAGGCGAGGGCGACCGAGTCGCTCGGCCGGGCGGAGACCCGCACGTTGCCGTCGAAGACCAGCTCCGCGAAAAAGGTGCCATTTTGCAGCTCGGTGATCCTGACCTGTCTCAGCTTCCGCCCCAGCGCGCTGATCACGTCCCGGAGCAGGTCGTGGGTCATCGGCCGCGGCGGTTGCACGCCCTGCTGTTCCAGGGCGATGGCGGTGGCCTCCCCAGTCCCGATCCAGATCGGCAGGTAGCGCTCACCGTCGCTTTCCCGCAACAGCAGGATCGGCTGGTTCTGCGGCAGCTCCACCCGGACCCCGACGACACGCATCTCGCTCATCGCGCCGCGCCTCCCTCCCGCCGCACCCTAGGTGCCGGGTGCTTTGAGGATCGTCGTGCTCAGCGGTGGATTGGGCACCGACCCCGATTGCCGCCAGCCCAGTCACGTCTCCACCATCACTACCCCCAGACGCTACACGGGGCACCGTCTCGCTGCCGAGTCCTTCAGCGACCCAAATTCCCCAGCGGAATACCCCAGGGGCTCAGCTCCCGATGACGCCACGCAGCCCGATCTTCACGAGCAGGGCGTGCAGCCGCAGCGACAGCACCGCCAGCTCCCGCACCACCTCCTCGGCGCGGGCCCGCGCGTCAGGATCACGCTGGCGGCTCATCGGGGTGACGATCTGCGCCAGCAGGCCCACCTCCCGGTCGGCCGACGCCCGGAAGGAACGCAGGTGCCGGGGTTCCAACCCGAAATCGGTCATCGCCCGCGCGGTCCTGGCCACCAGCAGCGCATCGGTGTCGTAGAAGCCGGCTGGGCCGGGACGAACCAACCCGAACTGCTCAAGGTCGGCCAGCACCGCGCCACCGATGCCAGCGGCGGCGAGCAGTTCCTCCTGGGTCATCCGCACCACATCAGTGCTGAGTTCCGCCGCGGGAGCTGGTTCGGTCGCCGCGCCGGGCACAGCGCTCAGCGCTGGCCGTGGCCAGCGCAGGTCAGGAGATCTTTCTGGGGACTTGTCGGGTGCGCCGCGGTCCAGCGCGTCCAGCTGTTCCTTGATGACCCGCAGCGGGAGGTAGTGGTCACGCTGAGCGGCGAGCACGTAGCACAGCCTTTGCACATCCGCGTGGGAGAACTGCCGGTACCCGGCAGCGGTTCGTTGCGGCTGGACCAACCCCTCGGACTCCAAGAATCTGATCTTGGAGATGGTGACATCGGGAAAATCCGCGCGCAACTGAGCGAGCACCGAACCGATGCTCATCCCGGAGGACCGATGCCCGGAGCGGCCCGGGGCTGTCACCTCGGCCCCTGGTCAACCCCTCGGCCCCCGACGCGCGGACCGGTCAAGAACACCAGCCGGAACTTGCCGATCTGCACCTCGTCGCCGTTGACCAGCGTCGCGTTGTCCACCGGCTCACGGTTGACGTAGGTGCCATTGAGGCTGCCCACGTCCACCACCAGGAACTCGCCACCCTCGCGGTGGAACTCGGCGTGCCGGCGGGACACCGTCACGTCGTCGAGGAAGATGTCGCTTTCCGGGTGCCGACCCGCGCTCGTGGTGGGCCGGTCGAGGAGGAACCGGGAACCGGCGTTGGGGCCGCGCTTGACCACCAGCAGAGCCGAGCCCGCAGCCAGTGCGTCGACACCGGCGATGGGCGCCGCCGGTGTCTCGGCGCTCTCGGGCTCGACCAGGAAATCGGCCCGGAATATCGAGGTCTGCTCCGGGCCCCGCTCCGGGGGTACACCGGGCCCGTCCTTCGTGCTCACGCTGGGCTCTCCTTCGGCGGGGGCGGTGGCTGGTGATCGGACCACAACCTACCGTGCCACCGGCGGACATTGCGGACAGAGGTCAACGACGGTCGATTCCGGCGGGTCAGGTTCCCTCCGCAATGAATGTGCGATAGTCCGCCGCGCTCAGCAGCGAGTCCAGCGCGGAGGCGTCCGCCAGCTTGATCTCGAACATCCAGCCCTCGCCGTAGGGGTCTTCGTTGACCAATTCAGGGCTGTCGTTCAGGGCGTCGTTGCGGGCCACCAGCTCGCCCGCCACCGGCGCGTACACCTCGGACACGGCCTTGACCGACTCCACCGTACCTACCTCGTCGCCCTGCGCCACCGAGTCGCCAACCTGGGGCAACTCAATGAAGACGATCTCTCCGAGCTGTTTTTGCGCATACGCGGTGATGCCGACCCGTACCACGCCCGCTCCGCTGGCCAGCACCCATTCGTGATCCTCGCTATACCGCGGTTTCTCAGGAACCACCACGCTTGCCTCCCCGTCATCCCCGAATCAGCCGCCACCCGCGTGCCTCGCGACGCGCACCGTGAGCCGAACCTGAACCAGGTAGAGCAGCCCCGACCAGACATACAGAGCGCCACCCCACCCGGTGAAAGCCACCGCGAACACCTGGGCCACCGCCCCCACCCGACCATGCGCGTCGTGGGCGAGCAGCAGCAGGGGGAAAGCATAGAGCAGGCAGAGGGTGGCCGCCTTGCCCACATAGTGCACCGTCGGCGGGCCGTAGCCGTACCGGCGCAGCACGGGGAAGGCCGACAACAGCACGAGATCCCGGGTGATCAGCACGGCTACCACCCACCACGGCAGGATGTCCCGCGCGGCGAAGGCGAGCAGGGTGCTCAGCGTGTACAGCCGATCGACCGCCGGGTCGAGCAACGCGCCCAGCCTGCTGGTCTGGTTCAGCAGCCGGGCGAGCTTGCCGTCCAGCCAGTCGGTGAGGCCCGACAGGGCCAGTACGAGCACAGCGAGCAGATCGTCGTGCGGGCCGAGCAGCAACCACAGGAACAGCGGGATGCCAACCAGCCGGAGCAGGCTAAGCGCGTTGGGCACGGTCAGCAACTGGTCGGCCGGCTCCCGCGCCCGCGGCCGGCGGCTCGGCAGCACCTCAGACCCTCCAGATCACACTGAGCGTGATCAAGCTGGGCCTGATCACACCCAGCTCCCGCGCAAGGCACAGTCCCGAAACTCAGCGTCCCACACTCCGTGGGCCTAGTCGTCGATGGAGCCGTCAAGTGCTCGATCGTGTGCGAAATAGGGGGCGATCTTGTTGTCGAACATCATCAGCGCGGAGCCGATTGCCATGTGCATGTCCAGGTACTTGTAGGTGCCCAGGCGGCCGCCGAACAGAATGTTGCGCCGCGCGGTTTCGACTTTGGCCAGCTCGCGGTAACGTCCCAGGGTTGCCCGGTCCTCAGGAGTGTTGATCGGGTAGTATGGCTCGTCTTCCTTTCCGGCGGACCGGGAGAATTCTCGCACGATGACGGTCTGGTTGGGCGAGTAGTGCTCCCGTTCCGGGTGGAAGTGCCGGAACTCCAGGATGCGAGTGAACGCGACATCAGCATCGGCATAGTTCATGACCGGGGTGCCCTGAAAGTCACCGCGGTCACGCACAATCTCCCGCTCGAAGTCCAGGGTGCGCCAACCGAGCCAGCCCTCGGAGTGGTCGAAGTACCTGTCCAACGGGCCGGTGTAGACAACCGGCACGCTCTCGGGGATGTCGTCGCGCACCGTGAAGTAGTCGGTGTTCACCAGCACCTCGATGTTCGGGTGCGCGGCCATTCTCGTGAGCCACGCGGTGTAGCCGTCGACCGGAAGACCCTCGTAGGTGTCACTGAAGTAGCGGTTGTTGAAGTTGTAGCGCACCGGCAACCGGGTGATGGTCGCGGCCGGCAGCTCCGTGGGATCGGTCTGCCACTGCTTGGCCGTGTAGTCACGGACGAACGCCTCGTAGAGCGGACGGCCGATGAGCGAGATGGCTTTCTCTTCGAGGTTCGTGGCATTCTTGCCGTCGATCTCGGCGGCCTGCCCGGCGATGAGCGCGCGGGCTTCGTGGGGCGTGAAGTAGCGGCCAAAGAACTGCGAGATCATTCCCAGGCCCATGGGGAACGGGTAGACCTGACCGCGGTGGACCGTGAACACCCGGTGCTGGTAGTCGGTGAACTGGGTGAACCGGTTCACGTACTCCCACACCCGCGTGTTCGAGGTGTGGAACAGGTGCGCGCCGTACTGGTGCACCTCGATCCCGGTTTCCGGTTCCGCCTCAGAGTAGGCGTTGCCACCGAGGTGATGGCGGCGTTCCACCACCAGCACCCGTTTGTCCAACTGGGTCGCGGCACGCTCGGCCACGGTGAGGCCGAAGAAGCCAGAGCCGACAACAACAAGATCATATCCCGAGAAGCTCACGCCGCCGGAGGGTAGACCTGAGAAGCTGTGCCCTAGAACCGGGCGTGCTCCAGCCAGTGCTCGAGAACGCCTGCGTCGCCGAGCACGGTGATCGGGGCTTCGGCTGGTGGGACGCGGCGCATCAGGACCAGCAGCAGGTCCACTGCCGCGCCCTGGACCGCGACGTCGCCCTTGGCGTGGCCGGGTTCCCAGACCGGGCCCGACGGACTCCGGCGCACGGTCCACTCCCCCGCCTCGCCCAGCACCGGGTCGGTGGCGTGCAGGTGCAGGGCCTGACCCTCGCCGCGCAGCGCGGCCAGCTCGGGCCGCATTTCGACAGCCTGCGGCAGGCAGAGCAGGCTCAGCCACTCGGAGATCGCATCGGCGGCCAGCTCGGCATCCACATCGAACGCGCGGCCCAGCGCCAGCTCGGCATCGGCCCGGTGCACTGTGGTCTCGTGCGCTTGCCGACGGGCCCAGAACCCGACGCTGTGGTCGTCAGCAAAGCTCCACACGGGGGTCTGTGGGCCGGCTGCCCGCATCGCGTCCACCAGCGCAGTGGCGCCCTCGCGCAACCAGGCGCCGAGCTCGTCGGGGTCCTCGGGCGCGCCGTCCTGACCCAGCGTGCTCGGATCGAGCGGGGCGGTGGCGCGCCGGGTGACGATCGCGGTCGCCCATCGATGGACCTGCCCGAGATGCTCGGTGAGCTGATGTAACGTCCAGTCCGGGCAGGTCGACACCGGCAGCAGCGGGTCCGCGCCGTGCAGTGCCTCGGCGAACAGCGCGGACTGCGCGGTCAGCGCGTCGAGGTAGCGGTCAGTGCTCAGCTGAGCCATCACATGCCTCCCGATGGTTGTCGCGACTTGCGGACTACATGACTGGCAGCCTAGGTGTTTACTCACTCGGTAGTGCGCTGCCACACCGGGTGGTGTGCACTGGGACCCATGGCCTCGCATTCCGCCTCGCATCCGCACGATCCCGTCCAGCGCGCGCTGAACGGCGGCCGGAGCACCTTCCTCGCGGCCGCGCTGCGCGCGCCCCGCGACGTCGGTACATTCTTGCCATCCGGGCCCGAACTGGCCCGGCGGCTGGCCGCCGTGGTGCCCGGAGCGGGCCCGGCTGGGCGCCCCGCGGTGGTGGTGGAGCTCGGCGCCGGGGCGGGAGCGGTCACCGCGGCGATCGCCCGGGAGGCGGACCGCGACGCGATGGTGATCGCGGTCGAGAAGGATCCCGGGCTGGCCGATCGGTTGCGTGCCCGCGAGCTGGGTGTGCGGGTGGTCACCGCGGACGCCGCCACGCTGCCGGGCATCCTCGCCGACCACGGCGTGGACCGGGCCGACGTGATCGTCTCTGTGCTGCCGTGGACCCTGTTCGAACCGCGACGGCAGCGCGAGTTCTTGATGATCTTCGCTGCCGCGCTGGCGCCGGAGGGAGTGTTCACCGCCGCCGCCTACAGCCTGAGCTACTGGCTGCCCGCCGCCCGCGAGTTTCGCCGTGAGCTGGGGCGGGTCTTCGGTGAGGTGCTGCCCACTCGCACCCTGTGGCGGCACCTGCCGCCGGCCATGACCTACGTCTGCCGGCGCCCGGGAGACGTCGATGCGGACCTCACTGGGGGCATTACCGGGGATCCGAGTCAATGAGCAAGTGGCCATTCAACCGGGTTACCCGCAGCGCCCGCTTGATCACCTGTGTGGTGCCGCCGGTGGTGTAGGTGACGTCAACGGGCACCCGCACCGAGCCGTCGGGGTTGTCGGTGACCCCGAAGGCGTTGCGCGCACTGACCGAGGAGTACTGACGCCAATGCGACTGGAACTGCGACTCGGTGCCGAAGACCGCCTGCGCGGTGGGTGAGAGCAGTTGCCAGGCCGATGCCGGGTTGTCCAGGCCGTTGTAGTAGTCAATCACGAGCTGTCCGGCGTCACTCCAGGCGATGGGCCGGGAGTTGTCCACTCGCTCCACCCGAGGTGGCGCGGATGGCGCAGCCGGTGCCGGTGCGGCCGAGATGGCCGCGGGGCCGGTGGAGCGAACGGCGTGTTCAGCGGATGACCTTGTCGACACCAGCGCCCCGACACCGGTGAACACGAGCACCGCGAGAACGGCCCCCACGAGCACGCCCCGCCCGGGTCGCCGTCTCGGGTGCACCGCAAAGCCGTCAGCGGGCTCGGGAGGCTCGGGAATTTGGGTCACCCGAGTCGGCGACAACATGGGGGTTGACACGGGCCCCGGGTCTGATCCAGACGATTTTGATCTAGACGATTTTGATCCAGACATCGGGGTAAATCTGGGCACCGGAGTTGAGCTGAGTATCGGTCGGGTGGTCCGCACCTCGGCCAGCTCCAGGCTGGCGCGGCGCATGTCGGGACGCGCCGCGGGATCGGTCGCCAGCAGCCCCAGCAGCACCGCTGACAGCGGGCCGCCGTGGCGTGGGGGCTGCACCTGCCCGCTGGCCACCGCGTGCAGCAGGGCGAGCGGGTTGTCGCTCTCACCGAAGGGACCTCGCCCCTCCACCGCGGCGTAGAGCGTGGCGCCGAGGGAGAAGACATCCGAGGCCGAGGTCGGGATCTGGCCGCGGGCCACCTCCGGAGCGAGGTAGGCCGGGGTGCCGGCCACCATCCCGGTCTGAGTGACCGTGATGTCACCCACGGCCCGCGAGACGCCGAAGTCAGTGATCTTCGCGGTTCCATCGTCGGTGATTAGGATGTTCCCGGGCTTGACATCCCGGTGGACGATCCGCGCGGCATGCGCGGCGGCCAGCGCCAAGGCGATCTGCCGGCCGATCGAGGCGACCTCGGGCACTGGGAGAGCGCCCCGCTCGCTCAGCACCGCGGCGAGACTCCGGGAGGGCAGGTACTCCATCACGAGGCAGGGTTGGCCCTCGTGCTCGGCCACGTCGTAGACGACGATGGCGTTCGGGTGATGCAGGCGCGCGGCGATGCGCGCCTCACGCAGCGCCCGGGCCCGGGCTTCGCCAGTCGCCTGGGGGCTCAGCTCCGGCTGCAACAACAGCTGCTTGACCGCGACCAACCGCTGCAGCCGCTCGTCCATGGCCTGCCAGACGACACCCATGCCACCGATGCCAATCCGGTCGAGCACCCGGTAGTGGCCGGCGATCAGCTGCCCTGTGTCGATCTGCGGTCACCCCTTGCCGTTTTCCGATGTGCCCGCGCGCTCCCCGATCGGAGTTCAGGTTATCGCGCCGCGGCCCGCTGCGCCCGCCGGCCCGGGCCGGCCCCGGTTCGCCCTGGATCAGGGGGCGCGGGCACGATCGTGCTCACCATGTCACTCCCCACGACGCTTACCGAGACGCTGCCCGCCGGTTGCGGGCCAGACGAGCTGTTCGACGCCTTGGTGGCTTGGGCCTCGGGCCAGGGTTTGACCCTGTACCCGGCCCAGGAGGAGGCGCTGATCGAGATCGTCTCCGGCTCGAACGTGATTTTGGCCACTCCGACCGGATCCGGCAAGAGCCTGGTCGCGACCGGTGCGCACGCCACCGCGCTGGCCCGGGGCGAGCGCAGCGTCTACACCGCGCCGATCAAGGCGCTGGTGTCGGAGAAGTTCTTCGCCGCATGCGAGGTTTTCGGGGCCGAGCAGGTCGGGATGCTCACCGGTGATTCCAGTGTCAACGCCGGGGCGCCCATCATCTGCGCCACCGCGGAGGTGCTGGCCAACATGGCGCTGCGCGGCGGGCCGGACACCGACGTCGGCCTGGTCGTGATGGATGAGTTCCACTTCTACGCCGACCCCGATCGCGGCTGGGCGTGGCAGGTGCCGCTGCTGGAGCTCCCGCGAGCCCAGTTCCTGTTGATGTCCGCGACGCTGGGCGAGGTCACCCGCTTCGAGGAGGACCTGACCCGGCGCACCGGCCGGCCGGCCGCAGTGGTCCGCTCCGCGCAGCGCCCGGTTCCGCTGCATTTCCGGTATGTGACCACACCGCTGCACGAGACGCTGGAGGAACTGCTGGCCATCAAGGCGGCGCCGGTCTATGTGGTGCACTTCACCCAGGCTGCGGCCGCCGAGCAGGCCCAGGCGTTGACCAGCATCAACGTCTGCACTCGCGCGGAGAAAGACGCCATCGCTGAGCTGATCGGTGGGTTCCGGTTCACCGCTGGCTTCGGGCGCACACTGTCTCGCCTGGTGCGCCACGGGATCGGAGTGCACCACGCCGGCATGCTGCCGAAGTATCGCCGGCTCGTCGAGCGGCTCGCCCAGGCCGGCCTGCTGAAGATCATCTGTGGCACCGACACCCTCGGTGTCGGGATCAACGTGCCGATCCGCACGGTGCTGCTCACCGCGCTGGGCAAGTATGACGGGACCCGCACCCGCCAACTCACCGCGCGGGAGTTCCACCAGATCACCGGCCGGGCCGGGCGAGCCGGCTACGACACCGTCGGCGACGTCGTCGCGCAGGCCCCCGAGCACGTGGTGGACAACGCCAAAGCGGTGGCCAAGGCGGGCGACGACCCCCGCAAACGCCGCAAGATCGTGCGCAAGAAAGCGCCCGAAGGATCGGTGTCCTGGAGTGACCGCACCTTCGACCGGCTGATCGCGGCCGAACCGGAACCACTGACGTCCAGCTTCGCGGTCAGCCACGCGATGCTGCTCAACGTCGCCAACCGGCCCGGCGACGCCTTCGCGATCATGCGCCACCTGCTCACCGACAACGACGAGGACCGCCCCGCGCAGCGCCGGCACATCCGAGCGGCCATCGCGATCTACCGCGCGCTGCTGGCCGCTGGCGTCGTCGAGCGGCTGACTGTGCCCGACGCCGACGGGCGCACGGTGCGGCTCACCGGGGACCTGCAGCTCGACTTCGCGCTCAACCAGGCGTTGTCCCCGTTCGCGCTGGCCGCGATCGAGCTGCTCGACCCGGAGTCGGTCGACTACCCGCTGGACGTGCTGTCGGTGCTCGAGGCAACTCTGGAGGATCCGCGCCAGATCCTGAGCGCGCAACTGTCCAAGGCCAAAGGCGAAGCCGTGGCGGCGATGAAGGCCGAGGGCATCGAGTACGAGGAGCGGATGCGGCTGCTCGACGACGTTAGCTACCCGATGCCGCTGGCTGAGCTGCTGGGTGCGGCGTTCGAGACCTACCGGGGAGGCCACCCGTGGGTGGCTGACCACCGGCTGTCCCCCAAGTCGGTGGCCCGGGATCTCGCCGAGCGGGCGATGACCTTCACCGAGTACGTCGGGTTCTACGGCCTGGCCCGCTCCGAGGGGCTGGTGCTGCGCTACCTGGCCGATGCCTACCAGGCGCTGCGCCGCACGGTGCCGGCGGAGGCCAAGACCGACCCGCTGCGTGACCTCCAGGAATGGCTCGGCGAGCTGGTCCGCCAAGTCGACTCCAGCCTGCTGGACGAGTGGGAGAAACTGCGCGACCCCCAGGCGGGGGACGCCGCGCCGACGCTGGTGGACCACCGACCCGCGCCGGTAACGGCCAACGCGCGAGCCTTCCGGGTGCTGGTGCGCAACGCGCTGTTCCGCCGAGTGGAGCTGGCCGCCCGGCGGCGCTGGGACGAGCTGGGTGAACTCGAGGGTGACATCCGTACTGGTGACACCCGGTGGGACGCTGAGTCCTGGCGCCACGCGCTGGAACCCTACTTCGACGAGCACACCGAGCTCGGCACCGGCGCCAACGCTCGCGGTCCGCAGTTGCTGATCATCGACCAGCAACCCGGACGGTGGGCTGTGCGCCAGATCCTGGACGACCCCGCCGGGCACCACGACTGGGCCATCACCGCCGAAGTCGACCTGGCCGCATCCGACGAGTCCGGGACCGCCGTGCTCCGGGTGACCGCGGTCGGCCAGCTCTGACTCAGGACGTGGAGCGCACCTCCCACACCTCCGCCGCGTACTACGGTTGCGCAGGCGGAGCGACCCCAACCCCGGCGCGGGTTGCTCCAGACCGCGAAGTCGAACACCAGCACCGCACCAGTGAACGCATCAAGAAGCTCCTGCCCGACCTCGCCAACTCTTTACCGATCCCGCCGACTCGCTCACGGAGGAGCATTGACCTGGACACATGAGGAGTCTCGGTGACCTCCGCGAGTTCTTCCTATGACGCCGTACTCGCCGAACTGGCAACGCGATTGCCACGCCTCGCCGCTGCGCTTCGACGAGCCGAACAGCACCGAGCGAAGTGCGCGACCTCGCGGATGGACGGCGCACGATTCCAGGGCCTTGACGAGCTACTCCAAGCATTCACTGCCAACCCAACGCTCCACCGGATCGCCCGCTTGATCCACCGCAGTCGAGCCGACCTGGAAACGGCAACTGAAGCAATCCTCTCCGGCTACGTCGCCGTCGTTGCCGATGCAATGCGGGACGTCATGGAGATCGAGAACCTGCTGCTGGACTTCGCGGTCAACCCGGGGTGTTGGTAAGGAACGTGTCACCAAGTGCCATTGACGGCATCTGCGCAGCTCAGCGCGGTAACTGCTGGCCGTTGTGATGTGTTCAGACGGCTCCACGAAGATCACTACTTAGACCGTTGACCAGCAAGAACGTCACGGTTGGCACTTGGTGACACGTTCCTTACCAACACCCCGACTCACATGCCCGCGTGGGCCGATCCCGCTCGCTGCGCGCGGCCTGGCGGCCGTGCTCGCGCGGGTCGGCCAGGCGGGCGCGCAGTTCGCCATGAGACGCCAGCTGTGCAGTGGCGCCCTCAGGTTGCCCCATGCCGCAGCGCTGAGCTGGCCCGGTCGTATGGAAGGCGTCTTTGCGCCTACCCGAGCTAGTGTAGAAAGATGTGTTTCGCTTTACATTAGTGGCATAAAGTGGAATAATCTGTCCATGAAACTTTCGAGTCAGGATCGTGCTGAGCTTCAGGCGGCGGTGGGATCGGGATCGTATGACGGATCGGCGTCTTCGCGGGCACAGATGGTGCTCTGGCACGACGAGGGATACCGGAAAGTGGAGATCGCCACGATGTCGGGGGCGTCGCGGCCGACGGTGGACAAGTGGCTGGCGCGTTATGAGCGGCTCGGCATGGAAGGTCTGGTGAGCAAGACTTCGCCCGGTGGGCCGCGTCAGATCCCGGACCAGGTTCGCGCGAAGGTTCTGGCGTTGACCAGGACGTCACCTCCGCCGACGCTGGGGATATCGCATTGGTCCTCGACGGAGATGGCTCGGTATGTCAAGAAGACCGAGGGTGTGTACGTGTCGCAGACGTGGGTGTCGAGACTGTGGCGGGAGAACGGTTTGCAACCGTGGCGGCAGGGGACGTTCAAGATTTCGAAGGACCCGAATTTTGAGGACAAGGTCCGCGATGTCGTCGGCCTGTACCTGGATCCCCCGGAGGGTGAGGTGGTCGTGTCGGTGGACGGGGTGTCGTGAAGGTAGCTGTCATCAGCCGCAAGTCCGGCGCATTTACCCAGGTCAAAAGCCTACAGGTCGATCTACGTAATCTGTCAGCGATGGGCGTTGCCCCGGATCCAGACACTCCGCTGAC
>JBDTAX010000098.1:0-14118 GCA_039924425.1 Pseudonocardiaceae bacterium
GCTTCTTGTTGCACGAAGTGCCCGACGCCGGGCAACACCTCGTAGCGATAACCCGAACCCGCCCAGCGGGCCGAGCGGCGCGCGGTGGGCTCCAGCACGTACGGATCGTCGGCGCCGTGCAGCTGGAGCACTGGCACCCGCACCGTCCGGTCCACCGCGCGGGACAGCCGGCGCCCGTCGAAGCGCAAGCGCGAGCGGCCGACCCATCGGTAGTACTCCAGCGCGCAGTGCGCCGCGGCGGGGATCAGCATGGCCGCACGGTAGCGCCGGGCCGCTGCGGTGAACTCGCTCGATGCGCACCACCGAGGGCCCGCCCCCGCCCGCAGGATCCGCTCCACCAGCACCGCGCCGTCCCGGGTGAGGCCGCGCTCAGGCAGCCAGGGGGCTTGGGCACTAGCCAGGTACCGGGCCGCCGAGCGCTGCGCCGGGTCGCGCAGCAGCGCTTGGCCCATCGCGCGGGGATGCGCCGCGGCCAGCACCGCAACTGAGCGCACCACTCGGGGGTGCAGCACGGCCGTGCACCAGCTGAGGATCCCACCCCAGTCGTGCCCGACCAGGTCGGCCTGGCGTTCCCCGAGCGCGCGGACCAGACCCGCCACATCGCCCGACAGCGTCCACGGGTCGTATCCCCGGGGGGGCTTGTCCGAGTCACCGTAGCCGCGCAGGTCCACCGCGACCGCGCGCATACCCGCCGCGGCGAGTGCGGGGAGCTGGTGGCGCCAGGACCACCAGAACTCCGGGAAGCCATGCAGCAGGAGCACCAACGGTCCGGTCCCGAGCTCCGCCACATGCAGCCGGATCCCGTTGGCCGAGATGTCACGGTGCGTCCATGGCCCAGGGACCCGCACCGAGCTGGGGTCCGGCGGGCGGCTCACTCCCTTAAAGGGTCAGCTTTTAACGGATCAGCGCTTAACGGGTCAGCGCTTAACGGGTCAGCGGCGGCGGGACGCCGACGGGTCAGCGCCGCCCCGGTCTCCCGGACGGTGCTGATGGTGCGTTCTGGTTTGCGCATGCTGCGCACCCGGCTCCAGCCCAGTAGCGCACACCCCGCCGCGGCGGCCAGCATCAGGCCGAACACTATGGCGAACCCGGCCCACTGCGGCAGCCAGATCGCCAGCACCTCGGCCACCGTGATGAACAGGAAGAACAGACTGAACACCACGATCGCCAGCGCGAGGACGAAGAAGATGCTGCCCTTGACGCCCTTGCGTACCTCGGCCGTCACCTCCGCTTTGGCCAGCTCCACCTCCGAGCGGAACAAGGTGGAGAAGTGCGTGGCGGCGTCCCGGACCAGATCACCCAGGGACACATCCGCGAGCTGCGGGAGCGCTTCCGGTAGCAGCGGGACAGCGGACACCGCGAGCGGTGGTTCCGGTCTGGAGTGCCGGCCGGTGCGGGGCTGCGTGCCTGTCACGGGCCTATGGTGCCATGACTCATCTCGATCACTTACTGTGGCCGGTCTTGCACTGAGGGTGGCGGGCTGGCGGCCGCAAGCACGAGAGCCAACGCGCTTTCCAGGCTGTCGGCTCGGGTGACCGATCGGGGCAGGCTGACATAGATCCAGCCAGGGCCGGCGACGACGACCGCGGCGGCTCCGGCGGCCAGCCGACGCAGTGGGGTCGGTCGCGCGGTGCGGGCGGTTTGGGCCCACACCACCGCGACGGCGGGCTGCATGCACTCCACGGCATGCAACAGTGCCGAGGTGGGAACCGAGGGACCCAGCATCCGGGCGCGGGTGTGGTGCTCGGCGAGCGCGGCGAGCAGGGCTTCGAGAGCGAGCGTGTGCTGTTCGCCCGGAACACAGGCCAGCAGCACCTCTGGGGCCCCCGAGACGACCCCAGAAACGGCCCCGGACATGACCGGAGCCATGACCGGCCGGGGCGGCAGCCGGCGCAGGGTGGTGGCAATCGTCCAGCACAGCAGCAGTTCGGCGTCGATGCATCGGTCGGTGTCCAGGGCAGCGATCGCTGGTCGGCACAGCTGGTTCCAGGTCACGGCGACGCCACGCTCAGCCAGGCTCTGCTCCACCAGGGCAGCCGAGGTGTCCGCGTCCAGCTGCCTCGCGGCCTCGATCAACCGCTGCACCGTCCCGGCGGAAACCGGGCCGGCGGGGCGCTGGCCGCGGGCGATCGCCACCGCGACGGACAGCGCGATTCCTTCCTCGGTCAGGCGACGGATGGTGGTCAGCTCGGCGACATCGGCGGCGGTGTAGCGACGGTGCCGCCCGGCCTGATGACCGACCGGTCCGATCCCGTAGCGCAGGCCCCAGCTGCGCAGAGTGGCGGGAACCATTCCCAGCTGGCGGGCGACCGCGGCCACCGTCCACACCGGTCCCGGGACGTCGACCCGATCACTCGGGGTGTTCATCAGCAGATTCTCCCTCAACCGGCGACCAGCTCGCCGGTACTCCGTTCCGGTTGCAGCTCTGCAACGCCTGTGCAACGGTTTTGGTGATGCGGCGCCAATGCCCGAGAACGCCAGGGCCCAAGAAGGAGACACGACATGCCAGAGGGCACACGCACGGGTGTTGCGATCATCGGACTCGGCGGCGCCGTCGCGACGACAGCGGTGGCCGGGATCGAGCAGTTGAAGCTCGGCGCGATGAGCCCGCACGGGTTGCCCTTGGCCCGTCGCGCTGATCTCGTCCCCTACGAGTCGCTCGTCTTCGGGGGTTGGGACCTCAACGCCGATGACCTCGCGAAGGCCGCGCACATCCACCGCGTGCTCGAGCCCGCCCAGATCGAGGCGGTCGCCGGCCCACTGGAGCAGCTCCGGCCGTGGGCCGCCATCGTTGACCCCGCATATTGCCGCAACGCCACGGGAGCCAACGTCGCGACGGCCGAACCGCTGCGGGAGCGGGTCGCGCTGGTCCGGGCGGATCTGCGCCGGTTCCGCGACCAGCAGCGCCTCGACACCGTCGTAGTCGTCAATCTCGCCTCGACCGAAGCCTGGCCGGACCTGACCTCGGCCGCGCTCACCGACATCGACAGCTTCGAGCAGGGCCTCGACCGCGACGATCCGATGATCACACCCGGCATGATCTACGCTTACGCCGCGATCACCGAGGGCTGCCCGTTCGTCAACTTCACGCCCAGTCTCGGCCCTGATGTGCCCGCGCTGCTGGCGCTGGCCGAGCGCGAGGGCGTACCGGTGGCGGGCAAAGACGGCAAGACCGGGCAGACGATGGTCAAGACCGTGCTCGCGCCCGCATTCCGATCCCGGGCGTTGACCGTCGAGGGCTGGTACTCCACGAACATCCTCGGCAACCGCGACGGGATGATCCTCGATGATCCGTTGTCGCTGGCCAGCAAGCTGGACACCAAGGGTGCGGTGCTCGACTCGATCCTCGGCTACGAGGTGTCCGACCACGTCGTGCGGATCGACTACTACCGCCCCCGCGGCGACGCCAAGGAGGCCTGGGACAACATCGACCTCATCGGCTTCCTCGGTCAGCGGATGCAGGTCAAGGTCAATTTCCTGTGCCGGGACTCCATTCTGGCCGCCCCGCTGGTGTTGGAGCTCGTCCGGCTGGTCGCGGAGGCGCAGCGACGCGGGCAGGGCGGCGCGCAGGAGCAGCTCGGCTACTTCTTCAAGGCTCCGATCACCCGCGACGGCCGGGTACCCGAGCACTCCCTGCACGTCCAGGAGCGGACGCTGCTCGACTGGCTGGACCAGGCGGCGTGACGGCCCTCATCCCCGCGTTCCCGAGCGCGACGGCGGAGTTGTTCCGCGAGATCGGTGATCTGAAACGTGTGCGAGTGGCCCACACCAAGGGCTCGCTCGCGCAGCGCTCGTTCGTCCGCTCCTGGCGGGCCCTGGTCGCGGGGGGCGACCAGGGCCGGGTGGCGGGGCTGGAGTGCGCCGCCGCGCTGGCCGGTGCCCGGCTGGCCGGGATCGATGCGGAAGTCCTGCTGAAGTGCGGGCTGCCCGAGGCCGACGTCGTCGAGGTGCTGGAACGCGCGGTGCGCCAGGTGGCGGGCGGGCTGCACCCGATCACACTGAACCAGGCGTACCAGATGCTGCCGGAACTCCTCGACCGCGCGACCGAGGAAGCTACCGGTGCCGAGCCGCCGTCCTTGGTGGCAGCCCCGCCTTTCGTGGCAGCCCCGCCTTTCGTGAAAGACCCCGCCTTTGTGGAAAGACTGTGTCGCCAGCCGCGGGCGGGGGCGACCGCGCCGGGGCAACCCCGGTTGCTCGTCGAGCCGCCGGAAAACCACGCCGAGCACTGCTGGGCGGTCGCCGTCTACGGCGCGCTGCTGGCCGAGGGCCTGGGTGCTGACCCCGGGGAGGCGTTCCTGCTCGGGTTGGCTCACCACCTGCACAACGCGGCGCTGCCCGACGCCGGGTTCGCCGGGGACACCCTGCTGGGAGACCGGCTCGACGCCCTCGTGCACCGGCTGACCGAACGGGAACTGGCCACGCTGCCGACGGCGCTGGCAACCCGGGTGCGGGCGCTGTTGACGCTGCGCGCCGACGCGGACACGCCGGTCGGTCGGGCGTTTCACGCCGCGGACGTGCTCGATCGGGTGCTTCAGGTGCATCACCACGCCCGCGCGGCGGGTTTCACCGTCGATCAGGCGCTGGTCGAGCTGGAGCTCGTCCACGCCGGTCCGGTGACCGACTACCACCACGCGGTGCTCGCCGCCGCCGGCTTGTGACCGAGCTGTGATGAGCACAGTCGGGTGGGGGATCGTCGGGTGCGGATGGGTGGCCCGCGACTATGTGCTGCCGGCGCTGCGGGCCACCCCGGGCGCCCGACTGGTCGGGACCTGCGATCGCGACCCGGCGGCGGCGCGCCGACTAGCCGGCGGCGGGTTCGCCACCGATGCCCTCGAGGCCCTGCTCGACCGGCCGGGATTGCACGCGGTGTACGTCGCGACGCCCAACTCCGCGCACGCCACCGTGGTGACCGAGGTCGCCGCCCGCGGGATTCCGGTGCTGTGCGAGAAACCGCTGGCTGCCGACGTCGCCGACGCCCGGGCGCTGGTCGCCGCCGCGCGCGGCGGGCTCGCCGGGGTGGCCTTCGACCAGCGCTTCCACCCGGCGCACCAGCGGATCAGCGAGCTGGTCGAGGCTGGTGAGCTGGGCACCGTCACCGCCGTGCGGATCGTCTACGGCTGCTGGCTGCCGCCGGACTGGAGCCCTGACAGCGGCCCCCACGACAACTGGCGCGTCGACCCGGCCCGAGCCGGCGGTGGGGCGATGGTCGACCTCGCCCCGCACGGGATAGACCTGCTCGGCGCGCTGCTGCGCGATGATGTCGAGTGGCTCACCGTGCTGACCCAGCGTCGCGTGCACCCCTACCCCGTCGATGACGGTGCGGCGTTGGGGGGCCGCACCGCCGATGGTGTGCTCTTCAGCGCGCATGTCTCCTTCAACACCGCCGACGTGCTGCCGCGCCGGCGGCTGGAGGTGGTGGGCACCCGCGCGCAACTCGTCGCGGAGAACACCATGGGCCAGACCCCCGGCGGCACCGTGACCCGTATCGACGCGGTGAGCGGGGCCGCGACCGAAGTCCCTTTCGACCAGGTCACCAGTCCGTTCACCGCCCAGCTCAGCGCGTTCGGCGCCGCCGTGGTGGGCGCGGCGGACTGGCCCTGGCCGCTGGAGCGCGACCTTCGCCTGCACGAACTGCTGCACGCCGCGTGGAGCACCGGCCACGCGCGCACCGACACCGCCGTGAGAGTGAGCTGATCGTGGGACTGCGGCCGTACTCCTGTGGAAACTGCGGGCATTGGCAGCGGTGGTTCGCGCCACCGCCGTCCTGCCCGGTCTGCGTGGATGTCCGCAACGCCCTGCCCGAGGACGGTTGGCGCTTCGCGACCGACACAGAGATCGCCGTGGGGCGGCGGGCGCGGTGGACGGAAGTCGCGCCCGGCGTCAGCGGCCACTGGTGCGAGCCCCAGATCGGGCTCGGCACCACGGGCTGGGTGATCGAGACCGATGCCGGGCTGGTCGGGTGGGAGGCCGCCGGGTACTACCCGCCGGAGGCTCTCGGGGAGCTGCGCCGCCGCGGTGGGTTGGTCGCGCTCGGGGCGAGCCACGTGCACGGCTACGGCGCGCTGTGGCAGCTGCAGGATGAGCTGGATCCGCCGGTGCTCGCGATCTGCGTCGAGGATCTGCGGTGGACGAAGACCTTCCGCGTCACCTGGCCCACCGATGAGCGCCACGAGCTCGCGCCCGGGTTGGTGATGCACCGCAGCGGAGGGCACTTCCCCGGGCACACCGTGCTGCACGACCAGCGCCGGGGCATCCTGTTCGCCGGTGACCTGCTCAAGGTGGAGCTCGACGGGACGACACCGGTCGGGTTGTCGTGTCACAAGGCGTTCCACGCGCAGATCCCGCTGTCGCACGCCGAGATCCGCCAGGCCCGCGCGCTGGTGGAGCGGCTGGACTTCGACGCCGTCGCCACCCCGTTCGAGTACGCCGCGCCGGTGTCGACCAAGCAGGTGCTCGCCCTGTTCGACCGGCAGCTCGCCGGGCAGCCGGTGGCCGGGCCGATCCCCCTGGAGGTGTTGGCATGACAGTCGCCGTGCTCGACCAGTTGCGCGCCGCGCTGCCACCCGGTGAGTGCGAGGGATTCGACATCTCCGCACTCGACCGGCTGGGGTTGCCGGTCTTCACCGCCGACCACGTCGGACCGGGCACGCCGCCCAGCGGCGGCATCGGCTACGGGTACACGCTCGAGCAGGCCAGCATCGGCGCGTACGGCGAGCTTGTGGAGTCGCTGCTGCTGCACGGGCACCTCCAGACCCTCACCCCGCGCCGCGCGTCCTACGGGACACTGCGCCGTGAGCTCGGGAGCGCGGGTGTCGTCGATCCACGGGCGCTCGTGCTCTCGGCCGGCACCGTCGTGGACGATGACCAGCCACGCGACTGGCTGCCCGCGGTGCGCTGGCGCACCGGCGAGACCGTGCTGCTCCCGGCCGAGTTCTGCGGCTCCGGCACCGCGCATCTGCCGCGCCAGGATCCGGCGGAGCCGCTCATAAAAATGATCACTAATGGGGACGGGGCGGGCGACACGGCTGAGCGGGCCATCGCCCACGGGCTGCTGGAGTTGCTGCAGCGCGACGGCAACGGCACCGCGTTCCGCGCGCTGGACCGCGGCGTCGTCCTGGACCTCGACGACGTCGGTGACCCGATCACGAACGCTGTGCTCGACCGAATCCGGGCGGCCGGGATCGAGGTGCTGGCCAAGCTCGCGTCGACCCAGTTCGGGATGGCTGACGTGTATGTGGTCGGCATTGACCACGACCCGGCCACCGAGCCGCTCGCCATCCCGGCCTGCGGCGAGGCGGTGCACCCCGACCGGGAGTTCGCCCTGCGCAAAGCGCTGCTGGAGTACGCCTCGGCCCGCTCGCGCAGAGTGTTCATGCACGGGCCGCTGGAGCGGTTGCGCCCGCTTGCGCCGGAGTCCTACTGGGCCCGTGAGCGCACCCTGCCGGTGTCACCGCAGGAGCCTCGGGCGCTGACGGCGATGCGGGACTGGTCCCGGCGCACCCCCGCTGAGCTGCTCGCGCTGCTGGAACCGAGCGTGTTCTCGCGGCACTCACGCGTGGCGTTCTCCGAGCTGCCCACCGTCGGGCCGGGATCCCTGGACGACCCGGCCGAGCTGCTCGACGAGCTGCTCACCCGGCTGGCGGATTTCGACGTGCTGGTCGTGCTCGCGCCGGGCGACGGCGCGGTCGCGGCGAAGGTGATCGTGCCCGGGCTGGAGGTCGAGACCATGTCCTACGGGCGGATCGGGGCCCGCGGTGTCAAGAAGCTGATAGCGCACCGGAGCGACCTCGCCGGGCTCGGCGCGCCACCACACTCGGATGCGGTGCCGGTGGTGCTCACCGCCGAGGGCCGTAACCGGCTCGGCGGCGAGGCCTGGCTCGACCTGGCGGCCGTGGCCCGCGCCGTCGGGCCGCTCTACCCGCTCTACCGCGAACCCGACCGGCACGCGCTGGCCCGTACGGCGGACACCGCATGACGCTGCGCTTCGCCTACAACACCAACGGCCTCACCAGCCACCGGCTCGATGACGCCCTCACCCTGCTCGCCGAGTCCGGTTACGACGGGGTCGCACTCACCCTCGACGTCGCCCACCACGATCCGTTCGCCCCCCAGCTGGCCGCGCGCACCGCCGCGCTCGCCCGGCGCCTGGAGGGACTAGGACTGGCCAGCGTCATCGAGACCGGGGCGCGGTTCCTGCTCGATCCGCGACGCAAACACCAACCGACCCTGATCAGCGCGGAAGCCACCGGCCGAGCGCGGCGCGGCGCGTTCCTGCGCACCTGCGTGGACGTCGCGGCGGATCTCGGCAGCGAGGCCGTGTCGTTCTGGGCGGGTGTGCCGGCCGCTGGGCTGGACCGTGCGCAGTGCTGGCGCTGGCTCATCGACGGCGTCTCGGGCGTCCTCGACTACGCCGCGACTCGGGGCGTCACCTGCGCTTTAGAGCCGGAACCGGGGATGCTCGTGGACGACTGCGACGACTGGCGGCGCCTCGCCGACGCTGTTGCCGGGATCGGTCTGGGCGGGATAGGGCTGGCGCTGGACACCGGCCACTGCATCGTCTCCGGGCCGTACGAACCGGCTGAGGCGGTGCGGGCGTTCGCGCCGCACCTGGCCGCGTGCGCGGTCGAGGACATGCCACGCGGCCGCCACGAGCACCGGGCACCTGGGGAGGGCGACATGGACCTGCCCGCGGTGCTCGGTGCGCTCACCGAGGTCGGGTACTCGCGCCTGGTCAGCGTGGAACTCTCGCGGGACTCCCACCGCGCCGACACACTGGTCCCCGCCGCGCTCACCGCGCTGCGAGCCGCCGAGCTTCAGGGCGCGCAGGCTGGGGCCGGGGCGTGAGGATCTGCTTCGTGTCCCGTCGCTACTGGCCGGCCGTGTCCGGGATGAGCGCCTACGCCGAGAACCTGCTGCGCCACCTCGTGGGCTCGGGCCACGACGTGACGATGGTGTCGCAGTACCGCGGCGACGCGGCCGGGCGCGCCGTGTACGGCGGTGGTCCGCCGCCACCCGAGCGGGTGCCCGACGGTGTCGAGGTCGTGGCGCTGGAGTCGCTGGGTGAGCAGGCCGTCGGACGGGGGGAGCCCGCCGACTTCGAGGCCGACGTGGACACCATGACCCGCACCGTCCTGGAGCTGCACGAACGCAAGCCGTTCGACGTCCTGCACGCGCAGTACGCCTACCCCAACGGGCTGGCCGTGCTGCGCGCCGCGCGGGCGACCGGGTTGCCGGCGGTGGTGTCGGTGCAGGGGGGTGACGGGCACTGGGTCGGCACCTGCTGCACCACCCACCGGCACCTCGTCCGGGCGGTGTTCGCCCACGCCCCAGCGCTGCTCATCGGATCGCCGTCGTTCGCGGCCGAGGTGGCGACGCGCCACGGCGTGGACCCGGCGCGCTTCACGCTTGTACCCGGCGCGACGGACGTGGCGCGCTTCACGCCGCGACACGGCGCCGAGCTCGCCCGCGTCTCCGACCCAGCGGTGCTGCTCTATCACGGCCGCGTCGACGTCCGCAAAGGCGTGCTCGACCTGCTGGAAGCGGTGCGGTTGCTGCTCACCGACGGGGTCCGGGTGCGGCTGCTGGTGTCGGGAATCGGACCGGACACCGCCCTGGTCGGGCAGCGGATCACCGAACTGGGCCTGGCTGTGCACGTCGAGGTGCTCGGCGCGGTGCCGTACGAACGGGCGCACGAGGTGTACCGGCGCGGCGAGGTGTTCGTCAGCCCCACCTACGCCGAGGGCTTCTCCAACACGATCCTGGAGGCGATGGCCAGTGGGCTGCCGGTGGTGTCAACCGATGTTGTCGGGGTGCGGGACTGCGTGCGGCCCGACGACAACGGCGTCCTCGTGCCGCCGGCCGATCCGGTGGCACTGGCGGCCGGGATCCGCCGGGTGCTCGCCGAGGACGCGCTGCGACGGCGGATAGCCGAACGTGCGCTCCTCGACGTACACGAGCGGTGGTCGTGGCCGGTGGTGGCCGGGCAGATCACCACGATCTACGACCGGCCGGCCGCGGCGCTGCCGGAGATTCCGGACCCACCGATCGACCTGTCCTGCCGCTTCCGGACCGCCCCGCACCTGCTGTGAGCCCCGCGCTTGCTGTGAACCCCGCGCTTGCTGTGAGCCCCGCGCTTGCTGTGCACACTGGTGAGGCCGTCGCGGTGAGCCCGCACCTGGACGATGCCGTGTTCTCCGCGGGCGGGACGATCGCGGCGCTGGTGGCCGCCGGCTGGCGAGTCCGGGTCATCACCTGCTTCACCGCGACGGTGCTCGATCCCACGCCTTTCGCCCCCTCACCATTTGCGCTGTCCACCCAGCTCGACAAGGGCATAGCCCCGGACGTCGACTACATGGCGATCCGTCGCGCGGAGGACGCCGCCGCGTGCGCGGTGCTCGGCGCCGAGCCGGTGCACCTGCTGCTGCCGGAGGCCCCGCACCGCGGCTACGACTGCGCTGCCGCGCTGTTCGCCGGGGTCCGCGCCGACGACACCGTAGGGCTCGCCCTGCGGGCGGCGCTGGAGGAGCACCTGCGCGGTGCCGACCTGGTGCTCGCGCCACAGGCGATCGGCGACCACGTCGACCATCGCGTCGTCGCCGAGCTGGTCGCGGCCCTGCGACCGGACGCGCTGTGGTGGCGCGACGCGCCCTACATCCTGCGCCGGCCCGACGCGGTGCGGTGGCACGTCGTTCCGGCGGGGACGGAACAGGCCGTCGACATCGGTCCGCACCTCGACACCAAGATCGCCGCCGCCCACTGTTACGCCACGCAACTGGGGTTCCAGTTCGGTGGGCTGGAACACGTTGCCGCGCTCCTGCGTGAGCTGGCCGCCACCGAGGCCCGCCGCGTCGGCGCCACCACCCCGAGCGAAGTTCTCACCGGAGTGGCCTCGCGCATAACGTGAACCGTCCGGCCTGGTCTACTCCCGCAGCGCGCGCACCCAGTCGAGGGTCACGCGCAGCCCGGTGGCCAGCGGAGTCGACTCCGGCAGGTCCAGCTCGGTGCGCGCCCGGGACACGTCCAGACAGCTCCGCAGCACCTCACCCATCCGGGAGGGCCGGAACTCGGGGGCGAAGTCCCCTGGCGCGGCACCCGCCGCAGCGGCAACAGCACTGACCAGCTCCAGCACGCTGATCTCACTGCCGGTACCGATGTTGTACCGGTCGTGCTCGAGGGCGGGCGCGGTCGCCGCAGCGAGGTTGGCGGCCACGACGTCGCCGACGAACACGTAGTCCCGGGTCTGCTTGCCGTCGCCGAACACCGTCGGACGTCCACCGGCGAGCACCCGGTCGCAGAACAGCGCGATGACTCCGGCGTCACCAGCGGGGTCTTGGCGCGGCCCGTACACGTTGCCATAACGAAGAGTCACGACATCGAGATCGTGCGCGGACCGGAACCACGCCCCGTACTCCTCCACGGTTCGCTTGCTCAGCCCGTACGCCGACAACGGCCGGGCCGGTTCAGTCTCCGGAGTCGGCACGACTGGCGTCTCGCCGTAAATCGCGCCCCCGGTCGAGGTGTTCACCACTCGCCTTGCGCCCGCCGCGAGAGCCGCCGTGAAAACGTTCACCGACCCGACCACGTTGACTGCGGCGTCACGGGCGGGCTCGACCATCGACGCCCGCACGTCGATCTGCGCCGCCAAGTGGAACAGAACGTCCGGGGCGAACCCGGTGACAGCGGTGAGCACCGCGGCGCCATCCCGAATGTCGACCCGCTCAAACCGGGCGCCCGCCGCGACGGCGTTGCGCAAATACCGCTCGCGACCGCGGCTCAGATCGTCGAGCACCAGCACCTCGGCCCCGGCGCACACCAGCCCGTCCACGATGTTCGACCCGATGAACCCAGCCCCACCCGTCACGACCGCCCGCACGGCCCCACCCTACCGAAACAAGGTCCACCAGGTCGGTCTGATCACTCTCCGGCTAGGCTCACTAAGCCAACGAAGCCGCTGCCGCATGTGCTCGTCATGCGCGCAGGTCTGACGGGAGAGCAAGGAGAGCGAGTGTTTGAAGATGTTGCTCTCGCCAGAGCGAGAGAGTCGACACTCCTGCGGCGGCACGGACACTCTTGTGCGGCTGTCTACCTTGCTGGCTATGTGGTTGAGTGTCGCCTGAAGACTCTCTTGGACCGCCAGGGCAAGAAATTCTCACGATCAGGCAGGGAGGGCCACGATCTTGTTGGGCTATGGGATGCAGCAGGGCTGAGATGCCAGGACTTGTCGGGTCACAAGCGGGAGTTCATCCAGTTCTGGAAAACCGCATTGAGATACGAGGCCGCGCTCCCGCCGGAAATTGATGTTGAAAACCTATTGAGAGGAGGGACGGAGCTGGCTGGGATGGTGGCGATTCGAATAAGGCACGCTCGTCCAGTCCGAGGCGGAAGGCGGCCGTAAGGTGCAGTCAGTGGATCTTGTACAGCTACGATCTACCATCGTAAGAAACGCGGCTGACGCGTCCATATCGAACTCACGGATCGCGGTGAGCCAATCCAGCTTCGGTGGCGTTATGGTCCGCGTCGTTCATGAAGCTCTCGGCCAGCACGACGACAAGCAGCGGCGCTCCATTCTTCTCCGCGACATTGAGGATCTTGTCGAAACCGCTGAGTTGCTCACGCCCGAGGAGGAGCGCTGGTACGGCCCCGCCTTCAACGAGGATCCCTACCTCCCGTTATGGGCTGAAGCGCTGGCGAGGCAGGAGCCGGATCGCGAGCTCCTCTTCGTGAGTGACCTTGACGCAGACTTGCAGCGACCCGCAGTCGTGACCTTCTACAGCCTGCGTGGCGGAGTTGGGCGAACCACGGCGTTGGTGAACGCTGCTCGAACCTTGGCGAGTCGCGGTCGCCGCGTGTTATGCATCGATATGGACCTCGAAGCACCTGGCCTCGCTACCCTACTTGGCCTGCCAGAGCCGGATGACGACAAGGGCTCTGTTGCCCTACTTCTCGGGCTTGAGCGCGGTGAAGACCCGACATTCGAGATCATGTTCAACGAGTTTCCGACGAAGCCGAGCTGTATTGTCTTCCCGCGGGCAGAGTGGACGCAGCCTACGCTGAGCGTCTCCGACTGATCGACCCTGAGATTTGGTATCGAGAACCAGCTAATCCATTACACCGAATGCTTGATCTGGCCGCCGAGTCCTCGCTTGATCCGGATATCATTCTCCTTGACGCCAGAACGGGAATTTCCCCCGCGAACGCGCCTCTCCTCTTCGATGTTTCCGATCTAGCGGTAGTGTGTTTTTTTCCGCATCTGCAAGCCCGCAGAGGAACCGGGGCTCTGGTTCGAGCCCTGCTCAACGCACACTCAAGGCGGAGCTCCGGCGACGCTGACCTCACTCCAGAGCCACGTTTTCTGATAAGCCCTTTGCCTCCTGGGCCATCGGCGGCACGGGTAGGGGCTCGCGCGCTTGAGTGGATCGAAGAGTGGCTAGCGCCAGAAGCGGCGCGGCGTCCAAATACGGTCGGTCCCCTCATGGCGGAAGAACTCGTTCACGCGGTGTCCTACTCACCTGAAATCGCCTTCCGTGATGCCGTATCCGGCGAACCGTCTGACTGGTCCCCATACTCTCCTATCGTGGACTGGCTTGAGCAATTGCTGCCGATCGGCGAGGATGCGCCGGCCACGGCCGCCACAGGCGACAAGTCTCAGATACTTGATGAACTGAGTTTCTCCACGGGCACGGCAGAGGCACAGGCGACCCTTCTTCACGACTACGTAATCACACGGGTCTCAAGTCAAGCGCTCTCGCCTGGAGTTCCGCTCGTGATCGGAAGAAAAGGGACAGGAAAGACGGCCTTATTTCGCTGGCTACTCGAGACCGCGAGCCCGTCTCCTGTTCCCATCTGTTGTCCGCAAACTTTCTTAGATAAGTATCCGTGGACTCTGGGCGCGGAAGGATTCTCTGCCATCGAAGGAGAGTTTGAGCACGCCGGGAAGTCGTGGCGATCTTTCTGGCCGTGCTACATCGCACTCGCTCTCTATTTGGGACTCCCGCCACAAGACAGGGCGACACCTCCAGAGCGATTCGCGCTTGATTTGACAGATTTTGACAGGAGTAGTGGAAGTTATGCGCAGCTAGAGGTTGTTGACGCTCTTCGCGCAATGCTCGTACATCCAGA
>JBDTAX010000099.1:0-21087 GCA_039924425.1 Pseudonocardiaceae bacterium
GCTCGGCCAGCTCGACGCCGCCGAGGCGGCCGTCGCCACCTCGATCGAGACCTGGAAGCGGGGCACCGACCGGCGCGAGGGCGTGGTCGCGGACATCGAATTCGCCCGGCTGCACGTGCAGGCCGGCGAGCGCGACGGGCTCCCGCTGGCCGCCGCCGCGATCGACGACGCGACGAGGTTGCGCTCCGGGCTGGTTCGCGAGCTGTGGCTGCCCTCCCTGGCCGACTCGCTGGACGCCCGGCCCAGCAGCGACGCCCGAGACCTGGCCCACCGAGCCCGCGAGCTCGCCACCGCCCGAGCCTGACCCACCACCGCGCGCTGCTCCCCACATCTCACCCGCCGTGACAGCTATGCCGCCCGAAAGGTCTTGACCGAAGACTAGTCGAGAATACATACTATGGTTGCGACTCAACCTAGACGCAACCATTATAGCGTTGGCGCGACTCGACCACGAACGGAGCTACAGCGATGGCGGTACGACGGCTGTCCGAGTCATGTTTAGACAGGATTTCGTGTCCTGACGTGTGGGAGGACGACGAATACCCCGAGGATGTCATGGTGGTGGGCAAGGTCATCGATTGCTCGCCAGTGCCACACGGCCCCGACGAGGGCGTTATGCGGCTACCCAGGAACGTGATCCGCGAAGCGAATATTTAATATAGCCAAAATGAATGTCGACGACCTCGTCCGCTTGATCGAAAACGTGCAATTTTCCGCGTTTAGAATTGAGACGTTGCCGCAATACCTGGTTCCCCAGGAGGCGGAAGAGTTTACGTCCTGGAAGGCCGGCCATGAGCGTACGCTGCGGACTCCCGAGACCCACAAATATCTGGCCGATTTCCAGCGTGACGTCGCGCGAGGGATCCGCTGGTACCGGGTACATATTCTGGACCAGCCACTGACGGCCTACCTTCGCTTCGAGCTTTGCGGCTACCTGGCCAACCAGGCGGCAGGAGAGGAGATCTATATCGTCGATCGGGACAGGCACTCCGATCTGGAATCATTACACGAGGATTTTTGGCTCTATGACGACGAGATCGCGGTTAGGATGGCCTACGACAACGATGGTCATTTTCTGCGCCCGGAGCGGGCGAACGCCATCGAGGGTTACCGACTGATGCGAGATACCGCGATGCGCTACGCCGAACCACTGAACAACTATTTTTCCCGCAAGAACCTCACGCAAGAGAATCTTAGAACGATCGAGTGACCGAACTATCCAATGAGCGGCGCCGCGTAGCGGAAACACTGCGCGACCTGCGAGTCACTTCCGGGCTGTCTACCACCCAACTCGCCAAGCGGCTCGACTGGTCGCAGTCCAAGGTGTCCAAGACTGAACGCGGCGTCACCCTCCCTCCGCCATCCGATGTCGAGGCGTGGGCGGTTGCGACCGGGGCATCCGCTGAACTGCGCGCAGAATTGATCGAGCTCGCCGACCAGGCAGCCACCGAGTTAATCGAATGGCGCCGTTTCTTGGCTCCCGGGCGGCGTCGGGTACAGGAGGACGTCCAGCGGCTCGAAGACGCCGCGTCCATTTTAAGAGTATTCTCCCCGAACGTGATCGTCGGACTGGCACAGATCCCGCCGTATGCTGAAGCCATCTTTCGGATCGGCTGGGGCGGTCCGGCCGAGAACTTGAAGGACGTGGTGGCAGCCCGGCTCGCCCGTCAAGCAGTGCTTGCTAACAAGAGCAAGAGGATTGAGCTGGTGATGGGCGAGGCCGCGCTACGCCGACGTCTCATTCCGCCGATGACGATGCGAAGCCAGCTTGAGCGACTCGCGGAACTGTCGACGCAGCCCAATATCCGCCTGGGAGTGATTCGCTTCGACGCCGACGAGCAGGTACACCAGTACCACGGGTTCGCCGTACTAGGCGATCCGGACCTAGACGACGAAGCGATCGTGGCAGCCGAGACTCTGACGCGTGCGCTCATCGTTCGTAGAGACGCCGACGTGCGGGAGTACGTCGCGTACTTCGACGCACTCCAGAGAGCCGTCACCGAGGGTGAGCCGTTACGGGCATTCCTCCGTGAGCTAATGGCCGACCTTTCTGCAACCTAAAACGTTCTTAGTCTTGACAAGAAACCTAGGTTAGGACTAGACTAGCCTTACCAAGGTAAACATGGCAGACTAGAAGGACCTCCGGTAGGCAGCGCAACGCGCTAGCCTGCGGCTGATACCACTACGGGGCGTCGATCTAATAAGCTAGCTGCAACAAGCAGTGATGGCGGCCGACCGAGCCGATGATGTTCGCTGGCGCGGTCGGGGAATCACCGACGCTGGATCGACCGGGCACGACGCCTCCACCGAGGAACCAGATTCACGCCTTCAGCGCGCCGCAAGCGACACGCTGCCGTTCGTTCAATAGAGAGACATGCAAAGATGTCACCTATTTGCGGATCTGCCGTACTAAGCTCGCTCAGCATCGAGCGTCCGATACAAGGCGCGCAGGAATGTTTCCGTGAAGTCGGTGGTGACTGCGCCATCACTAGCGTCGGCAAGTTTCGGAACGGGTCACCGAAAGCCTGGTGCCAAACACATGCACGGGTGGTCCGGCCGGCTGTCGACAACACATGTCCAGACAAGGAGCTTGCTCTCAAGCTGAAGTGCTTGTCGCTCGATTTGGATCGGTACTCTGGCGGGATTGGGATATGGGGATCGCTACCGCCAGCGATTGACACGGCCAACGCCAACGTGGACGAGGAGAGCCTGCTCCGAGGTGTCCATGTGCATGCTCGCCCGGATCTCATATCCAGCAAGGAAGTAGACAATACTTACGACGTCGTTGCGCTGTATAGCGGCAGCACGCTAGTCGTCACGCTCGATACCGCGTCATCGACAGCTCTCGTACAATCACGAATAGCGGGAATCGGGTCCTCGTTGATCAGCTGCCCGCGATGCGGCGTCGAGCACATTGACGAAGGCTGGTTTGCCGTTGTTCCTCATCGAAAACATCAATGCATGGGCTGTGGTCGCGAGTTTTACGACAAAACCGCAAGCAGTGGAAATACGGTCGAGACGCGAATCGCAGGGCTGTTCCCGCAGCGTCGTTGCCCAAGAGTATGCCCGAACAGAGAAATCAACCTTACTCAGCACCTCGATGCCGGGCGGCACATCAGGGTCTGGGGCACGCACGAAGCTATCGTTTGGACCGCCGAACGACCCGAAGAGACTGGTATGTATGTGCACGTCTATGACCGACATGGCGACTATGTCGTCGATGAAACGTTCGATCGGGTGATCTTGCGCGGTGCGGAACTCAACGCTGACCAGGTTCGACTGCTGATGCTACAGAAAAGTCTCAATCACTTGAATGGACGGATTCGAGCTCTGCGCTGCCAGCACTGTGCCACGGGCTTATGCTCTTTCGGCGCAGCGGCGGTAATTCCCTCGTGCAGCCACAAGTGCCAGAAGTGCGACAAGATCACGACAACGCATAAGAAGCTCGTGATCAATCCTCTCGAATCCTTGGAGGCAGCCGCTTCAACGCCGACGAGCGGTCGCACCAGCGCCACGGCTACTCGGTGATTGAGCACTTGGGCGGACCGTGGCTCGCCGACACGGAGGGTGAGCCGTTGCGGGCGTTCCTCCGCAAGCTGATCGCCGATCTTCCGGAAGGCTGAGCCTTCCTAGTCTTGACAATGAGTCGATACTTCCGACTAGCTTAGTCTCGCCTAATTGGACAACGCTAGACTTGAAAGGAGCGCGTCATGAAAGACACGGGGGAGAAACCCGACAGCCCAACCAGCAGTAGTTACGAAATGCCGAGCTTGATCGAGCTAGGTTCGGTCGTGGAGCTGACGCGGGGCTCCGGCGCCGTGGATCCTACGGGCATTCAGCAGTGGTACAACTGAGCTGGCTCCGGTGATCTTCTTTGGTCAGCTCGCGCAGACGCGGGGACCCCGGCACCGCCATGTGCTCAGCGAGCTGCTGACCGGCTCCCGGCTGGCCAGTCTCGGCCTGCTCGACGACGCCGCGGTGCGCGCCGATCTGGCCCAAGGCGTCGCCGGGTTGCCCATCCCGCTCGCCGCGCTGGACCAGGTACTCGGCGTCGAGCTGTGGCTGCGCACCCTGCCTGCGCCACATGACCCTGCGTCGCATCGAGAGCGTGCTCATGCCTGAGTACCAGATGAGCGCGTCGGTGCACGTGGTGCCGACCAGTGACGGCTCGCTGATGCTGCTGGAGACCCGCGCCGGGATGATGTTCCGTCTCAACCACACCGGCGCCACCGTGTGGAACGCGCTGGGCACGCACGGCGGCGACGTCGCGCTGGCCGCGCGGGCGGTGGCGCAGCGCTACGGCACGCCCTTTCACCAAGTCCTCACCGACACCCGGCTGCTGGTTGGGAAGCTGACTAACGCCGGCCTGCTGGAGCACACCCGGTGAGCACGCCGATGGCTGTCGAGCCCTGCGCCGGGAGAATTCCCGTAAGGCGGTGCGCGGTGGCCTGGGCCGTCGTGGCGAGCGTGACCCTCGCGCTACGGGCACTGCGCTTTCAGCGCATCGAACAACTGGCCCGCCTGCTGAACCGCCAGGCAATGCGAGAGGCCACCGTGCTCGAAGTGAGTGCTCTACTTGAGGCGATCGACCAGACCAGCCCGTGGCTACCGGCCCGGGTCGCCTGCCTGGAACGATCCCTCGCGGTCGTCCTGTGGTGCGGGCTGCGGCGCCGATCGGTGCGCTGGCGCTTGGGCGTGCGGACCCCGCCGTGCGCTGCGCACGCGTGGATCGAGATCGCCGGGCACCCGGTCGGCGAACTTGGACCCGTTCAGTCGTATCTGCCCATCCTCACCATCGACACTCCCCGTCAGGAGGACAGGTGTCCCTCGCCCACGACCTCGTCACCGAGGCGGCCGCCGCCCTCGACTACGAGAGCTACGTCCGACAGCCCGACGGATCGGCGCTGACGCAGAGCACCGCGCGGGACACCATCGTGCGCATGTGTCGGATGCTGGAGCCGCAACCGGGAATACGGGTGCTCGAGGTCGGCACCGGTAGCGGCTACACCGCAGCGCTGCTCGGCCGCGCCGCACCTGCTCCCCGGTGCCTGGGTTGAGCAGGCCGCTGACCGGGCGGTGATCGTCACGCCGGTCACGGTCGCCCCGATCGCCCAGGCCCACCTGCTCCTGCGCGTTGACCTGCACCACGGCCGAGCGATCCCCCGCGACGTCCATGCCGGCGGGTTCATCGAGATGCGCCCAGAGGTGATCACCGAGGTCGCCGTGCCCATTCGGTACCGCGACGCGCTCGATGGCGGGGGGACCGCGTGGGTGAGCGCACCAACAGTGCGTGGTGACCCCGAACGCGCCCACCACGCCGTACGGATGATCGCCGAGGGGCGCTCGGTTCCGAGTCCGCTCGATGACGACTACCTGGCGCGCAGTGCGTTCTCCGGCTACCTACTACGCCCGTCAACCCCACGGGCTGGCTTCCGCCGGATTCAGCGGTGTCGGGCCCGGCAGCGCCTCGGGCATCGGGCTCGTGCTCGCCGACTCCGCAGCGATCCTCCGACCTCGGGACATTCTCGTCGCCGGCACCGGGCAGACCGAGGAGTCGCTCCGTGCCCTGCTCACAGAATGGATGCAAGGCGGGCGACCGGACCACACTACAGCCGATCCTCACCCCAGAGCCAGCGGGCTTCGCGGTCGAGGTACGAGCGTAGCGCTGCCCGGAGGGTCCCAGGTGTTTCCGCGCTGAGCACACCATCCGGGCAGATGCCAATTCGGATCTTCACCCCTGGCCTGGTCAAGGGATCTGTCATTCCACCTCGCGCGGAGCGTGTTGTGATCGGATTGGTGGTCCCAGCCGCGCCCCGCCGTGGCGTCGACGGATTTCGGCGAGAACGGATGGGTCCAGTTCGCCGACACAGGAGGCCAGGTACTGCGCTTGCTCGGCGAAGAAGCGTTCCAGTCCGCCGGGGGTGGCGACCGTAAGCGCGCGAGCGGGGCTCTCGCCCGCATTGGCGAACGTGTGCGCGGTTCCTCGAGGAACCCAGACAAACTCGCCAGGGCCGACAACGTGTCGTTCCTCACCGACTTGGAATTCCATCTCTCCGGACAGCACGTAGAACGACTCGTCCGAATCCGAGTGCACGTGGAGGTCGGGGCCGGACTGCCATTCTTCGAGCGAGAACTCGAGGAAGCTGAGCAGTCCGGCGGTGTCCACCGCGCGGAGCTTGAAGCCTGAGGCGCTGTCACTACTGTGGTCCCGCGCCCCCGCCCGACCGAGGATGTACGGACCCGATCGCTGGTCGCTCACCGACTCCCTCTCCCCACAGGCCTCCGCGGCACTGTCTGGTGCGCTACTCGGTCGTGCATCTTTGTCTCCCTTTCCAGGACGCAAGACGTAATCAAGCTGGGACGACGAGCTCGAGCGCGTGCTCGCCGGTGTGGTGTGCTCGCAGCCCGCCCCGCCGGGCGATCCGGGCCACCCCGTCAGCGTCGGACACCTCACGGGGCGCCTCGGCCAGCAGCCGGGCCAGCCGGCCCTTGTGCGACTTGTTGTGGTGACTGACCGGGCGCCGCCGGCCGTGGCCGTCGTCGCTGAGCACCCGCACGGTGACCGCGCCCGGCACCGGCCCCAGCGCGGTGTAACCGCCCGAGCGCAGGTCGACCACCAGCCCCGCGACCCCGGCCAGCAGCGGGGCCAGCACCGGCCGCCAGACCGAGCGCAGCGGGCCGACTCCGGGAAGCGCGCAACCAGCGGACAGCCGGTAAGCCGGTATCGGGTCCGCCGCGGCGAGCAGCCCGAACAGCGCGGACGCCACCGCCAGCCGTGCCCGCTGGGCCGGGCGCAGCGAGCCGGCGTCCAGGGCCGCGTAGAGCACGCCGGTGTAGCGATGCAGCGCGGGCAGCGTCGGCGCGGTCCACAACGCGGCGTTGCGGTCCAGCTCACCACGTTGGCGCTCGGACAAACCCAGCGCGGCCAGCCCCGCCGGCACGTCCCCAGCCAGCGTGACCAGCTCGTCAATCAGTTTCCGACGGACCGGAGTGAGTTCAGGATGTGACAGCGCGTCCAGCCGAAGCGGCGGGCCGTCACCGCCGGGCGCCTTGGTTTCCGACGGCGGCAGCAGCACCAACACAGCCAGTGAGCATACGGACACTGGCTACTGGGAGCGCAGGTAGGCGATGCGTTTTTCGAGGTCCTCGGCGGTGGCCATCGCGGTGGGCGGGCCGCCGCACGCGGTGCGGACCTCCTGGTGGATCGCCCCGTGCGGCCGGTTGGTGCGGTGGTGGGCCAGCGCGACCAGGGTGTTGAGCTCCCGGCGCAGCCCCACGAGACGTTCCCGAGTCGTCGGCGCCCGAGCGGCCGCGGGCGCTGGTGAGGGTGCGGCCGCTCGCGCGGACGCCCGGTCCAGCTGCTTCTTCTGGCGCCGCTGCAGCAGCGCCCGCATCTGGTCGGGCTCCAGCAGTCCGGGCAGCCCGAGGTAGTCCTGCTCATCCTCGCTGGTGGCGAAGGCGGCCGTGCCGAACGACGCGCCCTCGTAGATCACCTGGTCCAGCTCGGCGCTCGCACCCAGCGCGGTGAACGCGCGCTCCTGCTCTCCGGGCTCGTCGCGCTGGGCGTTGGCCCGCGCGAGCAGGTCGTCGTCCCAGCCCTCCTCGGCCCGGTGCGGCGCGCCGAGCACGTGGTCGCGCGCTTTCTCCAGCTCGCTGGCCAGCCCGAGCAGCACGGGCACGCTGGGCAGGAACACCGTCGCGGTCTCCCCGGGCCGCCGGGACCGGACGAACCGGCCGACCGCCTGAGCGAAATACAGCGGAGTGGCCGCCGAGGTCGCGTACACCCCGACCGCCAGCCGGGGCACGTCGACGCCCTCGGACACCATCCGGACCGCCACCAGCCAGCGCTCGTCGGAGTCGGCGAACGCGGCGATCCGGGCGGATGCCGACGGGTCGTCGGACAGCACCAGCACCGGGTCCCGACCGGTGATCTTGCGCAGGATCCCGGCGTAGGCCCGGGCCGCGGTGTGGTCAGTGGCGATCACCAAACCGGCCGCGTCGGGCAGCGCGCCGGCCCGGAGCTGGGCCAGCCGGGTGACGGCGGCGGCGAGCACCGCCGGGATCCACTCCCCCGCCGGGTCCAGCGCGGTGCGCCAAGCCCGCGCGGTGTGCTCGGCGGTGAGCGGCTCGCCCAGCCGCGCCGAGTACTCCTCCCCCGCGCTGGTCCGCCAGTGCGCCTCACCGGAGTAGGCAAGGAACATCACCGGCCGCACCACCCCGTCGGCCAGCGCCTCGGAGTAGCCGTAGAAGTGATCCGCGGTCGAGCGCAACGCGCCGGCGCCGTCCGGTTCGTAGCTGACGAACGGGATCGGGGTGTCGTCGCTGCGGAACGGGGTCCCGGTCAGGGCGAGCCGGCGAGCCGCCGGGGTGAACGCCTCGCGCACCCCGTCACCCCAGCTCTTGGCGTCTCCCGCGTGGTGGATCTCGTCAAGCACCACCAGGGTGCGGCGGGTCTCGGTACGCACCCGGTGCAGGGTCGGGTGTGCCGCGACCTGGGCGTAGGTGACGGCGACGCCGTGGTAGTCGCGAGAGGTCGCGCCCACCGAGTTGCGGAACTCCGGGTCCAGCGCCAGGCCCACCTCGGCCGCCGCGGCCGCCCACTGGTGCTTGAGGTGCTCGGTGGGAGCGACCACGGTCACCGCGTGCACGGTCCGGTCGGCCAGCAGCTCAGCCGCCACCCGCAACGCGAAGGTCGTCTTGCCGGCACCCGGCGTGGCGACCGCGAGGAAGTCCCTCGGCGAGCTGGCCAGGTACTGGGCCAGCGCACCGCGCTGCCAGGCGCGCAGCGGCCGGGTGGACGATGCGCCAACGGCGGCGGTCTCGGCGGGGCGGGACACGGCGGGCGACGCACTCCTTATGATCTAGGGCGACATGGGCGCTGGCGCGCCCTTGTGAGTGGCAATACGAGCCAGAGGTCGCATCGCCACTCACGGGTTTGGTTCGGGCGGGTTCGGCGGGGCCGAACGCTACCGTGCGGGGTCGGCGAACCGCTCGGGCCGGGCACGCGAATCTTCATCAGCTCCTCATCAGCAGGACACCCACCCCTGGGCAGCGATCGAGTAGGAGTGCCCATGTCCTTCGACATCGTCAACTACAGCGCCACCGCCCGCCGGGTGGTGGACGACGACGTCGACTACTCCGCGTTCGAACGCACCCCGCTGCCTGAGGCTGCCCTGCGGGCCGTGCGGTACATGTCCGACGTCGAGAGCCACACCATCTGCTACCTGCGGGATCTGCTGGTCACACCGTCGCACCAAGACCCGGAGATCACGACGTTTCTGACCATGTGGGCCTACGAGGAGTACTGGCACGGCGAGGTGCTGGACAAGGTGCTGGCCGCGCACGGCCAGATGGTGGGTCCCGATCGGATCCGCCGCATCCGGCTCGCCCAGGGCCGCAATGACCGGTTGTCCCCGGTCTACCAGGCGCTGGCGGCCAACCTGGTCGGCGACGACTTCATCGCCGTGCACATGACCTTCGGAGTGATCAACGAATGGTCCACCTACGCCGGTTATGGGCGGTTGCTGGCCCAGACGGACCATCCCGAGTTGACCAAGGTGGTCGGCCGTATCCAGCGGCAGGAGACCCGGCACGTGGCCTTCTACGCCAGCCAGGCGCGGGAGCGGCTGGAGCGCTCGCGGGCCGCCCGGCTGCTGACCCGGCTTATCCTGCGGGTGGCGTGGACCCCGGTAGGGTCGGGGATCATGCCCATCCCCGAGACCGCGTTCCTGTTGCGTTACCTGATGGGCGGTCCCGAGGGCGCCCGGATGATCAGTCAGATCGACGACAAGATCGACCGATTGCCCGGCCTCGCTGGCCTGCGCCTGGTCAGCCGCGCCGCCGCCGGCTACGGGGTGGGGCCCGATGCCGCCAGCCATGGCACCAGCCCGGCCCAGCGAGCCGGCCGCCTGCTGTGGTCCCTGCTGCGCTCTCCCGCACTCAGCCGCTGAGTGACCCCGAGTGATAACGCGCCAGTTCACCCGTTCCGCGCAGGCCCGCTTGCGCGACTCGCGTCAGCAACCCCGCCCGTGCCTGGACGGAAACGCCCTCCAGAGCGGTCGGGTCGAGCTCGATCCGGAAACCGGCGTCCCCCAGCAACCGGACCCGCAGATCGAGCACCGGAACCCGATGCTCGGCGAGGTATCCGCGCGCGGCCAGCTCGGCCCGCTCGACCAACGCCAGCGTCTGGATGGTCACCGGTATCCCGACCGCGACCCGGGAGGCCAGGCACGGGGTGCTCGGCTTGTCCCACACCGCCAGGTTCCAGTGCGCCGCCAGCGCGCGCACCATCTCCTTGGTGGCGCCCACCTCGGCGAGCGGCTCGCACACCCCGAGTTCAGCGGCCGCCCGCAGTCCCGGGCGGTGCGCGGCGCGCCGGTCATCAAGGTGTGTGCCGGTCGCGACGTGGGTGAACCCGCGCCGCCGCGCGAGATCACGCACCGCGGTGAGCACGGTCCGCTTACAGAAGTAGCAGCGATCGCCGGCATTGGCCCGGTAGCCCGGGTCGGTGTGCTCGTCGGTGCGCAGCACCACCAATTCCGCCCCGATCTGCCCGGCGACGCGCCGCGCGCTCGTGAGCTCGGCGCGGGCCAGGCTGGGCGAGTCGGCGATCGCGGCCAGCACGGCGCCGGCGCCGAGCGCCCGGCGGGCCGCGGCCAGCACCACGGCGGAGTCGACGCCGCCCGAGAAGGCCACCACCAGAGCGTCCAACCGCCGCAGGCGGTCGAGCAGAGCCGTCGCGATGGAGGTGGTACTGGTGAGATCCGCAGTGTGCATGGTCCACGATCCTCGCATGTCCGGGGTACTGGCGCGTCGCGTGAGATAGTCGGCGCCGTGCCCGACCCCACACCGCGGGACCCCACGTCGCACCCAGGGCAGACCGGGGCCGGTGACCGGGTCGGTGTGGTGGGCGATATCGCCCGGCTGGATCTGGACCGCGCTCGACGCACCGCCGTGCCTGAGGTCGTCTTCGCCGAGGGCAAGACCGAGGAGCAGACGCTGCGGCTGCTGGCCGCGAAGCGGCGCGGTGACCCCGAGTGCCCCGCGCTGGCGACCCGGTGCCCCGAAGGCGTGCTGCGCCGGGCGCCGGGCGCCTTCCCGGCCGAGCCGGTGCTGGTTGACCTCCTCGGGCGGACCGTCATCGTCGGTGCGCTGCCCCCCGCTCGCGGGTTCGTCGCGGTGCTCACCGGGGGCACCTCGGACCTGCCGGTCGCGCACGAGGCGATCGCCACCCTGCAGGCGCTCGGCGCCGGGCACCGGTTGATCGCCGATGTCGGGGTCGCCGGGTTGCACCGGTTGCTCGCGCACCTCGACGAGCTGTCCGACGCCGACTGCGTGATCGCCATCGCCGGAATGGAAGGCACTCTGGCCGGGGTGGTGACCGGGCTGATCCGAGCGCCGGTGGTCGGGGTGCCCACCAGCGTGGGCTACGGGGTGAGCGCAGGCGGGTACACCGCCGCGGCGGCGATGCTCGCCTCCTGCGCACCCGGGCTGACCGTGGTCAACATCGACAACGGGTTCGGCGCGGCGGCCCACGCCGTCAAGATCGTCACGCGGGTGCACGGTGGCTGAGCCCAGGGTTTGTGAAAGCAGGGTTTGCGAAAACAGGGCGGCGCATCTGGACTGCACCGCCGGTGTGGCCGGGGACATGCTGCTCGGCGCGCTGCTCGACGCAGGCGCTGACCTCGCTGCGGTGCGCGCCGCGGTCAGGTCGTTGGGGGTGCCCGGCCTGGATGTCGCGCTCGAGCAGACCCGGCGGTGCGGATTGCGCTGTGCGCGGGCCGTCGTGATTACCCCGGCCGCCGGCCAGCCCACTCGGGGGCTGGCCGAGGTGCTGGCCGCCATCGAGGCCGCCGAGCTGGGTACCGCAGCCGCCCAGCTGGCCGCCGGCACCTTCCGGATCCTCGCCGACGCGGAAGCGGCGGTGCACGGCATCCCGGCCGAGCTGGTGCATTTCCATGAGGTAGGAGCCGCCGACGCGCTGGCCGACGTGGTCGGTACCGCGGTCGCGGCCGAGCAGCTCGGCTTGCTCGCGCATGACGCGCTGGTGAGCTGCTCGGCGCTGGCGGCCGGCAGCGGCACCGCGCGCACCGCGCACGGCACGATCCCGATCCCGGCCCCCGCCGTCCTGCGGATCGCGGCCGACCATGGCCTGCCGCTGGCCGGTGGGAACCTGGCCGGGGAGCGCACCACACCCACCGGAGCGGCCCTGGTCGCGGCGCTGGCCACGCCAGGCCCGCTGCTCCCGATGATCGTTGAGGCGGTGGGCAGCGGCGCTGGGCACCAGGACTTCCCGGACCGGCCCAACATCACCCGGCTGGTGCTCGGCAGTGCCACCGAATCAGCGCCAGGTCCGGCCGAGCCGATCACGGTGGTGGAGACCACCGTCGATGATCTCGACCCGGAGCTGTGGCCCGGGGTGCTGCGCGCGGTCCGAGCGGCCGGCGCGTGGGACTGCTGGACCACCGCCACCGTCGGTCGACACGGCAGACCCGGGCAGGTGCTCACCGCGCTGTGCACCGAGCCGCTGCGCCCCGCGGTGGTGGACGCGGTGTTCCGGCACAGCACCACCCTCGGCGTGCGGTGGGCACGCTGGCAACGCACGACGCTGCCCAGGACCAGCGTCCCCGTGCCGGTGGGGCCACCGGGGCGCGAGCAGGAGATCACCGTCAAAGTCGCCGCCGGACCGGGCGGGCAGCGGACCGCCAAGGCTGAGCTCGCCGACGCCGAGCGAGTCGCCCAAGCACTAGGATGGCCAGTTCGCCGGGTGCGCGAGGCCGCCCTGTCCGCCTACCACCGCGACCATCCGGCCCAGTCGTGAGTGCCAAACGGTGTCACAGCACTCAATGCCACTCACGAGCGCCGGAGGCGCCATGAACGAGCTCGCCGGATCCCACGTGCTCCTTACCGGCGCGACGGGGTTCCTGGGCCAGGCGACGCTGGAGCGACTGCTGGCCAGCTACCCGGACACCCGCGTCTCGGTGCTGATCCGGCCTCGCGGGGAGCGCGGCGCGGCTGACCGGCTGGGCGCGCTGCTCCGCAAGAGTGTGTTCCGCTCGCTGAGTGAGCGCCTCGGCGCGGAGGGCCTGGCGCGGGTGGTGCGCGAGCGAGTCACGGTCCTCGAGGGCGACCTCGGCTCGGTCGCCCTGCCCACCGACCTCGACGTGGTGATCCACGGTGCCTCGACGGTGTCCTTCGACCCCCCGGTCGACGAGGCCTTCCAGACCAACGTCTCCGGCGTAGCGAGCCTGTACGGGGCACTCCCCGGACGTGCGAGAGGGGCCGGCTCGCCGCACGTGGTGCACGTCTCCACCGCCTACGTCGCGGGCACCCGCAAGGGCGTCGTCACGGAGGCGGCGCTGGACCACGAGGTGGACTGGCGGCTCGAGCTGGACATGGCGCTGGCCGCTCGGGCCGACGTGGAGCGGGACTCCCGGCGCCCGGAGGTGCTGCGCCGCGCGCTGGCGCAGGCGGGCGAGGCGCACGCCAAGGCCGGCCCGCAGTCCACCGCCGCCGACGCCGAGCGGTTGCGCACCGAGTGGGTCACCCGCCGGCTGGTGGACTACGGCCGCACCCGCGCCCAGAGCCTGGGCTGGCCGGACGTCTACACGCTGACCAAGGCGCTCGGTGAGCGGGTCGCCGAACAGCTGTGGGCGCACCAGGGCCGGCCGCTGTCGGTGGTCCGGCCCGCCATCGTGGAGAGCGCGCTGCGACACCCGTACCCGGGGTGGATCGACGGTTTCAAGATGGCCGACCCGCTGATCATCGCCTACGGGCGCGGAGTGCTCCGCGAATTTCCTGGGTTGCCTGACTCCGTGCTCGACGTGATCCCGGTCGACCTGGTGGTCAACGCCATCCTCGCGACCGCGGCCCGACCGCCCGCCGCCGAGCCGGCGTACCTGCACGTCAGCTCCGGGGCCAGCAACCCGCTGACCTTCCGGAACATGTACGCGCTGTGCCGGGAGTACTTCACCAACCACCCCATGCCCGACGGTGATCGCGGCCACATCGAGCCTCCGACCTGGCGGTTCCCCGGCAGCCAGCAGGTGGAGCTCACGCTGCGCGCCGGGGAACGGGCCGCCGCACTGGCCGAGCGAGTACTGCTGGCGCTGCCACCGTCGACGCGGTCGCAGGACTGGCTGTCCAGCCTGGGCCACCAACAGCAGGACTTGGCGCAACTGCGGGAATACGCCGACCTCTACGGCGTCTACACTCGCGCCGAGGTGATCTACGACGACCGCCGGTTGCGGGAGCTGCACGCCGCGTTGCCGGCCCAGCGAGCCACCGAGCACGGCTTCGACCCCACTGTCATCGACTGGCGGGCCTACCTGCAGGACGTGCACTGCCCGTCAATCACCGCCACGATGCGCCGGGCCGGGCAACGGCGGGGACGCGCCACCGCGTCAAAATCGACAGCGTCACTGTCGACATCGTCACTGGCGCTGCCCGAGCGCACCGACGTGGCCGCAGTGTTCGACTTGGAGGGCACCATCGTGAACTCCAATGTCGTCGAATCCTACCTGTGGGCGCGGTTGACGACGCTGCCCCGCTCTGGCTGGCTGCGCGAGCTGGCCGATCTGGCCCGCTGCTCGCCCCGGTATCTGTACGCCGAGCGCCATGACCGAGGTGAACTGCTGCGCGCCTTCCTGCGCCGCTACGCCGGTGTGCGGGTCGAGGAGCTACGGGCCCTGGTCACCGAGGTGCTCGGCGACGCGCTGCTGCACCGGGTGATGCCCGAGGCAACCCGGCAGATCCGCCGCCACCGCGCGGCCGGGCATCGAACCGTGCTGGTCACCGGTGCCGTAGACCTGCACGTGGCACCGTTGGCGGTGCTGTTCGACGAGGTGGTGGCCAGCCGGATGCACGCGAAAGACGGCGTGCTGACGGGGTTCCTGGAAACCCCGCCGCTGGTCGACGAGGCGCGCGCGGCGTGGCTGCGGCAGTACGCCCAGAGCCACGGCCTGCGGCTGGATCGCTCCTACGCCTACGCGGACAGCTACTCCGACCGCCCACTGCTGGAGGCCGTCGGGCACCCGCATGTGGTCAACCCGGACTCGCCGCTGTTTCGACACGCCCGGCGTCGGCGGTGGGTGGTGCACCGCTGGGGTCAGCACACCGGCGGGCTGCTCGAGGTGCTGCTCGACGTCACCCGAGCTGACACCAGAGTCGACGCCAGGGTTGATAACCGGGTCGATGCCCGGGCGGATGCCCGCGTCGATACCCGAGGAGGACCGAGGTGAGCCTGGCGCTGCAATATCACCGCTCCGCTGGGCGCTACTTCGCCGCCCGCGCGGTCAGTAGCACCCGCGCCGGGGGGAGGCTGGCGGGGGCGCTGGCCAGCAACGTGGCACCGCTCAAGCTGGTCGAGCAGGCGGACCCGACCCCGGCGAACGAGTCCTGGACTCGGGTCGAGCCGGTGCTGTCCGGGATCTGCGGCTCCGATCTGGGTCTGCTCACCGGCCGGTCCTCGCCCTACCTCGGTCCGCTGACCTCGATGCCCTTCGTGCCCGGCCACGAGGTGCTCGGGCGCACCCTCGACGAGCTGCCCGGGCTGCCGAAGGGCAGCCGGGTGGTGATCGACCCGGTCCTGGGGTGCGCGACCCGCGGGCTGGCGACCTGCCAGGCGTGCCTCGCCGGGCACACCAGCCGCTGCGATCACATCACCAGCGGAGCGCTGGCCGCTGGGTTGCAGACCGGGTTTTGCGCCGACACCGGGGGCGGCTGGAGCCGCCGCATGCTCGCCCACGCCAGCCAGCTGCACCTGGTGCCCGACCAGCTGCCGGACGAGATCGCGGTGCTGGTGGAGCCGTTGGCCTGCGCGGTGCACGCGGTGCGCCGGGTGCCGGTCAGCCCGGGCGCGTCCGTGCTCGTGGTCGGCGCGGGCACCGTGGGTCTGCTCACCCTGCTCGCGCTGCGCAAGCTGACCTCGGCCGGCGAGGTGTATGTGATCGCCAAGCACGCGCACCAAGCCGCCCGGGCCCGCGAGCTGGGCGCCACCCAGGTCATCGGCACCGACAGCACCGCCAGGACGCTGCGCCGGGGCACCGGGGCCCTGCTGGTCGAGCCCGAGCTCGGCGAGGGTTACCTGCTCGGAGGGCTGGACCTGGCCTTCGAGTGCACCGGCGGCTCGGCGGGACTGAACACCGCGCTGCGCTCGCTGCGGGCCGGGGGCACGGTGGTCGCCTCCGGGATGCCCGCAGGCGGGGTGGACCTCACCCCGCTGTGGTACCGCGAGCTGGTCCTGATCGGGGCATACGCCTCGGCGACGGGCGAAGAACCCGATGCGGGTGATTTTCCGGCGGCCCTCGAGCTGGCGGCATCGGCGCCGCTGGCCGGTTACGTTGACACGAAGTATCCGCTGGAACAGTGGCGCGAGGCGCTCGATCACGCCGCCACAGCCGGGCGGCTGGGCACCATCAAAGTCGTCTTCGCCCCCGGCCGGGGTTAAGCGTTAACAGCCGAGAGTAGGGGTAGGAGAGAGCGTGGGCAGACCAGGTTTCGTGCTTGACGTTGATGAGCGGACTCCCCCGCTGCTGCTGCACGAGGGTGAGGGGTTCCGGCTGGAGCGCCTGCCGCTGGGCAGCCAGGTGATCTACCCGCCGGAGTCGCTGCCGGCCATCGCCGATCTCGAGGGCGCGATCCGGCACGCCCTGGCGCATCCGCACGGCAGCGACCCACTGCCGCAGCTACTGCGTCGCGGGATGCGGTTGACGATCGTGTTCGACGACCTGTCCCTGCCGCTGCCGCAGATGCGCACCCCGGACGTCCGGCAGCGGGTGATCGAGCAGGTGCTGGAGCTGGCCGCCGCCGCCGGGGTGGACGACGTGGAGCTGATCGCCGCGAACTCGCTGCACCGGCGGATGACCCCGGCGGAGCTCAAGCGCACCGTCGGTGAGCGGGTGTTCCGCGCCTTCCACCCGGAGCACCTGCGCAACCACGACGCCGAGGACCCCGCCGGGCTGCTGCACCTGGGCACCACGGCGCACGGCGAGGACGTGGAGATCAACCGGCGGGCCGCCGAGAGCGACCTGATCGTCTACGTGAACATTACGCTCACCGCGATGAACGGCGGCTCCAAGTCGGTGTCCGTGGGGTTGGCCAGCTATGCCAGCCTGCGCCATCACCACAATGTGCACACCCTGCGGCACTCGCGCTCGTTCAACGATCCCCCCAACTCGGCGATGCACCACTCCTACGACCGGATGGCCGACCTGATCGGTGGGCAGGTTCCGGTGTTCACCATCGAGACGACGCTGAACAACCAGGCGTTCCCCGCCTCGATGCGTTTTCTGACCCGCCGTGAGTGGGAGTGGAACCTCACCGACCAGGCCAGCTACCTGGCGGTCAAGCGGAGCAACGACCTGGCCAGCACTAAGCTGCGGCGGCGGATCTGGCAGGCCACCGAGGCGCCGTACGGCGTCACCGGGGTGCACGCCGGCGCGCCGAGCCAGGTGCACCCACACACCCTGGCCGCAGTGCACCGCCAGCAGCTCACCGAGGTCGATGGGCAGGCCGATGTGGCGATTTTCGGCTTGCCTTACATCTGCCCGTACAACGTGAACTCAATCATGAACCCGATCCTGGTGATGTCCTTGGGACTCGGCTACTTCTTCAACCTCTACCGGGGCAAGCCGATCGTGCGCGAGGGCGGAGTGGCAATCTTCTACCACCCGATGCCGCACGAGTTCCATCCGGTGCACCACCCGAGTTACATCGACTTTTACGAGCTGCTCGCCGAGACCACCGACCCGGTGATGCTGGAGACCAAGTACGAGAAGCAGTTCGCCAGCGATCCCTGGTACACCCACCTGTACCGGACCAGCTACGCCTACCACGGCGTGCACCCGTTCTACATGTGGTACTGGGGTGCGCACGCAATGCAGCACCTGGACGATGTGATCTTCGTCGGGGGGAACCGGCCGACCACCGCGCGGCTGGGCTTCCGCGCCGCCTCCAGCCTGGCCGACGCGTTGGAGCTGGCGTCGCACACCGTGGGACACCAGCCGCGGATCAGCTACCTGCACGCCCCGCCGATGGTGCTGGCGGACGTGCGATGAGCCTGCGTGAGGACTGGCGGCTGCTGCGCCACGGCCGCGACTGGCGGGGCCGCTCCCGGGTGCCCCGCTCGGCACAGCCCTGGGAGCGGCCCGAGAACGGGGAGGACTTCCCCACCGCGTGGGCCCGGACCGCCACCGCGGGAGCACTGCGCACCGCCCTGCAACAAGGCGTGCTCAAGCCGGTGATCTGGAGCCAGACCCGGCCGTTGGTGCACGGCCGGGAATACCTGGACAGCGTGCGGGGTCCGGCGATTTTCATCGCCAATCACTCCAGCCACCTGGACACCCCGTTGATCCTGGGTGCCCTGCCGCGGCGAATCACCGAGAATCTCGCGGTCGGCGCCGCCGCCGACTACTTCTTCGACTCCCGCGCCATCGCCACGGCCACCACCCTGCTGTTCAACGCGTTCCCGGTGGAGCGGCGCGGATCGCGACGAGGCCGCAGCCTGGCCGCCGAACTGGTCGACAGTGGTTGGAGCCTGCTGCTCTACCCCGAGGGCGGCCGCACCGTGGACGGCTGGCTCGCCGCGTTCAAGCTCGGCACCGCGCAACTGTGCGCGATGAAGGGGGTGCCCGCGGTGCCGATCGCGCTACGCGGCACGTTCGCCGCGATGCCCCGCGGCCGACGCTGGCCCCGCCCCGGTCGACCCCGAGTCACCGTCCGGATCGGCCGGCCACTACGCATCGAGGCGGGCGAGACGGTGCCCGAGTTCCGCACCAGGCTGGTGCGCGCGGTGGCCACGCTCTGGGCCGAAGACGACCTCGGCTGGTATCGCGCCCTGCGAGCGGCGGCCGATGACACTTTGGCGCTGCCCACCGGCTCCCGCAGCGTGCTCCCCACCACCGCATCCGGCCAGCTCGCGCAAGACAACGACATGGCCCCCTGGCGCCGACTCTGGGAAGCCACCCGCCCCCCCGCCGACGACCGCCCCCACCAAATCTGGACCACCTGACCCCGCGCGCCCCACCCGCGCTGATTCACGCCGACTCGCATGCCACGAAACCGGCTGGGCTGGTCACCGTCGGAGCTTGATCGCCGAAAGTGAGCTGCAGCAGTGCACTTCCGCACGGCCACAGCTCACTTTCGGCGATCATGCTGGGTGAATCAAATCGTGACACAAGCCTCGAATTAATGATCCAGAAAAGACCGTGGGACTACGAGGGGTCAACGGGCGCGCTAGGGCTGGGGCATTTCAGATACTTCAGCGAGCCGGTCCTGGAGCCGGGCGTGGCGGAACTGATACATCGGTCCGACGCACCGCAGCACCCCGCGATCACGTGCGTCTTCGAGGAAATCCAGAAGACGTACAGATGTCTTTCCGTGGCGTCGCAGCTGCGCATTCGCAAGCATAGCCGTCCATGTCGCCGAGGATGCCAGAGCAACTCCGACCCCGAACGGGGGCGCGGTGAGGAGCATCCCCCCGAGCGCTGCCAGCGGAATCACTTTGATCTCGACTGTGAAGAGAAGCACGTAACCGATCACATTTTCAAGCCCGCCCGCGAGCCCAGCCGTGAGCCCGAACACGAGCCCAGCTTGGAGCCCCAGCCGGCGCTCCCTGCGCCACAACACCAGGGGGTCGAGTGAACCAGCAGTCTCCGCCGACGACTGAGCTATCCTGGCCAAGAGCACAAATGCGACTCTGACCAGGAGCACGTCCAATACGCCGAGTACCAGCCCGATCGCGAGCCCTGTCGCCGGCCCGTACGAGAGCCCAACCGAGATTCCATTTCCAATCCCGAACACGATCCCGACGACGAGCCCGAACATAAGAGATGTACGAGTATCGTCCGTTCTCAACGGTAACCATCCCGATTGCTGGGAATACCCTTTGGCGACCACGGACCCGAGCCCAAACACCAGCCCCCAGCAAAGCCCGCCCGCGAGCCCGTACGCGAGCCCAGGTTTGAGCCCGTAGCTGAGCCCGGCCGCGAGCCCAGGGACGAGGCCGCCCACGAACCCGACCACGAGCGAGCTGACCAGCGCACGGGGCCCGACGGGTAGCCAGCGCGGGATCCGCCACCAGGCAAGCTCGCGGGTGTCCTCATCGTTCATGCGCCGGGCCAGAAATCCCAACCGTTCCCGCGCCTGATCGGCGGTGCACGGCGGGGCGGGCAGGTTCGGATGTCGGGCATAGGCAATGGGAAGCACCCGATCAAGGAGGTGATCCTCGATGCTGTCCCGGCTTGGGAAGCGACCACGGTCGAGGAGTTCCTCGACTGGAGCGCCGGGACCGTAGACGTCCCGGACCAAACTCACCATCAGCGGGGTGTCCAACGCCTGCGCCAGGATGCCACCGGGATCAGCACGCAGATTTTTGATCACGCGCTGCCACGTCTCAGCGGGCGGGTGGATCTGGCAACTGGCCAAGTACTCGGCCGCCCGTCGAGGCTCCACCGGGCAGAGTTCCAACGCCGCGGCTCCAACCAGGTGGCCACCGCTGACCGCATCCGCCAATTCTTTACTCCGCGTCACCACAATTAACCGGAAATCCACCTGCCTATGGAGCTCGCTCAATACCGCCGGAAACAATTCCTCGGGAATCTCGTCCAATCCGTCAAGGATCACCATGAGATGACCCCCCTTAATAAGGGCTGTCGCGGCATTCGACCCGTACTCGAGAGCCATTAAAAACTCGTATTCGCGTTCGAGTCGGTTCGCCAGCCAGTCGACGAGGGGCTTCCTGTTCGGATCCCAACCATGCAGAGTCAACATAACTGGCACCGGAACCCGTGCCCGCGCCTCAGCTGTTCCCACACCCGCCCGGCGCTTCAGCGACTCAAGAAGCAACATGATCGCCGCGCTGGTCTTGCCCGAACCCGGCCCACCCAAGATTATCAACCGCCCGGACTCCAGACCGCCGTACACATCAAGAAGATCGTTCAGCGTGCCGGACACCGTTACAGCCACCGGGCCCGTCACCGCCCGGTCTGACCGCCGCCACCGCAGGGGAATCCGCTTCGGGTGCTCCAGCCGGCGCTCGAGAGCGGCCTGCTTCCATTGCTCACTCACTTGTTTCGCAAGCTCGTCCGC
>JBDTAX010000100.1:0-31003 GCA_039924425.1 Pseudonocardiaceae bacterium
CGGCATCCTGCAACTGGTAGGCCTGCAACTTGTGCATCAACCCGATGCCGCGGCCCTCGTGACCGCGCACGTAGAGCACCACACCGCGGCCCTCGGCGGCGACGGCGGCCAGGGCCGCGTCCAGCTGGGGACCGCAGTCGCAGCGCAGCGAGCCGAACACGTCGCCGGTGAGGCATTCCGAGTGCACCCGCACCAGCACGTCGGCCCCGTCCCCGATCTCGCCAGCGACCAGGGCGATGTGCTCTATCCCGTCGAGCAGCGAGTCGAACCCGATCGCGGTGAACTCCCCGTACGCGGTCGGGATTCGGGCCTGCGCGACCCGCTCCACCTGCTTCTCGAACCGCCGCCGGTAGGCGATGAGATTCGCGATGGTGATCAGCGCCAAGTCGTGCTCAGCGGCGAAGACCTCTAGCTCGTCGCGCCGGGCCATCCCGCCGGGATCCTTCGCCGAGACAATCTCGCACAACACTCCGGCCGGCGGCAACCCGGCCAGCCGGACCAGGTCCACCGCGGCCTCGGTGTGCCCGGGGCGGCGCAACACCCCACCCTCTCTAGCCCGTAGCGGCACGACGTGACCCGGGCGAGCGAAGTCAACCGGCTTGGCGTCCGGGTCGGCCAGCAGCCGGATGGTGTGCGCCCGGTCCGCCGCCGAGATCCCGGTCGCGACGCCCTCGCGGGCGTCCACCGTCACAGTGTAGGCGGTGCCCCGTTTGTCCTGATTGGTGTGGAACATCGGCGGCAGGTCCAACCGGTCGCAGTCCGGCCCGGTCAGCGGTACGCAGATATACCCCGAGGTGTACCGGACCGTGAACGCCAGCAGCTCAGGAGTCGCCCGAGCCGCGGCGAAGATCAGGTCGCCTTCGTTTTCCCGTTCCTCGCCGTCCACCACGATCACCGGGCGCCCAGCCGCGACGTCGGCGATCGCCCGATCGATGTCGGCAAACGCTCCCTGAGTCATCGCGCCCCCTCCCCCGCGTCATCCTCCAACATCATCCCGCGGGCCGCCAGTACCGAGGACGAGATGTGGGCAAGCCAACCTCTCGACGTATTTCGCGATCACGTCCACCTCGAGGTTCACCAGCTCGCCGGGGCGTCGCAGACCCAGGGTGGTCAGTTGCTGGGTGGTCGGGATGAGCCCTACGGAGAACTCGCCCGTGCCCACCTCGATCACGGTGAGCGATACCCCGTCCACGGTGATGGACCCCTTTTCCACCACGTAGCGGGCCAGCCCGGCGGGCATGTCAATCCGTACCAGCTCCCACGGAGCCCCGTCGCGCGGTGCGGCGCGGGAGCGCAAGATCCCGGTGCCATCGACGTGGCCCTGCACCAGGTGCCCGCCCAGCCGGTGCCCGAGCTTCGCCGCCCGCTCCAGGTTCAGCCGGTCCCCGGGCCGGGCCGGGCCCAGGCTGGAGCGACGCAGCGTCTCGCCGATGACGTCGACGATGAACGCCTCACCGTCGACGTCAACCACAGTCAGGCACACCCCGTTGACCGCGATCGAGTCGCCAAGCCGCGCATCGGAGCTGACCAGTGGCCCGCGCACGGCAAACCGCGCCGCGTCGGGAAGCTCGTCCCGACCGAGCAGCTCCCCCAGTTCCTCGACAATGCCGGTGAACACGACTCCACCTTTCTGAGTGGGCTTCTCACCGACCGCCGCACGCGCGGGCCTGCGTCCGCAGCGACTCGATGGCCCGCGCGGGGTCATCCGCCCCGTATACCGCCGAGCCGGCCACGAAACAGTCCACCCCCGCCGCGGCGGCGGCCTCAATGGTGTCGGCGTTGATCCCGCCGTCGATCTCCACAAGCACGGTGAGGTGCCCGGTGTCCACCAACCGCCGCGCGGTACGCACCTTGTCCAGCACCTCGTGAATGAACGACTGGCCGCCGAAACCGGGCTCCACGCTCATCACCAGCAGCGTGTCGTAGTGCCGCAACGCCTCCACCCAGGGCTCCAGCGGAGTCTTGGGCTTGATCGACAGGCCGGCCTTGGCCCCGGCCGCGCGCAGATCCTTCGCCAGCTTCATCGGGTCCCGCGCGGCCTCGGCGTGCACCGTGACGTTGTAGCAGCCCGCTTCGGCGTACCCGATCGCCCACCGATCCGGGTTGTCGATCATGAGGTGGCAGTCCACCGGGATGTCGGTGTACTTCATCAAGCTCTGCACCACCGGAAGACCCAGGGTGAGGTTGGGCACGAAGTGCCCGTCCATGACGTCAACATGCAACCAGTCCGCACCCGGCACCGCGTTGGCCTCATCGGCGAGTCGGGCGAAGTCTGCGGCCAGCAGGGACGGCGCGATCATCGGCTGATGTGGCACGGTGTTACGGTATCGCGCCTGGCCAGCGCGGCGCGAACCGCAGCTGCTCCCCGGCGACGCTCACGTGGACGTCCTGGCCATCTCGAAGCTCGCCAGCGAGCAGCATGCGGGACAGCGTCCGATCCAGTTCACGGCCGATTGCTCGGCGCAGCGGCCGGGCCCCGAACTCCGGCTGGTAGCCACGGTCGACGATCCAGTCGATGGCGTCCGCGTCGAGGTGCAGGGTGATGTCCCGCGCGCGCAGCCGCTGACGAGTCTGCTCCAGCAGCAACTCGGTGATCGTGCGAAGCCGCAGCCGGTCCAGGCCCCGGAACAGGACGACCTCGTCGATGCGATTAAGGAACTCTGGCCGGAAGTGCCTCCCCACGATGGCCATCAGCGGTTCCCGCACTTCCTCCACTGATCGCCCGGCACTGGTCGCGGCCAGCAGCGCCTCGCCGCCGAGGTTGCTGGTCATAATGATCACGGTATTGGCGAAGTTCACGGTCCGGCCCCGGGAGTCGGTGAGCCGGCCGGCATCGAAGACCTGCAGCAGGATGTTCGAGACGTCGGAGTGCGCCTTCTCGATCTCGTCCAGCAGCACCACGGTGTACGGGGTGCGCCGGATGGCGTCGGTGAGCTGGCCGGCCTCCTCGTGGCCGACGTAGCCGGGTGGCGCGCCAATGAGTCGCGACACGGTGTGCTTGTCCTGGAATTCGCTCATGTCGATGCGGACGAGCCGCTCCCGCGACCCGAACAAGCTCTGCGCCAGCGCCCGAGCCAGCTCAGTCTTGCCCACCCCGGTAGGGCCCAGGAACAGGAACGACCCAACTGGCCGGCCCGGGTGGCTAAGACCGGCGCGGCTGGCTCGAACCGCGTCCGCGACGACCTCGACCGCCTCATCCTGCCCAACGACCCACTGTCGCAGCTGCTCCTCAAGGTGCAGCAGCCGGTGGCGCTCCACCTCGGTAAGCCGCGCGACCGGGATGCCGGTACTGCGGGCGACGATGTCCGCGACGTCCTCGGCGCCGACTTCCAGCGGGTCCGTCGAGCCGGCGTGCGCGGTTTCCAGCTCCACGATCGCCCGGTCGAGTGCCCGGGTCAGCGCTTGCGCCCGCTCGTAGTCCTCGGCGTCGACCGCGATGTCCTTGGCCCGGGTGAGCTGCTCGACGCGCTGCTCAAGAGCTCGGGTGGCCTCGCTCGGTGTCTGCGCTCGACTCCGGACCCGCGCGCTGGCCCGGTCGATCAGGTCGATCGCCTTGTCGGGGAGGAACCGGTCCGTGAGGTAGCGGTCCGACAGTCGGGCGGCGGCGTCGGTGGCCTCGTCGGTGATGCGCACCCGGTGGTGCGACTCGTAGCGCTTGCGCAGGCCGCACAAGATCGCGACAGTGTCCTCGACGCTCGGCTCGGCGACCAGGACGGGCTGGAACCGTCGTTCCAGCGCCGCGTCACGTTCGATGTGCTTGCGGTACTCCTCGACGGTGGTGGCCCCGATCATCTGCAGCTCCCCTCGGGCCAGCGCCGGCTTGAGCATGCTGGCGGCATCCATCGCTCCGCCCTCAGCCCCCGCACCAGCACCGATCACGGTGTGCAGCTCGTCGAGAAACAGCACGATCGTCCGGGCAGCGGCGGTCACCTCGTCGATCACCGCGGTGAGCCGTTCCTCAAACTCGCCGCGGTACTTGGTGCCAGCCAACATCCTGGGCAGATCCAGCGCGATCAGCCGCCGGTTGCGCAGCGGCTCCGGGACCGCGCCCTGCACCATCCGCTGGGCGATGCCCTCGACGATCGCTGTCTTGCCGACACCGGGGTCCCCGATCAGCACCGGATTGTTCTTGGTCCGCCGGGACAGCACCTCGAGGACCTGCTCGATCTCGTCCTCCCGCCCGATCACCGGGTCGAGGCTGCCCGCGCGGGCAGCGGCCGTGAGGTCACGGCCGTAGTGGTCCAACCGCCGCGTCGACGTGCCCGGTCTGCTCGCTGCGCCAATCCCTCCGCCAAGAGACTGCTCGAGGCCGCCGACCAGCCGGCTCACGAGTTCCTCGAGCGGGTTAAGCCCGGAACCGAACGGCCCATCAGGCATACCGAGCCTCCTCGTCCGCGGCGCCGGGAACCACTATCCACGACACCACCCTTGATAATGCCCTCGACCAGCCCTCCGCGCAGTGCGACGGGTTGACTTTGCCATCATCGCGAGCACAACAGCGGCGGAAGTCACGAAACGCTGGCGACCGACGACCTTTCCCCGTCGTGCTGTCCAGTCATCAGCTGGCGGCGGGAGCTGATCCCGAGCTTCGTATAAACCTGCTGGAGATGATATTCGATGGTCTTGACCGACAGGGTGAGCTTGCCGGCGATTGCCTTGTTGCTGTGCCCAGCGGCGGCCAGCCGGGCGACCCGTTGTTCCTGGATGGTCAACCTGGTCGCCTCCTCGCAACTACGACTGCGACGGCGCCGGCCACCGGCCACGGCAAGCTCCTCGCGGACCTGTTCGGAAAGCCAACCGGCCTGGTTGGCCTCGGCGATCGCCGCTGCCAGGGCGAGCAACGGACGTGCTCGGCCGGGACGCCCACGGCGCCGCAGGAACGCCCCATAGCCCAGCAGCGTCTCTACCTGCTCCAGCGGCAACGGGACCTGCTCATGAAGGGCGAGAGCGGAGCTGAAATGCGCTTCGGCAGCCTCGTAGTCTCCCTCGGCTTCCGCAAGGCTCGCCCGCCCGGTCGCCGCAGCGATTCGCGGATATCGGCAAGACAGTCGAGCGGCGCTACAATCCAGCCATGCGATCACGCGGCACGCATCTTGGGTGCGACAGGCGCTGACATGCGCGGCGATAGCGTGTCGGGCCCAAGGAATCCAGCAGGGCTCACCGATACCCATTCGACAGCTCAGCTCCTCGAGCTGCACGTAAAGCTCGCTAGCCGCCTCATGCCTTCCGCCGCGAAGTAGCTGCTGACCGCGGACGTTCCAGAGCCGAAGCAGCGTGTACGATTCCCCACGAGCAGTGACATCCGGCTCGATCCGATCACACCACTCCACGGACTCGGCACCTCGACCCATCTGATGGAGGACCTCGACGCGAATAGAATTCGCATGGGACACATATGCCGGTAATGGATTAACCGGAGAGCTGGCCCGTTCGGCGAAGCCGAGCGCCTCCACGAGCCGACCCTGCCGCGCCGCTACGATCGCCTGCGTCATGGCCAACCCACTGATCGCTTCAGTAGCGTCACTACGCTCCGCAGCAGATGTCAGCATGTCTAGAACGTGCTGGGCGTCATTGAACCGCTCGGCAAAGGTGGCGGCGATGCTGAATGTGCTCAACGCGCCCCACGACCAGCACGGGCCGCCCAGATTGAATAGGCCTTCCGCCTCGACAGCTCTGGCGCACGCCTCGCTTTCAATCAGCCCTTGCGGATCCCCGGAGAGGAACGCGAGGTAGCCCCACACAGACGCCGCTCGGTTCGAGACCGATGTCGCGGCATTGGCAGCGAGCGTGTAAGCTCGTTCGGCGAGCGGTAGCGATTTAGCCGGTCCCGCCGATATCCAGGATGCCAGTGCGGAATCCAATAACACCTCAATGGTCACTGCTGGATCGTCAGCCTCGGCCAACTCCGCACCTTGCGCGAAGCAGATCGCCGAATCGTGGTGGGCACCAGTGAAGGAGAAGGCACGGCCGAGCATTCGCAACACCTTTACCCGCTGAGCAGAGGTGAGCTCCTGCTCACCGCGGAGCCGGTAGCAGACGGGGATCGCCTCGCCCGGACGGCCGCCGACCAGTAGCGACTCGGCCAGTGCCAGCAACAGGTCAGCGCCGGCCCGGCTGCCGGCCGCGTGCGTGGCGGCCTGCAGATGGCGCGTCGCCAAGGCGGGCGCACCAGATCGCAACGCGGCTATCCCCGCACGTGTCATCGCCCTGATCGCACCGTCATCACCGGTGAGATCGGCGTGGATCGCATGGTCGACGGCCTCTCTGTGCAGTCCCTGCGCGGTGAGGGCCATAAACGCTCGCGCGTGCAGACGAGTCCGTACTGGTACCGCCAGATCGTCGTAGAGGGCCTGCCGGAACAGCGGGTGCACGAACTCCGCGGCCCTCTCCGTTTCCGAGCGCACCAGTCCGCTGCGGCACAACGCATCCAGCGCGATATCGGTCTCCCGGTCATCCAACCGGGCCACCGCCGTGGCCAGCTCGGGACGAAACCGCGTACCCAGCACGCTGGCCGCTTGCGCGCAGCGCAGTGCCACCGGCGGCACTCCCGCAAAACGGGTCAACACGATCTTCGCCCGACTGGCCGCTCGCCCGGTCCGGGTCGACGCGCCCACGTTTTCGCCCCGCTCGATAGCGACCGCCACCTGTTCCAGCAGCAGCGGGTTGCCACCGCACAGCTCCAAGGCGGTACGCGACACCGCACCGCTGACCGGACCACTCAGACGGTCTGCCAGCAGCTTCGCCGCGGCGTCCCTGCTCAACGGCGCCAACCGCTCCACCGCGGCATTGCCGTCATAGGCCAGAGCGGCTGCGAGCTCATCGGCGGCCGGCGGCCATGGTCGCAGCGCCCCCAACACCGCCACTGGCAGTTTTCTGATCCGACGAGCCAAGAACGACACGAGCGCGAGAGAATCCGAATCGGCCCAGTGCAGGTCATCGAAAGCAAGCAGGACAGGTTCGGTGGCGGTTGCCTCCAGCCAGCGCAGCACACCACCGAATCGAGCCGCCTGACAATCACCGCCCCCTGGACTCGTCCCTGGCGGGTCCAGCAGGTTGCGCGGCCCGTCCACGGTGTCGAGGACCGCGGCGAACAACCCGAACGGCAGCGACGCCTCCATGGCATCACCGCGGCCCCACCCGATCCGAACGTCGGGACGAGCCAGCCTCCTCGCCTGGGCGAGGATAGCTGTCTTGCCCAGGCCTGCCTCCCCGACCACGAACAAGGCACCGCCCCGTCCAGCCCGCGCCCCGGAGATCAAGCGTGTCACAGCGGCCTGAGCCGTCTCGCGCTCCAGCGTGCTCCCGACACCCACGATGCCCCACCTTCCACATGGTCCTTCGAGAATCCCGCCTATTGCGTGCGAAGTGGGTGAAGGCTCATCAGACCCTCCTCACCCTCACTCCGGAGACAGCTTCAGACACGGCAACTACAGACGAATCGTTACACTTCGGCGACGCAACGTAACGATACCGCGCAGCTCTCCTTGCCATGGAACTTCCGTACAGGTAGGAGAGCCCAGGCCCCGGCGTTGATACCTGGATCTGAGGCGGAAGAAAGGGTGACACTGCGTGGGACAAGACCGGACCACTACGTCAGCGACCCAGGATCCCGCCCAAGGACGGCCAGGTAACTGCCCGTTGGTGGCCATGAGGTTCTGCCCAGGTCATGAGGTCTGTCCGACACGACGTCCGCCTGACTCTTGCCTGTGCTGGTTTTACGCCTCTTCGGGTCCGAGTTGAGGTGCCAACCTCGGCTCAGCGCCCCATGGAGGGACGAGTCGAGTCTGCCGTGATAATCATGAAAATTCTAGAGGGTTAGGAGGGTGTCCCGTAGACGCTTCTATGTGTTGTTAAGTGGTGTCTGGGGTATTTCCGGCTTTTGATGTCGGTTCCGTGGGTGCCTACGACTGATCGGATGAATGAGGTTCTGACGATCGCCGAGGTGGCGACGCGGACCCGGGCTGAGTGCGCACACGCTGCGGTATGAGGAGCGGGTGGGCCGGTTGGCGGCGATCCGACGGGGGCGGGATGGTCGCCAACCGGCACTCCGCACGACGTGGGGTGTCGGCCAACCGACGATGGGGAAGCTCGCCGACCGGTTCGGGGCCCGGCGGGTGTACCTGACCGGGTTGGCCCTGGTCGCCGCCGGGGGTGTGTTGGGGTTCCTGGGCCCGTCGCTGCGGTGTTGGTGGCCGCGCGGATCGGTTGGGAACTGCGCGCCGCCGTGCCGTTCATCGACGTGCGTATGCTGGCTGGTAATTGAGCGTTGTCGGCGACCTACGCGCGATATACCGTGACGTTCCTAGTCAACTACTGCTTCATCTACGACTGGACTCAGTGGCTCGAACAGAGAGCGGGATATCCGGCCTCGACCACGGGCCTGCTGATGCCCGCGTTCGCGTCGCGGCCGGGCTGCTTCGCACGTTCATGTACCTCGGCGCGATCCTGTCCGCCAGCCTGATCAGCATCACCTACCGGCAACAGGCCACCGATGCGGGCCTGCACAGCCTCGCCGTCGTGCTGACCGCCGCCTCGGCGCTGCTGCTGGTCGCGACCGTGTCCAGTCGCAGCCTGCGCAGCGCCGAGACCCATCCCGACCTGCGAGCGCACCTCGACGTGCACGGCCACCACGCCTTCCACCTTCTCCAACGACTCCACTCCACCGCCCGGCCCGCCCGCACGGCCGATCATCGGAGCTGAGAGCGCGCTCATGGGATCCCCTAGGGACGAGCACGGTCCATGGCACGAGGCCGCCCAGGTCAGTCCATCCGCAGCATGCCGGCACCACCGTCGGCAGCAGGAGGGTCGCGAGGGCCAGCCGACGGCACCGAAGACCAGCGAGGCCAGTGAAGACAGCGACGACAAGCCGGTCATCTGGGTCGAGTTGTTCTTCGACCTGGTGTTCGTCCTCGCCGTCACCGAGGTCTCCGCACTGCTGCGCGCCGAGCCGTCGTGGGCCGGTGCCGGCCGGGCGCTGCTGGTATTCGTCCCGCTGTACTGGGCCTGGATCGGCACCTCTGTCCACACCAACACCCACGACGTCGACAACCCGCTCGACCGCGTCGGTGTCCTGACCCTCGGGCTGTGCAGCCTGTTCATGGCCCTGGCCACCCTCGAGGCCTACACTGGTCGCGGCGTACTCTTCGGCGGCGCCTACCTCGCCCTACGGGCCATCCTGGTCGCGCTGATCTGGCGCGGCCACCACCTTGTTCCCGTTCCGTTTCTGACCCAGGTGTTCATCACCGGGCCGTTGCTGGTTGTCGGCGCCCTCCTCCAGGGCGTAGCTCAGCTGGCCCTGTGGTCGCTGGCCGCGGTGGTGGACCTGGCGACCCCGATGCTGTTTCGCGAGCTGCTCGCCCGGACCTCGTTTCATCCCGGACACCTGCCAGAACGGTTCAGCCTGTTCGTCATCATCTTGCTCGGCGAGGCCATTGTCGCGGTCGGCGCCCCAGCTGCAACCGCCGGGCACCTGTCTCCCGGAACAGGGGTCGCCATCACGGTAGCGTTCACTCTGGCCTGCGTCCTCGGCTGGATCTATTTCGAGTTCGCCACCCCGATCGTGCAGCGCGCGCTGGCCATCGCAAGGGTGCAGACAGACATCGTGCGCACCGGGTTGTCCTACGCCCACCTCGGCCTCATCGCCGCGATCATCGCCGTCGCCAGCGGCCTCGCCACCGTCGTCGCCAGCCCCGGCCAGCACCTCGACCTCACCTCGGCCAGCTTCCTGTGCGGCGGCTGCGCCCTCTACCTCGCCACCTTCGGCGTCATCCGCGCCCGCTTGTCGCACGCCGTCGCGCCGCTGTTCCCGGCGGGTGCCTCCCTCACCACCCTCGCCGTGCTGCCCCTGGCGACCCACACCTCGGCCCTTGTCGCCCTCGGCATCGTCACGATCATCCTCGTGATGTTCACCGTGCTCGAACACGTTGTCGTCAGGCGGACCCACGCAGAGGAGGTGACCTCGACGTTCACACCTCCGTCGACGCCGTCGCCCCCATGACTGGGTGGTCACGCGGGTGATCGCTTGGTGTTGTGCGTGGCGAAGGACTGCCGGTCACCGGCCCAGGCGGCTCTTGGCGCCACCGACTCCAGCCGGTCAAGATCGGGGCCGGAGAGCATGACGTCGGCAGCCGCTATGTTTTCCTCAATTCGCGTGCGGCGTCGGGTGCCGGGGATCGGTACTACGTCGTTGCCCTGGACAAGCAACCAGGCCAGCGTCAGCTGCGCGGGCGTGATCTTGAGCTCGGTGGCAAGCTGGCGCACCTGGTCTAGGATCGCCTGGTTGCGGTGCAAGGCCTCGCCACGAAAGCGCGGGTCGTGGATGCGGAAGTCGCCGACACCGAAGGCGCCTGTGGTCACGGTGCCGGTCAGGAAGCCCCGCCCCAGGGGGCTGTAGGGCACCATCCCGATGCCCAACTGCCGCGCGGCGGGCACAACATCGTCTTCGGCCTCCCGCCAGAACAGCGACCACTCGCATTGCAGTGCGCTGATCGGGTGGACGGCGGCGGCGCGCCTGAGCTGCGCGGCGCTTGCCTCAGACAGCCCGAGGTAGCGGACCTTACCATCGGCGACCAGCTCGGCCATCGCTCCGACCGTCTCCTCGATAGGCACGTCCGGGTCGACGCGATGCAGGTAGTAAAGATCTACATGCTCCACGCCGAGCCGGGTCAGAGAGGCTTCACAGAAGCTGCGGACATGCTCAGGCCGACCGTCGGCGTGGACTCCGCCGTCGTCGACGCGGACGATCCCGAACTTGGTGGCCAGCACCACTCGCTCGCGGCGCCCGGCGATCGCGCGGCCCACCAGTTGCTCATTGTGTCCGCAGCCGTAGCTCATCGCGGTGTCCAGCATGGTGACGCCGAGGTCGATCGCCCGCCGTATCGTCGCGATGGACTCCACGTCATCGGCCGGGCCGTAAACCTGCGAGAAGCCCATGCAACCTAGACCGAGCGCGGATGTGGAAAACCCCTGCGTGCCCAGGGCTCGTGTCTTCATGAGGTCGATGCTAGGTTATATCTGCCGGGTGCGAACTCGCCGCCTCGACAGTCCTTCCGGACACCGGCGGTCATCGCCTTCTTCAAATCCCTCGGTCTCGTCAGCCACCGAGACCGCCCGCGAGTCACCGAACCACTCGATGACGTAGCCGCGTAGTTCATCACGGATCCCGTCGGTGTCCGTCCGAGCCGACTGGAGATAAGAACAGGTTGAAATTGGTCATGCCATCCCCAAAAATCGCCGCATACCCCTCGACGATCTTGCCGTTTTCCCACTTGAACGCATCCAAGCCATCGAACTGTATCCGGTCGTAGAGCGAGGTGCTGCAGGCTTGCGCACCCGCCCTGGTCGCGTGGCAGTGGTTCATGTCGATCGAGTAGCCGTCGGTCTCGTTGATAAGGACGGAGATTAAGTCCATCCTGATCGACCCACCCGACAATTCAACCAGCTTGTCCCGAAAAGATATGAAGTTTTCAAGCCCTTCACACCAACCCGCATATGGGTGATTGCCGGGAACCAGGAAACGAAATTCGGCATCCCAATACTCGGCAATCTTATTTCGATCGCGAGAATTCAACGCAGCCTGCGCCGTCTTTGCTCGATCCGCGGTGAGCTGAACAACAGGACGAGCCATAAGTAGTTTCCCTCTTCCTGATAGGAGCGAGCGTAAGGCATGAGCCTGAGCATTGAAGATACGATCCTAGAACCGACTCCTGATTGGTCACCTCATGGGATATTTGCTGAGGAATTTATCGACAACTTCTCCGACAGCTGTGGGATTCATAATTTGCATCCCATGAGAAGCCGCGATGATCCCACATCGCTCCGCCTGCGGAAGCCAGTCCATGAGGAAGCTCTGCACTTCTCGGAAACCAGGCATCACCGACTCACTTTCCATGCCGGTGACCGCGAGCACCGGCATGGACGGCTTACGGGATACCAGCGTGTCGGCTTCGGACATCTTGAAACCCCAGTCCCTCAACGCGGGAAAGTCCACAAGGAACGTGGTGTCAGCGCATTCCTCGACCTTGCCCCAGGTATCTAGCGGACAAGTTATCTCCACCGAAGCCAGATATCTTGGGCCACATACGTCAGCCATGAAGCCAGTCGCGGCCTCCCGCTTGTCGCCCTTTTTGAACAGGTCCATAGCGCGAGTAATCGCGTCGATATTAGCCCGCGCAGCTTCCTGCTTTTCTCGCGGCAGGTACGGCTCCAGCAACACCGCAGAGTGCGCTCGCTTGGGGTAGGACAACAAGAACTGGAAACCTATCACCCCGCCGAATGAATACGCCAAGACGTGCGCCTTCTCGATACCTAAATGATCTAACACCTGCTCGGCGTGCTCAGCCATTTCCCCAATGCTCAGGCTTTCCTTTTCCAACGTGCTCCCATGGTAACCCGCACGGTGGTAGATGATGAACTGGTACTTGTTCAACAACCAGGGGTTGAACTTTATGAGCGGAACCGCGAGCCCGTCTGCGATGGACGTGCAGTGAATATCAAGAACCGGCTCACCTTGCCCCACGATCGTGTATTCCAACTCGGCATTGCTGACCTTTACACGCTGATCGTAAACAATGCCCCAGTCCCGGCCCAAATAGAGCCCAGTGGTATCCATCAAAATTCCCCTCTGGATGATAAGCGGGTGACTCAAGTCCCACAACTGCTGATCACAGCAGATCACCACCACCTCACAGCCAGCGGTCAACGCCCGCGCCACACTCAAGCATATTTTATCGGATCTACGGGCTTGGCGTCAAGTCGAACCCATAAATATCGGATTAGCGGACCACCTCTGCTTCCTCCGTCAGTCGTAGACCGCTCGCGGCGCACCCGCAACGCGCGCTGGGGAGTGGGCATCAGGAGCACGCAGAAAGATCAAAAAAATTGGTCACCTGACTAAGTCCTTCTTTGTCTTGGTCGTCTGTCACCATACACACTTGTGAGGCTACATGTCCGCCTTGATGAACTCCGCCGCGCGCTCACCAATCATCACGATGGTGGTGTGCGGGTTCGCCGACGGGATAGTGGGAATCACTGAGCCGTCCGAAATACGCAAACCGTCCACGCCGTATACCCTGAGCTGGGGGTCGACCACTGCCAGCCGATCGGCACCCATCTTGCACGAGCCGACGAAATGATAAAAGGAACCGGTGTTGTTGACCACCCACTCCCGGAGCTGGGAGTCGTCGTCCACCGTGGGACCTGGGCTGAGCTCCTGGAGCCCAAGCTCGGCGAACGCCTTCGTGCCGTATATCTCACGCGCGATTTTCACCATCGTTACGATCCGATCGATGTCGGTCGGCTCCGCACCGTAGTTGGCATTGATGTCCGGGGGGACGGTCGGATCACTGCCGCATAGCCGAACCCAGCCACGGGATCGCGGCGCCACTAGCCCGGGTAGACTCAGGATGAGCGTGGGGTCGACTAACTGTTGCACGGGTTGGACGGGCTGGCCGCTCTGCAGCCGCTTGACGACGTTGGTAAAAAACGCCTCGCCGAACGGGGCGCGGTGTACCAGACAGATTTCAAGATCAGGTACCGGCATCCTCGGAGCCGATCCCCAGAACAGGCCGACCTCGGTCATGTTGCCTCGCGGGTCCGCTCCCGGCTCGGCCATCTTCCCAACCGGACCGATCACCAGAGGGTGGTCATGGAAATTTTCACCGACCCCCGGTAGGTCCACAGTCACCGGAATCCCCAGCTGATTCAGGTGCTCAGGGTTACCGATCCCAGACAGCATCAGCAGCTTCGGCGACTCGATGGCGCCGCAGCAGACGATGACCTACCGGTCGGCGCGGGCCGTGTGGAGCTGCCCGTCAGCGACGTATTCGACGCCGACGCAGCGGTTGTTCTCCAAAATCAGCTTCGTCGCGAGCGCCCCGGTCTTCAACGTGACGTTGCCACGGCTCAATGCCGGCTCGAGGTAGGAGGTCAGGACGCCGCCGCGTTTCCCGTCCCTGATGTCGACATGGTGCCACCCGACACCGAAATGCGAGGCGTTGAAGTCGTCGACGAACGGATACCCGAGTTCCACGCAGGCGTCGATGAAAGCTTGCGAGGCCGGGTTCCCGGTGTCCTTGGCGTTCACGACCGTAATAGGACCGCCCTTTCCCGCAGTCGGGTTGGTGTCGTCGAGCTGGTTCTCCAACTTCTGGTAGAAAGGCAGCGCGTCTTGGAACGACCACCCCAAGCAACCGTTGTAGGCCCAGTTGTCGAGATCCGCCGGCCGGGCCCGTACGTGCATCATGTGGTACAGGATCGAACCACCGCCGATGGCTCTGCCCGCGGCGGAGTAGACCTGTCGGTTGCCCAGACCTGGCTGGGGCACACTGTTGTAGGCCCAGTCCAGTGCGGTGAGCAGCAGTTCGTTCCAACGGTACGGGACCTCGACAGCCTCGGGCAGGTCGCGCCCACCTGCCTCCAGGATGAGGATCCTGGCAGCAGGTAGTTCGCCGAGCCTGTAGGCGAGAGTCGAGCCGCCCGCTCCCGAACCGACGATGATGAAATCGAAGTTGTCCACTATGAATCGTTCCTTCGGGTCTAACCGCCTTGGCCTGCCATTACTACGTCAAAATCCGCTTCAGTGAAGCTGGACATCAGGTTGATCACCAGATACTCAAGATAGTACTTGCCCCACATCGTCGACCAAAGCGGGAAACGCGGGTCGAACTTCTCCCCACGCTTGCTGGCCAGGTAGACCTCGAGGTCCCAGACCAGCGAGTTGAACTCCGGCTCGGTGAACGGACATCCGAACTGCTCGGCAGTGGTGATGACCTCGTCTTTACTCTTCACCTTCAGGTGCTCGAGGAGATCGGCCTGCGTCACCACCGTGCGTAAAAACTCAATCACGTTTCTACTACTCATACGATCTCCTGACTGCGACTCTCGATCAGCGACCGCAGCTCCTCGTCCGTATGCCGGTCCACCACGTGGTCGACAAGATACTCGAGATGGCGCCTACCCCACATCTCCCGCCACAGCCGGCTGGTCCCGTCGTACGAGTCACCGTCCTTGGTGAGGATGACGTTAGCCTCCAACTTTCCGATCATCTCCGCCACCTCCTCCGCGGTGAAATCGAAGCCCTCGTTCTTGGCGTGAAACAGCAGCTCACTCAGATTTCGCTGGTTGTAGCGAGCAAGCACCGCAGCGCTTCGGCGCGCCGAAAGCAGAAATTCAAGAAAGCTAGCCTGGGACATCAGCCACCCCTGGCATCACGCGGACCATAGCCTGTTGGTCGTCGTATGGGCGGGGCTGTGGACCGATGATCCAGTGTTCCCGGACGAGTATCGTGTGGATGTACCGCTCCTCGACGAAGAGCCGGTAGTCGGCACACACCACATCCTGCTGTATCGAACCCCGCGCAGCGAGTGCCGCATCCACACTATCGAACCACAGCTGCTCGACGCAGTCGAGCAGCGCCTCTCCCACCGCATAGGCGCCATCTCGGACATGACCTTGGATGTAGCGACGCAACCCCGGCAGCTCCAGCACCTTGGCCGCGTGGGTACCGAGACAGTAGGAACGGAAACGCTCCAGCGGCAAGCCCTCCCTGCGCTTGGATAGGACCAGCAGCTTGGCCATGTTGCTGTCGCGCGTCTCCTCGGGCCCGTTACGGAGTGTGTGAGCCGTGGTGTCCAACGCCACGGTCCGCCAGAAGGCTGCCCAGTTCGGCTCGTCACGACGCGCGCCCTGCAGGAACTCCTCGGACTGCAGCGACTCGATCTGCTCCTTTTCGTTCTCCAGCCAGATCTCGGCGACGCCACACCACAGTGGGTCACCGCTTTCGCCGGGCAGCGCGACACGCGTGTCGACGAGGTACCTGCGGATCTGCGGAATTTTGCTGGCGTACCGCACCGCATGGACCTCAACCCAGTAGAGTTGGAATTCAGCCTCGGTCATTCCCGGCCGTGGATACGCAAAGATAAATTGATGAATCATACCCGCTCTCCCACCGATGTTCGAGCAGTTGATCTCTCAGAAATAAGAGCCACGTCAGGATTCGGAAGATTGTCGCGGCGGATCATATCCGCTGCTTTCTCGGCGATCATCATAACAGTGGCGTTCGGGTTGCCGTTGACCAGCTCGGGCATCACCGAAGCGTCGGCGATGCGCAGTCCATCGACTCCGTGGACCCGTAGCTGGGCATCGACCACCGCCTCGCGGTCGGCGCCCATCCGGCACGTACCAGCCGGGTGCCACACGGTCCCGGAAACCCTGCGAATATAGTCGCGAAGGTCGAAGGTGCTAGTGAGAGCGTCCCCGGGAGCCAGCTCCCGCCCCCGCAGGTTATCGAACGCGCTGGTATGGGCCAGCTCTCGCGCATAACGTATCCCATACTCTAATGTCTTGAGATCTTCGTCCCGGCTCAGGTATTGTGGATCGATCCGAGCCAGTGCCGTCGGGTCGCTGGACGCCAGCGTTACCGTTCCCCGGCTGCGTGGCTGTGACAGGACGGGTGCGAAGGTGAAGCCGGGGCCGTCAGTCAGGTACTCCGGCGCCACGAATTGCACGGGTCCGAAGAAGTACTGCAGGTCCGGGGAGACCTGATCGGTTCGAGTCCCGCTCCACAGGAAGAGGCCGCCTTCGGCCAGCAGCTCCGGAGGACCCAGGGGAACATGGCATTCGAACGCGACGCCGAGCAGGAGGTGGTCCGCCAAGTTGTGACCGACCCCCGGCAGGTCGCACACCACGGGAATGTGATGCGCTGCCAGCTCTTCCGCTGGTCCCAGACCGGAGAGCATCATCAGCTTCGGCGTCTCGAAGGTGCCGCAGCACAGCACGACCTCACGCTCAGCCCGGATCATCGCCACACCCTCGGTGCCCACGTACTCGACCCCTCGAACCCGACCCTGCTCGATGAGTAGGCGCGTTACCCGTACTTGGGACAGCAGCTGCAGGCTCTTGCGGTCCAGGATCGGCTTGACGAACGCGGACGCTGCGGTAGCTCGGATGCCATCCACGGTCCGGGTGGACTGGTAGAAGCCGGCGCCCGCTTCCTGCGAGGCTCCGTTGAAGTCGTTGTACTTATGGGTGGCGCCCAGTTCGGCAGCCGCCTCGACGAAAGCATGCGATACCACGGATGGCTTCTGCAGATCAATGATCGACATCGGCCCGTTGTCGCCATGGTACTGCGATATGGGGCCGTGGTAGGTCTCCGACTTCTTGAAGTAGGGAAGGACTTCCGTATAGGACCACCCGTGGTTGCCGAGTTGTGCCCAGGTGTCGAAATTTCGGTGGTTTCCCCGGATGTACATCATCGCGTTGATCGCACTGCAGCCCCCGAGAACCTTTCCTCGGGCGATGTCGATAGAGCGGCCACCCAGACCCGGCTGCGGCACGGTCGCGTAGCCCCAGTTCTCGACGCCTTTGGGGTCCCACAAGCTGTACATCGCGTCCACGCCCGGGGTGTAGATGGCCGGATTGGTGTCCATGCCACCCAGCTCCAGCAGGGCGACGCTGCACTGTGGATCAACGCTCAGCCGGGCGGCCAGGACGCAGCCCGCCGTTCCGGCACCCACCACTATATAATCGAAGCAGCTGTCGGGCATCGACGCCTCCTTGTCCCCGCTCGGTGCACATAAAGTCATCGTTTGCTTCTTAGCCTCAGCTTGGCGGAGTCGTATTTACCGGGCTTGCCGTGGCGTCTGCGTCCAGCACCGTGACGCCGTTGAGGGCGCCCGCGTCCTGCAGCGTCCGCTTCACCTCCGGGTTGGCGCCGACGACGAAAATTGTCGTCGCCATGTCGAGATCCTGCTGAGCGAAGACAAACGCACGGGCGCACCTGTTCGATATGCCGCGTAGGCCGGCGAGCTGGAGTACTATCTCCTTCGGGTGGGCCGCGATGACCCGCTTCAATTCCAGTCTCAGGGCCATCACGGCGCTGTCGTCCAGCTCTCCGCCCAACGTGAGCTGCGCTACTCCACCGGTCAGGTCGAGCTCGATGTCGAACGGAAGGCCGGCCGGCACTATCCGCACCCGGACCTCCAGGTCCTCGGGAGTCTTGGGGGGCAGGTTCGGGTCGTCCGTACGGCCCAGCCGGATCGCGAGCGGATGGAGTTCCGTCGGCTGCGACGGCGGCTCCGGCAGGGTTACCGTCATCGCCTTGGCGTCGAAGTTCGCATAGCGGTTCCCGTTGACCCAGACCGCATCAATGGTGATGCTGCCGGGTGGCAGCAGGTCCGGCGCTACCCGCAGAATGTTGTCCTTGAGCGCACCGGGCTTGGGTTTGAAGTAGAAGTTCATCGGCTGCTTGGTGATCAGCAGATTAGTGTACACGGCGGCCAGGTAGCACAATTCAAACGAGTGGTAGCCCGACATCGAATGGCTGCCCTTGAGCCGCTCGGTGCCCAGGAGGTAGGGGATACCGCTGGCCAGGACGTTGAAGTACACGCCACCGGAGTCGTTGTCCGGGAACCAGGCGTTGTAGAAGGCCAACGACTCGCGGGCCATCCGCAGGTACTCCGGCTCCTGGAGCGATCCGGCCAGGATGAGGAACGCCAGGATGCCCTGCTCCTGCTGCCACCACGCCTTGCGGTCGTGCCAGATCAACCGGTGGAATTCCTGGCCGGGCGCCAGCTCTCGCTCGACCATGTCGTACCAGCCCCCGCGCTGCTTGTCCCGGCCCACGTCGGGGATCACAGTGGCGATCTTGCGGGCGAGCTCCAGGTAGCGGTCATCCGGATGCAGATGGTGAACGCGCATCAGGTTCCAGGCGATTTTCAGGTTGTGTCCGACGATGGCTCGGTTCTTCTGCAGGGGCGTCTCGTGGTCCGGCGTCCAGTCCTCGAAGAACTTCTCGTTGACGAACGGGCTGTGCTCGTAGTCGGGGAAGTGCGTGACGATCAGGTCCGAGCAGGAAGTGAGCATGTCGCCGTAGCGCCTGTCCTCGGTGGCCAGCCACAGGTTGATCAGATAGGCCGGCGCGTGGTCACCGACCGAGTTCCAGTTCTTGCGAGCCCGGTTGTGGGTGAGCGACTCGTCGCGCGGGTCCATCGTCACCGGGTCCAGGTGAGAGAAATAGCCTTCCCGGTCCTTGTCCAGGAAGTACCGGTCGAACAGGTTCACCGTCATTTCGGCGTCACTCAGGATGCGCGGGTCCCCGGTCACCCGGTAGGTCTGGATAGGACCGGCCAGCGCGTAGATCTGCTCGTAGGCGGGGATGGCGTCGAGGTCATCGCCGTTCTCCGAGGCGAGGATGTTACGCCTGTGGTCACCCTGGATGTCCGCCGCGTGGTACCAGTAGACGGTCTCCTCCTTCTCGTCGATCGCCCGCATCTGCTCCCGCAGGTACTCCGTCCCCTTCTCAGCGGCCTGCAAGTACCGGTCCTCGCCGGTGAGCAGGTACGCGGAGGCGAAGCCGTACACCATCCGCGAGATGGTGTCCGTCTCCTGCCGGGTGCTGGGAATCTTCTGCCCCTCCAAAGTCAGCTGGGTACGATAGTTCCGGTAATCAATCACACCGTCGGGGAACTGCGCGGTGAAGTAAAACTCCGCCAGGTCACGGATCTGATTGACCCACCAGTCAGGGGACTCGAAACGCCAGTCGTTCGCGGCACGGCCCACCAGCACGAGGTGCTTGGCTTCAAAGAGGTAGTCGCCGCCCTCGGGGTAGAAGATACCGTAGGCGAACAGGAAACGACCGGGTGTCAGCAGGCTCTGTATGGGGGCGCCGGGGTCCTGGTACGGCTCGGTCGGATTGCGGATCACCTCCGCGTAGGTGGCGTCAGTCAGCTTCACCTGGAACTCGCGTCCGTCGCTGGTCTTGAGGCCGAACGTCCCCTCCGGCGCACCCTCGCTCGCCGTGACGTAACCGGCGATGGTGTCCGAGAAGGTGAAATGCATCTTGTCCATCGATCGTCTCCTTGCGTGCTGCGCAGGGCCTGCCTAATGGGAGATCAGGACCACCACGCTGCGTGCGTTCACGCGGTAGCCATCGTCTGGCTTGACTTCGATCTCGTCGCCGGGAAGGGCGACGTCCAGCGGCGAAGGCAACGAGGTGTCGACCGCCCGCCGCCATCGACGCCCCAACACCGGTGGCATCTCGAAATCCAGGTCCTGGCCGGACATGTTGAGCATCACGTGCAGGTCGTCGTCACCGTCGAGGCCGCCCATAGTGAACGCCAGCACCGAGGAACCGGAGTCGAACCAGCCGGGCAGGTTGAGCTTGCACCCGTGCCAGGCGATGTCGAGGAGACCGCGCTCGTTCGTCTCCCCGGTGAAGAACCTCGAACGGTGCACGATGGGATGTCGGCCGCGAAACGCGATCATCTCCTTGAAGAATCGAAAGGCTTCCTTATTTCGCTGCGCAAGATCCCAGCCGAACCAACTGATCTCATTATCCTGGCAGTAGGCGTTGTTGTTGCCCCGCTGGGTGCGCCTGACCTCGTCACCAGCGAGTATCATCGGCACGCCTTGAGAAAGCAGCAGGATGGCGGCGAAGTTCTTGATCTGGCGTTTGCGCAGCGCCTCGATTCCCGGGTCGTCGGCCTCGCCTTCCACACCACAGTTCCAGCTGTCGTTGTCGTTGTTGCCGTCCCGGTCGCCCTCGCCGTTGACCTCGTTATGCTTAGTGTTGTAAGAGACCAGGTCGTTCAGCGTGAAACCATCGTGGGCGGTGATGAAGTTGATGCTGTTCTCCGGAGTCTGTCCGAAAGGCTGGAAGAGGTCGGCACTGCCCGCGATGCGGGAGGCCACCTGGCCTGCCAGACCTCCGTCACCGCGGACGAAGCGGCGTATTTCGTCGCGGTAGCGTCCGTTCCACACCGCCCAGCGAGAGCCTCCGGGGAAGGTGCCGACCTGATAGAGCCCGGCAGCATCCCAGGCCTCAGCGATAATCTTGACGTCGGCCAATGTATCCGACAGTTCAATATCCCACAGAACCGGAGGATAAGCCATCGGACTGCCGTCCGGACCGCGCGAGAGAACGGAACCCTCATCGAAGCGAAACCCATCGACGTGCAGTTCACTGACCCAGAACTCCAGGCACTCGCGGACAAGCTTCTCCACCATGGGATGGTTGCAGTCAAGGGTGTTTCCACAGCCGGAGTAATCCATGTAGTACTGCTTGTCCTGTGACACGAGGTAGTAGTAGGACTCGTTGGCGAGCCCCTTGAAGCAGACCGCCGGGCCCAGCTGGTTGCCCTCGGTGCTGTGATTGAAGACGACGTCGAGGATCACCTCGATACCGGCCCGGTGCAGGGCCTTCACCATGTCTCGGAATTCGTCGATGTGGCTGCCTTCCTCGGGGCTCCGGCAGTAGCCTGAATGCGGGGAGAAAAATCCCAGCGGATTGTAACCCCAATAGTCGCTCAGCGGGGTCCCATCCGGAGCTGCCCCTCCGATACCGGACTCGTCGAACGCGAAGACGGGCATCAGCTCGACCGCGGTCACCCCGAGCTCAGCCAGGTAAGGGATCTTCTCCACGATCCCGGCGAAGGTCCCGGGATTCTGCACCCCGGAGCTGGCGGATTTCGTGAAGCCGCCCACGTGCAGCTCATAGATCACTGTCTGACTCATCGGGCGGCTCAAGGGCTGGTCGCCCTCCCAGTCGTAGGCCCTGATATCGATCACCGCGCCGCGCATCGAGCAGTCCAGGTTGTCCTCGGCGTCGCAGGCCCGGGCGCGGTTCCAGAGGGCTTTGGTCACACCTCTCGTGTATGGGTCGAGAAGAACCTTGTTGGGGTTGTAACGGTGACCGGATCCGTTCAGGTCCCGTGGCCCGTCGACACGGTAGACGTAGTGCAGGCCAGGTGTCGCTCCGCGCACGTAGGCATGCCAGAACTGGAATGTCCTGTTGACCACTGAGTCCAGCTCGATCGCTGCGATCGGCTCGGGAGAGTCGGACGCGTCGAAGAGCAGCAACGTGACCGCGGTGGCGTCCGCCGCATAGAGAGAGAAGTTGACCCCGTCGGCATCGGGGACCGCTCCCAGCGGGTGTGAGCGTCCCGCCTCAACACGATATGTGACGGCGGTTCTTTTCGTCATGATCACCCTCACGTCGACGATCCGGAAAGATCAGTGCTTCTCGCTCAGCATGTCGATGATCTTGTTAGCGAAGAGGTGACACAGTGGCCCCGACCGGCCGGTGACGAGGTCACCGTCGACGACGACATCCTGATCGGTGTAGACAGCGCCCATGTTGCGCACGTCTCCGAACAGGTTGTTGTGCGCGACCACCGGGCGGCCCCGGACCAGCTCGGGGGCCGATGCCACCAGCCACAGGCCATGACAGATGATCCCCTTGAGGATGCTCGTGTCGGCAAAGGCGCGCTGCAAGAACTCGGTAGCGGGCGGCAGCTTGGTGACATCGTCTGTGAACCGTAAACGATCGGCGACTATGCCCGACGGCACGATCACGGCGCCGAAGCCGTGCAGTTGCTCATCGCTCATGTCCTCGAAGCTCTCTTGGCACTCCAGTGGAGCCTTGTATTCGTGACCAAAAAAGGTCAGCGACGGCTGGCCCCAGAGCCGGCTCAGGAGGTGCAGCTCGGCACCTTCCTCCGCGAAGCGATGCTGGTAATAAGCGATCTCGGGCTCGTAATAGTCGCTTTCGATGAGAACAGCGATCTTCTTACCGTTCAGCCGCATGGGTGACTCCACTTACTGGCCGCATGTGATGTGGCCGATGTCGTCGGGAACATCGCCGTCGATAACAAGGTCGATCAGGAACGGACCGTCAGTTTCGAGCGCCTGGATAATGGCCGGCCGCACCTGGGACCCGGTCTCCACCCGGACCGCGGGCACACCCATTGACTTGGCGATCCGGTCGAACCGGAGCTCGGGGCCACCGAGGTCGAAGGAGGCCGGGAAGCCGTGCCCCGGCAACCCACGCTCTCGCCAGTACTGCTGGATGTTGACTTTCAGGATCCGGTAGCTCCGGTTGTTGCACACCACGATCTTGGCGCCGATCCGGTGGTGCGCGGCGGTCCACAGCGCCTGGATCGTGTACATGGCGCCCCCATCGCCGGTGAATCCGAACACGGTCCGCTCTGGGTGAGCCAGCTTGAGCCCCAACGCTCCGGGCGCGCCCACCCCCAACGAGCCGCCCCGGGTCTGGAAGTAGCCACCGGCCTGGGTTGGCACCAGGTAACGGACCAGATCGGGCGAGGTGGTGATCGCTTCGTCGAAGACGACGACGTCGGCGGGGGCCAGCTCGGCCAGCTCGGCCATGAACCGGGAGGCCGGCATGGGCATCTCGTCCCGGCGCGCGCGATCGGCGTGACGCTGGGTATCGTCTTCCCGGCGCTTGTCTGCGGAGAGCTGACGCGAGCGCTGCGTGGCTGCCTGTTTGTGTGCCGAAGACATCTCCCGCTCAAGCGACTCGGCGAGACACTCCAGGGTCAGCTTGGGATCGCTGACCAGCCCGAGATCGACCGGGAAGTTCTTCGCGATCGCGTCGGTGTCAAGGTCGATGTGAACAATTCGGGCGTGTGGCGCGAAGGCCCCGTCCAGTGCGGGGAAGACCTCCGGGAAGACGTAGGTGCCGCAGATCAGGACCGCGTCGGCCTGCACCGTGATGGGCTGGCTGTCCTTGGCGAACATGTGCCCGAGCAACCCCCGGAAATGTGGATGCGAGGCGCTCAGGTTCACCTCGGAGGAGTCCGCCGCCCAGACCGCCGCTCCCCACAGCTCGGCCACTCGGGCCAGCTCCGGCTGCCCCTCCGAGAAGGCCACCCCGTCGCCGACGATGATGATCGGGTTCTCAGCGCCGGCAAGCAGGCGGGCGGCCTGGGCCACCAGCGCGGGCTCCGGCACGGTGCGGGTGGCGAGGATCGAGGTCGGCACGATCTCCTCGGCGTTCGGGGCGTCGAGCACGTCCATCGGCAGAGCCAGGAAAACCGGGCCCGTCGGCGGGGTGGTAGCGATCTTGATGGCCCGGCGCAGCATCCGCAGCAGCGACGTGGGGTGCGTGACCCGCCCGGCCCACTTGGTGACCGGCTGCGCCATGCCTACCAGGTCGGCCGCCATCTGCGCGTCCATGGCGTCGTAGCGGACCCCCGCATCACCGGCGAGCACGACGAGCGGCGCATGGCCCCGCTTAGCCTGGTACATCATCCCGATGGCGTTGCCGAGGCCGACACCACTGTGCAGCTGGATCACGGCGGGCCGGCGAGAGGCCCGAGCGTAGCCGTCCGCGATGCCGACCGCCACCGTCTCCTGGAGCGCGAAGATGTACCGCAGAGCCGGGTAGTCGGCCAGCGCGTCGAGGAACCCCTGCTCGACGGTCCCCGGATTGCCGAACAGGTAGCGGATGTCGTCGGCGAGCAGCTGCTCGAAGAGAGCGAAGCGGCCGGTGCGGCGGCCTGCGGCCGTACTCGCCACCACCTGCCCGAGATCGACTCCGACAGGTGCGCTCATGACCGGATGGCCGGCTCGGCGGTGCCGTCAGAGCTGCCGGCTCGGTCGGGACCGCGCCAGCCGTAGTAGCGGAGGCCGTTCTCCAGCACCTCGACCAATACCCTGCCGGTGGTGTAGGAGTCCCCGGTGGACCGCCCGGTGATAAACGGGTAGTCCGCCATCACCGAGATCTCGTGCCCGACGTTCCCATGGAACTGGCCCTCAGGGCCGACGGCGTCGCGGAGGATGTATTCCAGCGGATACGGTGGCGGTCCGATGTTGATGTCGGTGCCGACGAAACCGGTCCCGTCATGGTAGTCGTACTCGATGGGGTGGCCGGTGACGTGACGACCCCAGATGATGCTCTTGCGGTCGTCCTGGTTACGCGCAAAAGCGAGACAGGCGACGCCATAGCACTCTGCGGCCACCGGCCGGTTGAGCCCATAAAATACCATGATCAACTCATGGACACGGTAGTTGTTGACCATGTCGATGATCGGGCCACTACCCCCCACGATGAGGATCGCGTCGTAGTCGTGCTCGATCTCGCTCCGGATCTCGTCCACACGGTTGTTGTAGCTCTCCATCTCTCGCAGGTAGTTGGGCGAGCTGTGGTACGGCATCTCAGGCAGCCAGGCTGACAGGTTCAGCGGATTGTCGAGCCGGCCTGACTCGCTGAGCTCACGGGTCTTGCGGGCGTTCTCTTCAGAGGTCACGCCCCGACCGAGCGGGGGGTCGATGAAACTCGGGTCCTCGCTCGGCGGAAGCGGTTGCGGTCGCCTTCCTTTACTCGTCGCGAAGACCACCTCGTAGCCGTGCTTGTCCAAGGCGTCGAGTGGACCCACCAGCTCTTCGCCCCAGAAGCCCCATTCCGAGAGAATGCAGAGAATCTTGCGCGACATGGATATCTGTCCTTATAACTAGCCACGGATCCCGGTAGGACAGCCAAGGACGTCATCGCAGCGGAAGGTCAGTGGCTGTCGTGTGATACATCTGCACGTTAGATGGCCGGATGGACCCCGAGCATCGGGAATTCCCCTAGGCTTTAGGCCGACGTGAGGAGGGCTAGCGCGACGATGGCCACTGCTGTCGTCGGCTTGGCCCCGACGGATCCTCGTGGCCAGGGCCAGTAGGTCATCGCGCCGCAGGCCGGGACGCGGTCAGTATCACCGCCGGTCAGCGGCACGGCGTACAACCGGTTGACCTCCAGCGATCCTTGATCGCTAGGCCGGCAACGACCGCAGCCGAGCCCTCAGGTCGAGGCGAGGCCGCGGCACGACTGCCGGACGATTGTCAGCTTCGGCCTAAAAGCTAGGGCAATCCCTGATGTTGGGCGCCGTAGAGGATCTTACAGTCGAGATACATCTCTGGCGCCACAGGCCGTCCACCCAGGACCGCGGTAGGGCTGGATCCGTGGCTGCTGGAGCGGCCTGACCGAAATGGTGGAGATTCGTCGTGAGCACCGACGAACGTATTGTCGTGGGCGTAAGCGGCTCAGCGAACTCCGTGGCGACTCTACGATGGGCTGCCGAGGAGGCGCACCTACGCGGCGCGGAGATCTGGGCAGTCCACGCCTGGTCGTCACCGATGGAGATGCTGGCGCCGTACGCCCCTGTGCGCGGGGTGCCTTCGCGCGACCAGCAGCGGCAGGCGTCCGGTGCGCTGCTGACCGCCGCCATCAGCCACGCCTTCGGGTCCGGCTCCGAAAGATCCGAGGTCGGTGTGCGGCCCATACTGGTCGAAGGTCATCCCGTAGCGGTGCTGCTCCAGTACGCCACCAGCGCACACCTACTCGTCTTGGGCCGCGGACTACGGTCCAGACACCCGGACGGCATTGCACTAGGTGTGGTGGCCCGGGCCTGCATCGCAAACGCTCAGTGCCCCGCAGTGGTCGTCGTCGGCGCGGGAGCGGTTGACGACGCTGAGACTTCGTCGTCTTCTGAATGGCGCCTATGCGTAGGGCGATGACCATCAGGAAAAAGAGCCAGCACAGGAAGGAGTTACTGATTATGACTCTTTATGGATCCGAAAGGCGGTGCACCTGCCGTGCGGAGATGCGTAGGGAAGATAGTCCCGTCATTCACTACCTGACTGCGTATCTGGGCGCGGTGATCGGATGCCTCAGCCAGCGTGGGATGGTGATCCACACGGTTGAGCTAACGCCCAGTTCACAATCATTGGGCTGCAGCATCACCTTCGACCCGCCCCGCCAGCCAGTCGGCTTCAGCGCGCCGGCCTGGGTGGCCTACCGCGCCAACTGGGACGAGTACCTCGGCTGGTGCTGTCAGCTCCACCACATTGCCAAGGATCACTCCCGGGTTCGCCGCTATCTGGGCGAGCCCCTCGTGCCCGCACCAGGAGTGGTCGCTGATTTCATCGCTGGGCTCAGCCGCGCGCAGACGCTAGGAACCCTAGGCCCCGCTCGTCCCGCCGCCTCCTTCCGTCATAAGCCCCAGGAGCTAGCAGACGACCTGATTCGCTTCACTCCGACCTGTACTTGGATTGGATGATACCTTAACGATCGTCGATGGGGTCAGTGGCCCCGCGCGATAACCGCCTGATAATGTGTCGCCCGCCACGATCATGGGACCACCCTGAGCGGTTTTCTGCCACGAGGATGGGACCACCTGGTTGCCAGTGGGGGGACCACTCGGCGTGTCGCGCCGTGGGGGTTGATCGCTTCCTGTATCCGGTCTGTCCATGTCGTGCGACGTGGTGGTTCGGTAGATGGGGTTTCGGGAGGTTTCGGTGGTTGAGGTGCGTGAGGTGTTGCGGGGGTGGCTGGCTGGTGCGGGGTTGCGCACGGTGGCGGAGCGGGCGGGGGTGGACCGCAAGACCGCCCGTCGGTATGTGGCCGCCGCTGAGGCGGCCGGGGTGTGCCGTGAGGGTGGCCTGGGCCAGGTGACGGATGAGGTGATTGGCCTGGTGGTGGGGGCTGTGCGGCCGGTGCGGGCGAGCGGGCATGGCCAGGCCTGGGAAGCGCTGGAGGCTGAGCGGGAGCGGATCAGTGGGTGGGTGGGCAAGGACCTGTCGGTGGTGAAGATCGGTGATCTGCTCGCGCGGCGTGGTGTGGGAGTCCCGTACCGCACGCTGCACCGGTTCTGCACCGAGCGGTGCGGGTTTGGCCGTGGTGGGGCCACCACGGTGCGGGTCGCGGACGGGGAGCCGGGGGTGGAGTGTCAGATCGACTTCGCCCGGATGGGCCTGGTGTATGACCCGGGTTCGGGTCGGCGCCGGGTGACCCACGCGCTGATCTTCACGGCGGTGTGCTCCCGGCACCTGTTCGTGTGGTTGACCTTCTCCCAGACCCTGGTCGCGGTGATCGAGGGGTGTGAGGCGGCGTGGCGGTTCTTCGGTGGTGTGTTCCGGGTCCTGGTGCCGGACAACGCCTCAGCGATCGTGGCTGGCGCTGATGCGGTCAACCCGCGGTTCACTGTGGGCTGGCTGGACTACACCCAGCATTGCGGGTTCGCCACCGACGCCGCGAGGGTCCGCAGCCCGAAAGACAAGCCCCGGGTGGAGCGCGCGCTCCAGTATGTGCGGGGGAACTTCTTCGCCGGTGAGGAGTTCGTGGACCTGGCTGATGCCCAGGTCCGGGTGGAGAAGTGGTGCCGCGACACCGCTGGGCAGCGGATCCATGGCACCATCGCGGCACGCCCGGCCGAGGTGTTCGCCGAGCGGGAGGCGGCCGCGCTGCTGCCGGTGCCCGAGGCGTATGACGTGCCGATCTTCACGCGGGTCAAGGTGCACCGCGATTTCCACCTTGAGGTCGGCAAGGCGCTGTATTCGGCACCGAAGGCCTACCTCGGGGAACACCTCGACGTCCGCGCCGATGCGGCCCTGGTGAAGCTGTTCTCCCGGGGGCAGCTGGTCAAGGTGCACCCCCGCCAACGGCCTGGCGGGCGGGTCACTGATCCTGAGGACCTGCCTGAGCACAAGGCCGGCTACGCCCTGCGCAACCTGGACCGGCTCGTGGCTGCCGCCGGCAAACACGGGCCCGATGTGGGGATTTATGCCCAGCGGCTGCTGGATGACCCGCTGCCCTGGACCCGGATGCGCCAGGTCTACCGGCTGATCGCGCTGGCCCGGCGCTACGGCGATACCCCGGTCAGCACCGCCTGCGCCCGGGCGCTCGCCCTCGACGTCGTGTCCGTCACCAAGATCGCCTCCATGCTGGAGAACGCCACGGAGAACACCCCGCCACCGCCACCGCGCCCCGCGACCGCGGCCGCGGCCCGCTTCGCCCGCGACCCGGCCGAGTTCACCCCGCACCGCCCAGCACCCGCCCTCCTCACCGGTGACCAGGAGCGATGATGACCAAGACCAGCGTGACCTGCCCCGTCTCCGCCGACCTCACGGCACTGCTGCGCGCCCTCAAGCTGGGCAAGCTGCTCGATACCCTGCCTGAGCGGATCACCCTGGCCCGCCAGCAGCACCTGCCACACGCTGACTTCCTGGAACTCGTGCTGGCTGATGAGGTCACCCGCCGCGACACCAACTCCGCCGCGCTGCGCGCCCGGGCCGCCGGCCTGGACCCGGGCATGCGCCTGGACACCTGGGACACCACCGCGGCGGTGCGCTACGACCAGCAACTCTGGAACGAGCTCACCAGCCTGCGGTTCCTCGACGGCCCCCACGGGGCCCTGCTGCTGGGCCCGGTCGGGGTCGGCAAGACCCACCTGGCCACCGCGCTCGGGCACATCGCCGTGCGCCGCCGGCGCAGCGTGCACATGGCCAGCGCCGGCAAGCTCTTCAAGCGCCTCAAAGCCGCCCGGCTCGACAACAGCACCGAAGCCGAGATGCGCCGCCTCGCCCACGTCGACCTGCTGATCCTGGACGACTTCGCGCTCCAGCCCCTGGATGCCACCGAAACCACCGACTTCTACGAGCTGATCGTGGAACGGCACCGTAAAACCGCCACCGTGCTCACCTCCAACCGCGATCCCAGCGAATGGCTGGCCATGATGGCCGACCCACTCCTCGCCCAATCCGCCGTGGACCGACTCGTCTCCACCGCCCACGAACTCATCATCGAAGGAGACTCCTACCGGCGCCGCCAGAAACCCACACACCGCACCACCACCGACGCCAGCTGAACCGCCCCGGATCTGAGGGAGAATGCGCCAGCCGAGCCGTTCCCAGCGTGCTTCACGAGAGAACCCAGCCCCCGCCTGCCACACCCGCGGAATTCATCCCGGAAAATAGGGCCCATGATGAGGAGACCAGGAAAGAAATCTTTCACACACGAGGAGAATCATTGAGCCAAGAAAACGTGGCGGCAGCTGAACCGGGAGGGAAACCGGGCAGGCCGGTGCCGCGCATGAGCGGCTCATGCGCGCGTTCAGGCTGGCCAGTGCCCCGCAAGGCAAGACCGCACGGCAGTGCCCGGCCCCGGCGGCGTTCACACAGCAGACCTGATGAAGCGCTAGTTCACCGCCAGCACCCCAGGCCTTGCGGGTGGCCGGTGTCACCCATGCGACCACCCGGGCTGGCACGTGCACACCACGCACTATCGATATGCCCTCCCGCCGGATCGCCGGCCGGAAACGAGCATGCCGAAGGAGACCGCTCTCGTGCGCGGCGCGATCGGCATTGGCTCATGACAATGAGACTATCACGGGGCCCACGGAGCCGGCAAGCTGGTTCACCATTCCGGCACCGGGAGCCAGTACACGCCGTTCCGGTTCACCCAGCACTTACCAGAATCAGGTACGGCACCCCGATCGGCACTGCCAGCAACACACCAGGCGACGCACTGGCGGAATCCACCACGATAGGCCAGCGTAAGGCCGGGTTGATTAAACCACGCGGACCGTGGCATACTATTACAGAAGCCGCCGCCACCGCGGCATAGGTGGATTCGGTACAGCAACCGCCGATTGCACGGAACCTGCAGAGACAAGCCACCACCCCGGGTACGAGACCCCGCACGGGCCAGGTGACCATGATCAGCACGGTCACCTGGCCTCAGCGACGAGTCCCGGCCGAACCCGGGATGGTCCAAACTTCCAGCACCGGCGTGTCAGTTGACCAACAGAGAGGACACCACCATGCTCACTGACCAGACCCGGTGGTCCCTAGGTCATGGCAACCCGCTGGTCCCATCACGCTGGCAAGCGACAAATGAAGCTCGGACAGACGTCAAGGCTCTGGCAGGTGAAGCCGGTGCGGTTGGGGGCGGTCGAGGTAGGCGGGACGAAGGTCATCTGCCTGGTCGGGTCTGATCCTGACCATATTGTGGCCCAGACCCGGATCGCGACCGGGAAACCAGCTGAGACGCTGGCTCAGGTGCTCGCTTTCTTCCAGCGAGAGGAGTCTTGCGGTGGGCCGCTGGCTGCGGTCGGCATCGCGTCGTTCGGCCCCCTGGAGCTGCGGCGATCCCATCCGCGGTATGGCTTCATCACGACCAGCCCGAAACCGGGCTGGACCTACGTCGACCTGGTCGAGCCAGCCCGGCGCGCGCTTGGGGTGCCCGTGGGTTTCGACACCGACGTCAATGCCGCCGCACTGGGTGAGGGCCGCTGGGGGGCCGGCCGCGATCTGGACACCTTCGTGTACCTGACCGTCGGCACCGGCATCGGCGCGGGAGCTGTGGTCGAGGGTCGGGTCATCCACGGTCTGGGCCACCCTGAGATGGGTCACCTCAGCGTGCCGCGCCAACCCGGTGATCACT
>JBDTAX010000101.1:0-11616 GCA_039924425.1 Pseudonocardiaceae bacterium
GGCGTGGGTGCAGTGGTTGCGTCGGGTGGCCGATGGCGATCGCGCCGAGCGGTCGCCAGCCCGCCGGCAGGGCGAGCTCGGCGCGAACCAGCTCGGCGCAGAACAGCGTCGAGCCGACCCAGCACGAGCCCAGGCCCTCGGTGGCCAGTGCCACCAGCAGGCCCTGCACGGCGGCACCCGCAGCGACGGTGAACATCGCCTCTTCGGCGGCGCGGCGGCGCGCGTCGGGATAGGCGTGCGCGCCATCGGGCACCGCGCAGGGCACCAGCACTTCCGGCGCGTCGTGGAGCAGGTCCCCGCGCCGCACCCGGCGCTCGATGCGGTCCTCGGTCAGCCCATCGTGGCGCAGGTCGGCCCGCCACGCCTGGGCCATCGCCTCGAGCAGCCGTCGGCGCAGGCTCCGGTCGGCCAGCCAGACGAACCGGACCGGCCGGGTGTGGTGCGGGGCCGGCGCGGTCAGCGCGACCCCCACCGCGCGGCGCAGCGCCGTCGGGTCCACCGGATCGGGGCGAAACGAGCGCACCGACCGGCGCAGCAGCACCGCATCGGCCCGCCCCTGGGCTCGTCCCTGGGCCCAGCCTTGAGTCCGGCCTCGGTCGATCGCCTCGTCGGTGCCCAGCCAGAACAGATCGTCGGCCCGCGGGCGGATCAGGTCCGCCGCGGCGGTGCCGTCCTCGCGCGGCGACAACCCGCGCAGCACCGCCACCGGCACGCCGGCCAGCTTGCCTTTGACCAGGTCGGCCGCCCCCGCGATCTCGTCGGCGATGGCGACCTCGGTGACCGACAGCTCGTTGCCGTGCCGGTCGCGGGTGCCCAGATAACGGTGCAGCACGGCCAGCCCGGCGGCTCCGATCGCCGCGTCGGTCTGCCCGACGCGCCACGCCCGGCCCAGCGTGTCGGTGATCACCACCGCGACGTCGACACCCAACTCCCGCGCCAGCCCAGCCCGTAGCCGCGCGGCGCTGGAATCCGGGTCGACCGGCAGCAACGCGATCTCGTGGGGATCCACATTGGACGTGTCCACGCCCGCCGCGGCCTGCACCACGCCCAGCGCGTTCTCGGTGATCAGGGTCCGGCCGCGGCGGGCGAGCACCCGCCGGGCCTGCTCGGCGGCCAGCTTGCGGCGAGCCGCCTCGCGAGCCGGTGGGTCGGCCGGCACGGTGACCAGTCGGCCCTCCACCTTGGACACCACCTTGCTGGTGACGACGACCACATCACCGTCGGCGAGCCAGGGCGCGGCGGTGACCAGCGCGCCGAGCAGGTCGTCCCCCGGCCGGAACTCGGGCAGCCCCCGGACCGGCCGAATGCGAACCTCACCCGGCGCGGCGTGATCGTTCAGCACTGGAGCCCGGCGAGGTCCAGGGCCGCGGTGGCCATCGCCGCGCTCGCCGCCACGTCCGTCATCAGCAGTGGGACTTCCCGGACCCGCACCCCGGGCACCGTCGCGCCGTCGCCGGGGTGCACCAGCCACCCGTCCAGGATCCCCTCCGCGCGCCGTGCCCCGTAATGCGCGGCGACCGCGCAGGCGTGGCAGGGCACACCGATGGCGGTCAGGCAGGCGTCCGCCATCCCGCGCACCGCGCGGCCCCCGACGATCGGGGACAGCCCGATCACCGGCGCGGGCGCGCCGCGCAGCGCGCGGCGGATGCCCGGCACAGCCAGCACAGCGCCGATCGACACCACCGGATTGGACGGCGCGAGCAGCACGACGTCCGCGCTGGCGATCGCCTCCAGCACCCCGGCGGCCGGCTCGGCGTCCTCGGCGCCGACCGACACGAACTCGCGGGCCGGCAGCGCCGCGCGGTGGCGCAGCCACCACTCCTGAAAGTGCATCGCGCGGCGGCCTTGCGCGTCGGTGACCACGACGTGGGTCTCGCAGCGATCATCGGTGGCCGGCAGCAGCCGCACTCCGGGTCGCCACCGGTCGCACAGCGCCGCGGTCACGGCGGACAGTGGCTGGCCGGCCCGCAGCATCTGGGTGCGGACCAGGTGCGTGGCGAGGTCCCGGTCTCCCAGCCCGAACCAGTCCGCCTCGGCTCCGTAGCTCGCCAGTTCCGCCGCGACCACCCAGGTCTCATCGGCTCGCCCCCAGCCGCGCTCGGGGTCGATTCCGTCACCGAGGGTGTACATGCAGGTGTCCAGATCCGGGCAGATCCGCAGCCCGTGCAACCAGATGTCGTCCCCGGTGTTGACCACCGCGGTGATCTCATGTTCGCCGCCGGGCAGGCCCAGCGCGGCCTTCACCCCGAGCAGGAACCGGGCGCCACCCATGCCGCCCGCCAGCACCACGACTTTCACGTTCGTTACTCGTCGGCTGGGGGCTGGCCGTCGAACGTGGTCTTCACCTGCTCGAAGGTCTTGAAGCGCTCGGTGCCCGCGTAGGAGCGGTAGGAGGCCCGATCGGCGCGGGTGAGCGGGGCGTCATCGACGAAGGGAGCGAGCAGATTGCGGGGCCACAGCCGGCGCGAGCGCACCACGTTGATCTCCGCGCAGAACACCACGATGACCGCCTGCACGTACAACCAGGCCAGCAACCCCAGCACCAGCCCGAACACGCCATAGACTTGCGAGGCGCCAGCGAGCTCCCGACTGACGAACAACGCGCCCACGGTCTGCAGCACCTGGATCGCGACCCCGGCGCTGAGCGCACCGGGCAGCAGGTCGGACAGCGGGATGTCCCGGGCGCTCAGCACCCGAAACCCGACCAGGAACGCGCCCACGTTGACCAGTGTCGAGGCGACGAGCGCGGCCAGGGGCACCGCGGGGCCCAAGCCGTAGCCGGCGGCCACCGGGCCGACAGCGGCCAGTGCGGTGGTGATCAGAACGACGGTCGCGATCAGCAGAAACAGCGCCAGGCCGCGCAGGCGGGACAGCACCGCGTCGGGGCGGGCATAGCGTGGCACGGCCCATACCCGGTTCAACGCCGTCTGGATGGCCACCGCGACGCCCAGGCCGCCGTAGAGCGCGCCGAGGATGCCCAGGACCACAGCCACGCCGCTGCCGTGGATCGAGCTGACGTTCTGCTGCAGTTGCGGCCCGATGATCGGGAAGTTTTTCAGCACCGAGCCGAGCAGCGCCTGCTGCAGGGAGGGGTCCCGCCGCAGCGTGTAGCCCAGCACACTGACCATCAAGAGCAGCCCGGGAAAAAGTGAGACGAAACCGTAGTAGCTGATCAGGACAGCGAGGTAGCCACCCTGGTCGTCGAGGAACTTGTAGACCACCGCCACCGGGAAGCCCGCCCAGGTGTGACGCCGCTGGAAGCGGTCCAGCCTGGCAGTTACATCCATCCCCACGTCCTCAGCCATCGTCAACGCCAGAACAGGAGCTCCTGGAAGCCGGTGATCGCCGCCTCCTGGTCGCCACCGAGGACGTCGAAGACCGCGAAGCTGGCGCCGAACAGCGCATTCCCCACCGCCGGCACGCCGATGATCAGCACGAAGAGCAGCAAGGGTGCGTACCAACCGAGGCTACCGGCGAACCGGCGAGCTGGCGCGGGCAGGTAGGGCTCCAGAACGCCGAACCCGTCCAGCCCCGGCACCGGCAGGATGTTGAGCACGAACGCGAGCACCTGCACCAGCGCCAGGCAGGACAGGCCGGCGGCGAGTCCCACTGGGAGCCTGCTGCTGGCGACCACAATGGTCAGTGCCGCCCCGATCGCCAGATTGGTCAGCGGGCCGGCCAGCGACACCGCTGAGGCGACCGCGCGTGAGCGCAGCGCGCCCCGGTTGATCCACACCGCGCCGCCCGGCAGCGGGATTCCGCCCAGGGCCAGCAGCACCAGCGGGAACACCAGCGACATCACCGGGTCGGTGTAGCGCCGGATGTCGAGGGTGAGGTATCCCTTGGCGCGCACCGACCGGTCGCCGCCCCGGTAGGCCGTCAGAGCGTGGCCGAACTCGTGCAGGCACAGCGCGACCGCCCAGCCGCCGAGGACCAGCACCACGATGCCGGCGGTGCGGGCCGCGCCGGTGCTCAGCGCGGCGAGTGCGCCGCCGACCACGGCGCACGCGACCAACAGCAGGAACAGTGGGCTGGGACCCCGGTCGGTGGCGCGCACGAGTGCAGCGTGTCACAACCAGCCCCCTACGCGCCGCACTCACTGCTCTCCCGGGAGAAACATCGCCTACCCGGCGTGTCAGCGGCGACACGCTGGGTAGGCGATGTGGCGGGGCTGGGGAACTTGCATCTGCGCTGACAGAGGTGTAATCACAGCGTTGTGATTCTCCGGTTCACGGTCCGGGGAGGCGGCGAACCGGGGAGGAACTCTATGGCGAGGAGGGCCCAGCGCCATGGATGACAGTGCCATGGAAGAGATAGACATCAGCTGGCACCTGGGTGATCTGGCCGATGTGGGGGACGACCAGCAAGACGTCTGGGCGCTGCCCGGCGCGCTCGATCAGCAGGACTGGCAGGAGCGCGCGTTGTGTGCCCAGACCGATCCGGAAGCGTTCTTCCCTGAGAAGGGCGGGTCGACGCGCGAAGCGAAGCGGATTTGCTCTGGCTGTGAGGTCCGGGCCGAGTGTCTTGACTACGCCTTGGCGTTCGACGAGCGGTTCGGCATTTGGGGTGGGCTCTCGGAGCGGGAGCGCCGCAAGCTCAAACGCGACGTGGGCTGACTCCATCACGCTGCCCGGAGGCCGGGTCGACCACCCGGGAACGTTACCGTGAGCCCCCACCACGCCCGATCAACAGTAATGAACAGATCAACGGGGATGACAGGGAGGAGTCGGCGTGTCGCCCAGCGTCCCAACCGAGCGGGAGTCAGCGGCGCAGTCCAGCACGCGCGCGCGGCCTCGCCCCTCGCCGTTGCTGCGGCATTCCGGCCAACAGGGCGCCCCGGTCGCTGCCCGCGGTGGCGACTCAGTCGTGCTGACGGGCGACGACGTCGGAATCGGCACTCGCGCCCGGACCTTCCTGCTTTCCGCCCCGGTAGTGCTGACCGCGGCGATGACTGTGCTCGCCTTGCTGATCAACCGCCACCGGCTGGCGCTGGGCTTGGCCGGTGGCCGGCTGCTCCCGGTGCAGAGCCTGGGCCAGACCTGGTCGTCCTACCTGTCTTCCTGGCACCCGGTCGGTGGTGGGAGTGCGGCACCCGCGCCGGCCGCACTGGCCGTACTTGGCCTGCTCGGCTTGCCGCTGGGCTCGCCCGCCGCTGCGGTGTCGCTGCTGCTGCTCGCCGCGTTGCCGCTGGCCGCCCTGTCCGCCTACCGGGCCAGTCGGACGCTTCCGGTCAGCCGGGAGCGTCGTGCGCTGGCCGCTGCGGGTTACGCGTTGCTTCCGCCCGGCATCGCCGCCCTGGCGCAGGGCCGTCTCGATGTCGTCATCGTCTACCTGTTACTACCCTTGGTGCTCGCGGGTGTCGTTTCGGTGCTGGGTGCTCCCGTGTTGGGCCTTGGGACAGCTAGGCGCTCAACCGGCTGGCTGTCCACCGCCACCGCCACCGCTGCGGGAATCGCCGTCCTCGGTGCGTTCACCCCACTGGTGTACCTGATGGTGCTGGCGGTGGTTCTGGTTGGCTTTGTGGTGGTTCCGGCTCCCCAGATGAGCACGGGGCGCCGCGCGACGGGCTTGTTCGCGGTGGTGCTCCTGCCCTTGGGACTGCTCATTCCGTGGCCGGCGGTGGTGATTCAACGCCCCGCTGTGCTGCTGCACGGCGTGGGCGCGGTGGTGCCCGAGCAGGTGCCCGGCTGGCTGCGACTGCTCTGTCTGGATCCCGGGGGTGCGGGCGCGGCGCCGTGGGTGGGCCTGGTCGTGGTCGCGGCGGCAGTGATCGCCCTGGTCGCCCGGCCATCCTGGTCGATGCTGGCGGGTCTCGGATTTGCGCTGCTGGGTGGGTTCGTGGTGGTGCTGCTGACCCGGTTGCCGATGCGGCCGCTGGCCGGCGGTGACCCCCGGCCGGGTTTCACCGGCGGTGCGCTGCTGTTCGCTGGCTGCGGGTTGCTCTGGATCGTGTTGCTGGCCGGTCGTGGCCCAGCTTCGGCTCGGCGTTGGGCCGTGCCGACCGGGTGGATGGGGGTGGCCGCGTGGATGGGGGTGGCCGCGCTGTCGGGCTCCGCCCTGGCGCTGGGTTCCAACGGACCGCTCACCGCGGGCTCCCCAGCGGGCTTGCCGGTGTTGGCGCCCTCGCTTGTCGCGGAGCTGGCCCGAGCTGACACATCAGTGCTGGTCGTTGGCCCCCCCGGTGAGCCAATCCGGCTGACCCGGTCGCGGACCGCGCGCTTCGGGGACGATGACATCGCCCCGCTGCGCGTCACCGAGTTGCGCCTCGAGCGGGTGGCCGCCGCGCTGCGGGCCGGGCAACCGGGCGAGACCTCCGCCGCGATCGCCGACGTGGCCGCCACCGGCGTGCAATTCGTGGTGCTGCCCACCGCCGAGCAAGGTGCCCGAGCGCTCGCCGCGGCCGGAGCGTTGGCTCGGCCCGCGCCCCCGACCGCGGACGGTCGACCAGTGCTGCGGGTGGTGCGACCGGTCCCGGGCGCGGAACTGCTCGGTCCCGCACTGGCCGAGCAGGCGCGCAGCGGGGCGGCCCCGCCCATTGACCCTGGAGTCAGTGGGGTGCTGGCGCCGGCCCAGCCGCCTCAGCTGGCGGTGCGAGTCGCGCCTGGAGCGGAGGGAAGGTTGCTGGTGGTCTCGGCCAATGACGAGCCAGGCTGGTTGGCCAGCGTTGATGGTCGGCCGGTGCCGGTGGTACGCGGGTGGGGCCACCAGGTCGCGATCCCGGTCGGCGGCAGGTCGGCTGAGGTTCGGGTGGTTCGCTCAGAAGTCCCCCGGACCGTGCTTCTGCTCGTCCAGTCCGCGTTGCTGCTGCTGGTTGTCGGCACTGCGGTGCCGGCCCGGCGGCGCGCGAACAGGTAGCGCGCCGCGGTCGTCAGCCCGCTTCCTCGGGTCGGTCGATGACGTCCGGCTCGAGTCCCAGGTAGTTCGCCACTTGCTCGACCAGCACCTCGTGCACGAGATCGGAGAGGTCAACGCCGTCGTGCGCTCGGGTCTCCAGCGGTCGCCGGTAGAGCACGATTCGGGCTCGGGTCGGCATACCGGCGTGATTCACCCCAGCTGGCACCAGGCGGGCCAGCGGGACGTTGCCGTCCTCCACTACGTCGCTACCCCAGCTGACCGTGCTCGGATCGCAGTCAGTGATCTCTGGCACCTCGTCGACCGCGACGTCGAGCCCGTCGAGCTCGGCGTGCCAGCGCTCGTCGATCGGTTCGAGGGCACCCAGGACGATCGCGTCGAAGCGCTCTGAGCGGCTGCGCGCCGCAGGCAGTGTGGCGGGGAACAGCAACCCCCGGACGCCACGGCCGCGCCGGTCCCGGCGCGTGCGCAGCCGGAACCGGGCTGACCGGGTGACCGCCATCGACCGAGTCTACGCCATCGTAGAGCCCGGGCCATCGATCGAGCCCGGGCCGTTGTCGAGACTGTGCCGCGCGCCTACCGCGCTCGGTGGCAGCGACGCGCTATGGTCCCGGCTGTGCGCAGCACGCGGCGGTGTTCGAGAACCGGGTGCATCAACCCGGCGGTTGCCACGCTCACCTTTGCCTACGCCGACTCCACCGCTGTGGTGGGTCCGTTGGCCACGTCCAGTGAGCCGCACTCCTACGACTTGTGCGAGCGGCACGCGGTGGGGCTGACCGCCCACGAGGGTGGGACGTCGTGCGGCACGACGGTGATCTCATCGAGCCGGAACCGTCGGTGGACGATCTCACCGCGCTCGCCGAAGCCGTACGCGAGGCCGGCCGCATGGACCGCCCCCCCACCCCCACCACACCACCCACCCGCCACCTCCGAATCCTCCCCACCCCACATCACGACTGACCGCATCCAGCGGGCTCAGCGGGGCATAGACGGGTCGGATAACCCCGCTGAGCCCGCTGAATGTCCGGTTGCGGATAGGGTTGGGTGGTGGAGCGGAGTGGGTGTGGTTGATCTTTCGGCGGTTTTTAAGGCTTACGACATCCGGGGTGTCGTCGGGGAGCAGCTGGCCGCTGCGGTGGTGCGCGATGTCGGCGCCGCTTTTGCGGACTTCGTGGGGGGCGCCGACGGTTCGACCGGCCCGCGGACGGTGATCGTCGGGTACGACATGCGGGAATCCTCGCCCGGCTTGGCCGCCGCCTTCGCCAGTGGTGTGACGGGCCGCGGCCTCGACGTCATCTCGATCGGCTTGGCCAGCACCGACATGCTCTACTTCGCCTCCGGGCGGCTCGGGTTGCCGGGTGCGATGTTCACCGCAAGCCACAATCCAGCCCGCTACAACGGCATCAAGCTCTGTCGGGCCGGTGCCGCTCCGGTTGGCCAGGACAGCGGGCTGGCGGAGATCCGAGTCGCTGTTGAGCGTGGCATCGGAGCTGGACCGGGCGGTGGCGTGGTCACCGAGCGGAACATGCTCACCGACTACGCGAGCTACCTGCGCTCGCTGGTGGACTTGGCGGGGATCCGGCCGTTGCGGGTCGTGGTGGATGCCGGCAACGGGATGGGTGGCTACACCGTGCCCGCGGTGGTCGAAGGTCTGCCCCTGCACGTCATTCCGCTGTACTTCGAGCTGGACGGGACTTTCCCGAATCATGAGGCCAACCCGCTGGATCCGGCGAACCTGGTGGACCTGCAGGCCGCCGTGCGCGAGCATGACGCCGATCTGGGACTGGCCTTGGACGGCGACGCCGACCGCTGCTTCGTGATCGACGAGCGCGGCGATCCGGTGAGCCCCAGCGCGGTCACCGCGTTGGTCGCCACCCGGGAGCTGGCCACCGAGCCTGGTGCCTCGGTGATCTACAACTTGATCACTTCGCAGGCTGTGCCGGAGATCGTCACCGAGCATGGCGGGCGGCCGGTACGCACCCGGGTCGGCCACTCGTTCATCAAGCAGCGGATGGCGGCAACCGGAGCGATCTTCGGCGGTGAGCATTCCGCGCATTACTATTTCCGTAGTTTCTGGTGCGCCGACTCGGGGATGCTCGCCGCGCTGCACGTGCTGGCCGCACTCGGTGGCCAGCAACGCCCAGCCTCGGCGCTGCTGGCGCAGTTCAGCCGCTACGCGGCGTCTGGTGAGATCAACTCCACGGTCGCCGACCAACGGGGCAGGATGGCGGCGGTGCGGGCGCGGTTCGCCGGGCGGGAGGCTGTCGAGCTCGACGAGCTTGACGGTCTCACCGTGCGGTGCCCCGACGGGTCGTGGTTCAACCTGCGCCCGTCGAACACTGAGCCGCTGCTGCGCCTGAACGTCGAGGCGCGCGACGCCGCGGCGGTTGAGGCATTGCGCGACGAGGTGCTGGCGCTGGTGCGCGGTACCTGAGAAGCCTGAGGAAGAGGAGGACGGGACGATGGCCCTGGAGCTGGACGCCGCGCTGCGGGAGATCTTGGCCTGTCCGTGTCCGGCGCATGCCACGCTGCGCAGCGGCACCGCCGTTGATCCCGAGGCTGCCGCGCTGACCTGCACGGTGTGCGGGCGCAGCTTCCCGGTGATCGATGGCATCCCGGTGCTGCTGCTGGACGAGGCCCTGCCCGGCACCGGGCCGCACCCCGACGGCAGTGGGTTGGGCGCGGAGTGACCCGACCCGACCGCGGTCACCTTCCCGCCAGTCTGGGTGACAGCGCTGACGTGCTCGATGACCCCGGGCTCCTGGAAGCCACCGACACCGGTGGGTTGCTCCGCGCCGCGGCGAGTGCTGGCGCTCAAGTGCGCTCCACGGCCTCGGCCGCGCGGGAGGCGGGCCTGCTCCGGCTGGCCGGGGAACGCCCACGGGCGCTGGTGCTGCTGACCCGGCCGGGTGCGGCGTTGGCCGCCGCACCGCTGCTGCTCGCCCTGCTCGGAGCGTCCTGCCCGGTCCCGGTGGTGTCGGCACGGGCGGTCCCGCTGTGGGTGGGCGCGCTGGATGTGGTGCTGGCCGACACCACCGATCCTGGGGATCGAGAGCTTGCGGCGGGGCTCGACCGCGCGGTCCGTCGAGGAGCTCAGGTGGTGCTCACCGCGCCCGCCGAGGGCCCGGTGGCGGCCGCGGTCGCGGGTCGAGCGGTGCTGGTGGTGCCCCGGATCGAGGTGGCACCGGGGCTGACGCTGCCGCGCGCCCTGACCGCCGGTCTGGTGCTGCTGGACACTCTGGGCTTGCTGGCCACCGACATCGAGGCGCTGGCCGGCGAGCTGGACCGGGAAGCCGAGCGTGATCACGTCGCCCATGAGTCGTTGGTCAACCCCGCCAAGTCCTTGGCGTTGCGGCTGACCGCGCGAACCCCGTTGCTGTGGGGCACCGACCCAGTGGCCACCGCTGTGGCCGGGCACTGCGCCGGGGCGCTCGCCGCGCACGCGGGGGTGGTGGCGCATGCCGCGGGATTCCTTGCGGCGGCGGCGCTGCCGGTGCTGCGTCAGGAGGCAACCCGCGCTGGTGGGGCCGCCGACGTCTTTGCTGACCCCTTCGACGATGTGGCACCGCGCGGTGGTGTACCGGCGCTGCGGCCGGTGCTGCTCGGTGTGCTCGGCGATCCCCGCGACGAGCCGGAGCGCGCCGCGGCGTTGGAGGCGTTGCCCAATGCTGATGTGGTGACCGTCGATGAGGAGCTGATGGTGCGCCAGAGCGAGCCGGGTGCCGCCGCGTGCGCCGCGGCGGTGCTGGCCCTACGGTTCGACTTCGCCGCGCTGTACCTCGGACTGAGTCGTGGCGTGTTGGGCGGCCCGGGCTGGCTCGGCTCGGCTGGGCCGGCCATCGGATGAACCCGGCCATCGGATGACTGACCCTGTGGTGAGGGAGGGATAGTGGAGTTGTTGCGCAACGCGGTGCGGCCTTACGCGTGGGGATCCCGGACCGCGATCGCGGAGCTGCTCGGTGGCCCGGTCCCGGCCCCACACCCGCAGGCGGAGTTGTGGCTCGGCGCGCACCCGGCGGCACCGTCGGTGCTGCTGCACGCCGACGGTGCCCAGACCTCCTTGCTGGACGCTCTGCGCGCCGACCCGGATCGCCACCTCGGGACCCACTGCGCACAGCGCTGGGGCGGTCACTTACCGTTCCTACTCAAGGTGCTCGCCGCCGAGGAGCCGCTGAGCCTGCAGGCCCACCCGTCCGCCGCGCAGGCCGCCGAGGGATTCGCCCGGGAAGAAGCGCGAGGAATCCCCCGGGACGCCCCGGAACGCAACTACTCCGACCCCAGCCACAAACCTGAGCTGATCTGCGCGCTCACCGAGCTCCACGCGCTGGCCGGTTTCCGCGATCCATCGCGCACCGTTGAGTTGCTCGCCGCGCTGAACGTGCCGGCACTGGAGCCCTACCGCACGATGCTCGCGGCCGAGCCGAATGCCGACGGGCTGCGCACCTTGTTCACCACCTGGATCACGATGCCCGAACCAGTGGTGAAAGCTGTGCTGCCCTGCACCTTGGATGCCTGCGTTGCGCTGCTGCGCCGTGACGGAGTTCCCGGCGATTTTGAGCACCTTCGCGGTAGCGATTTTCGACACCTTCGCGGCAGCGACTTTAGACACCCTCGCGGTAGCGATTATCGACAAGAATGCCGGGTTTTTCTGGAGCTGGCCGAGACGTATCCCGGCGACGTCGGGGTGCTGGCGGCTTTGCTGCTCAACCACGTCGTGCTGGCGTCGGGAGACGCGATGTACCTCCCAGCCGGCAACCTGCACAG
>JBDTAX010000102.1:0-5148 GCA_039924425.1 Pseudonocardiaceae bacterium
GAAAATGTCAGACCTGATGTCTAGGGTGCGAGGTGTGACGGTCCAGCAGCTGATTCCCGAGGGTCTTGCGCGGATGGCGCCGGGTCCGGAGCTGGGTGTGTTGCTCGGTGGGCTCACCATGTCCGCCGTGACCGGGACCGATCTGGTGGAGGTGCTGCGCGCCCGCGCTCGCCAGTTGTCCCACGAGCAAGCTCAGTTGCTGGCGGCGATGGTGGAAGTCGGGTTGTGCGACCCGCACGCCGGGACCAATGAGGTGGCCCGGCTGGCGCAGGCCGGCGAATACGCCGTGGACGAGATCCGGGCGGCGTTGGCCTGGACCCGCAATGCCGCCTACCGCGAGTATCACTTCGCCGAGGCGCTCCTGGTGCGGCTGCCCACGGTCTTCACCGCCCTGGACACCGGGGCGATCTGCCGCGGCAAGGCGTGGCTGTTCACCGAGTTGTGCGCCCCGTTGACCGACGAGCAGGCCCAAGTGGTGTGCGAGCGGCTGCTCCCAAACGCCGCTCGGTTCACCACCAGTGAACTTGCGGCGCGGATCAAGAAGCTGGCGATCGCGCTGGATCCCGAGTGGGCAGCCCGCCGGTATGCCAGCGCGGTGCGGGACCGGGACGTGATCGGATACCTCGACGAGGACGGCACCGCGACCGTCACCGGGCGCAAGCTGCCAACCGATCAGGCAGCTGCCGCATGCGCCCGGATCGAGGACCTCGCCAAGGCCGCGAAACGCGCCGGGCATCCCGGGCGGATCGGCCCCCTGCGAGCCGACATCTACATCGGTTTGCTCGAGGGCCGTTGGCAGCACATGACCCGAGCCCAGATCATCGCCGACCTGTTGGCCCGTGCCACACCCGAGGACAGCACCCCGCAAGACCCCACTCCAGACCGCATCTCAGACGACGATCCTGCTACCAGGACCCCAGCCGGCGGTAACACGGTGACTGAAGATAACCCAGTAGCCGACGACAACCCGGTAGCTGAAGATAACCCGGTGGCAGACGGTGACCAGGTAGTCAATGGTGCAGGCGACGGTGACGCCGGCCCCACTGCGGACGCCCTAGATATCGGGGATGCCCCGGCTGACGGGGTTAGCGGAGATGGTGCGGAGCAGCACACCGCACGAGAGCGGGTGAGGGTGGCGCTGGAGCTGCGAGTGGGGCTGTCCACCCTGCTCGGGCGCGACCGGCACCCCGGGGAGATCCCCGGATGGGGACCGGTCACCGCCGAAACCGTCCGCACCATCGTGGCCGCCCAACGCACCGGGGAGTGGCGCTACGCCATCACCGACCCCGAGGGGCAGCTAATCCTGGCCGGGATCACCCGCCGTCGCCCCGCGATCCCCGAGGGCGAAGCACTAGAACCAGGGCGAGGTGGGATCGTGGAGCTGCACATCCCCGCTGCCCTACTCACCGAGCTGGCCACGCATCCCGACGCCCGCGAGGCGGACGGCAAGTGGGCCGCAGTGATAGCTGATCTCGCCGCCCAATACTCCGTCGCGGGCACTCCGGACACCTTGCATACTCCGGAAAAACCGCGTACTCGGGACAACCCTGGTACTCAGGACAGCCCGTGTGCTCAGGACTGTCAACCGAGGCAGGATCCGGCCGCCCGGTTCGCCGGAGCGGTACTGCGCCGCCACGTCCAGATCCGCGACCGGGTCTGCGTGCACCCCGGCTGCCGCTGCCCGGCCCGCCACGCCGACCTCGACCACACCGTCGACCACGTTCACGGCGGAGTCACCACCGAGGCCAACTCTGGCCCACTGTGCCGGCACGACCACCGGCTCAAACACGAAGGTGGCTGGCGGCTGGACCAGCCCGAGACAGGACACTTCGTCTGGACCAGCCCGTTGGGCAGGATTTACCACAGCCGGCGCCAGCCCATCATCACCGACCTGCCCGGCCCGCTACCGCGCTCCGAGCAGTACCCCGACCATGCACCGCCGATCACCGTCGACGAGAACTGGCCAATCCTGTACCGGCCACCACCCAAGCCTGACTCCCCATCTCCACCGGCGCGTGTCATCGACCCCGACGAACCGCCGCCCTTCTGAGCTGCGGTCGCTCAGGGATGAGCTTCACCGACGCAGAGATGGTAGAACGTGGCGACGACGAGGTGTGGACCGCTCCACAAGCAAGGCAGTCAGGTGGCTGCTGCACGGCACGCCTCGTGCAGGCCTTGGGCCGCCAGCCGGTCGGCACGCTCGTTATCCGGGTGTCCGGCGTGGCCCTTGACCCAGTGCCACTGCACCTGATGCCGGCTCACGGCGGCGTCTAGCCGCTGCCACAGGTCGACATTCTTGACGGGTTGCTTGCCACTGGTCTGCCAGCCATTGCTCTTCCATCGCGGCAGCCACTTGGTGATGCCGTGCAGCACGTAGGTGCTATCGGTGTGCAGCCGCACCAGCACAGGCCTGCTCAGGATTTCCAACGCCCGGATCGGGGCCATAAGCTCCATCCGGTTGTTGGTCGTCTCAGCCGGCTCTCCCCCGTAAATCTCCTTTTCCCGCGTGTCGTACCTCAGAACAGCGCCCCACCCGCCCGGACCTGGGTTGCCGCTACACGCGCCGTCGGTGTAGATGTCCACGGTCCGCTCGGCTCCCTGGTCCGCCACACCGCAAACATACCTACGCCTGCACAAACCCCCGCGCCCGCTCCAGGAAGTCGTGCACCGCTGGGATCTTGGTGTGCGGCCTGAGCTGGTAGTAGAGATCACGGAGGCGGCCAGCCCCCCGGGCCGAGTCCAGGCTCTCAGCCAAGTCGATCGACTGCATGCCCAGCCCAGCGGCGGCGTCCAGGTCCCGTTGCTTGCCCGGCTGGGCCAGGGCGTCGGCCAGATACGTGATCTGGATCTGCCGCTCCCGGACGAATGACTCGCTGAGCTGGGCGAGACCTTCGTGGAGCATGGCCGCCGCGTGGTCAGCCTGGCCGAGTTGCAGAAGACACCGGCCCGCGTCGATGGTGATGTTCGCCGGATCCAGCCAGTACAGCCAGGGTGGGTCGTCATCGGGTGTGAGCTGTTCGGCCTGGGTGCGAGCCTGGGAGATCGCGGCGGTGCAGGCGCTGGTGTCGCGTAGGGTGGCGAAGGCCAATGCCTGCCAGATGTGCAGCTCAGCGAGCAGGGCCGGCGTCGCCCGCCCCCGCGTGCCGGCCAGCGCGGTCTCGATCAGCGTCACCCCCTCGGCCGGCTTGCCCCCGGTGACGGCCTCGTAGGCCATGAACGCGAGGATGTGCGCGCCCAACGGCCGGTCATCGGCGGTATGAGCGGCGCGCAAAGCGGCGATGTTGAAGCGCTGCGCCAGCCCGTGGTGCCCGGTGTCATAAGCAGCAAAGCCACACAGCCGTCCCAGCTCGGCGAGCACGACATGCAGCGCCCGGCCGGTAAGCTCGTCATACCGGGCACGGTCGAGCAGCCCAGCGACCCACCCGAACGCCTGCTGGGCCATCGGGAACACGCCACCGCCGCCGGCCACGTCATCCATCTGGCGCAGCTCAGTGACCATGGCGCTGAATCGCCCGGCCAGCTCACCCGACACCCGGTGTCCCGACAACCCGGACACCAGCGGCCCCGGCTCCCGCACCAGCCATTGGTGCGCCGGAGCGGTCAACGCCGGACCGGCCAGGGACACGAACACCCGCCGCTTCACCCGGCCATCACCCCCGCCCAGCGCGAACGCCACCTCGACGGTACCCCGATGGTTCCAGGGGGCGACGAGCACGGGATCACGCTCTGGATCCTCGGCGTGCTCATCGCTCGGGTCCGCGGCAGGCCGCCCACCGGGCGACTCCTGCCCAGCCGGTAACTCACCCGCGCCGTTCGGGGTGGACTCCGCGAGCGCGAAAACCGCTGGTTCCGTGGTAGCACGCTGGCCCGTCTCGTTGGGGAGTGCAAACCACAACAATCCCGTCGGAATCCGCAGTACCCGCGCCCAATACGCCAAGGTGTCCAGGTTACGGATCGGCGCTCCGCCCTCGATTCGGCTGATCTGGGGCTGTCGCAGACCCAACCACTGGCCGAGCAGGGTTTGCGAGATGCCGTCGGAACCGTAGACCTCGTGGTGGTAGGAGTGCGTGCGATAGGCGCGGGCGACCCGGCCGATGTGCTGAGCGGCAAAGGCCTCCGCGAACTGCTCGGTCTGCCAGAACTCGGCGGGCACCTGGGGCGGGGCGAGGAGCTTATCCCGCGAGGCCCGCTGGCAGCGGGCACACTGGCGCTCGGCGTTGTCGACGGCCAAATGTGTGCCGCAGCGGCAGTAGCGGTGCCGCGCTGGTCGCGATCCCACGATTCCCCCTTCACTCCACACGGATTCCGGGAGTCTAACGGGCCGCCATCACCCATGAACCGGGTATTACCGGGGCAAGGATCGCTTGGTCTTTAGATCGGGTGGATATGTCTATCCACTTTTCGGCATACAGATGACGGACGTGGCAGCACTGCCCAATGAGAACTTACGTCAGGCGGGACAGGTGTCCTGATACGGCAGCCCCGAAACGTAGCGGTGCCACTCGTCATGATCGAGACCGCCTCGGGTGATCGCGCAGGCGCGCTCCACCGCGTGGTTTCGCAGATTGTTGAGGCCGGCGAGATCCCACAAAATCACCGTGCCGTCGTTACTACCGGTGGCCAGGCTGCGCCCGTCCGAGGCGAACATCACCGACGACACCCCGATCGTCAGATCCGTAGCCCTGACCGGGTCAGGGTTGTCCCGGTCAGGGCTGAACACCACCGATGACACCCGACCGGCCGGTAGCTGGCCGAGGCGAGCGGGCCGAGTCGGATCAGTCAAGTCCCACAACACCACCGCGTTTTCGTTGAGGCGAGCGGCGGTGGCCAGGGTGCGCCCATCCGGCGCGAACGCGATTGACGCCACCGGGCCGGTGTGGCCGGTCAATGGTGAGCCGAGACGGCTGGGGTGGGCCAGATCTCTCACGTCCCACAGAATCACCGTGTTGTCGTTACTGCCGATGGCCAGGGTGTGTCCGTCCGCGGCGAACGCCACCGCGCTGGCGCCGGTCAGCAGTTGACCAAGGCGTCTGGAGTGGGCCCGGTCACTCAGATCCCACAAGATCACCGAGCCGCCGGGGCTAGCACTGTCGGCAGCCAGCGTGCGCCCATCTGGAGCGAACGTGACTGGCGCCGCCAAGCCGCCGT
>JBDTAX010000103.1:0-14651 GCA_039924425.1 Pseudonocardiaceae bacterium
TCCCGGTGCCGGCCGAGCTGGAGGATCAGCGGGTCCGCTGGGAACAGCGGGGTGCCACGACCGTGCTCGTGGCCGCGAACGGCGTGGTGGAAGGCGCCTTCGCGCTGACCGACACGGTGCGGCCCAGCGCGGCCGCGGCGATCAGCGAGCTGCTCCGGCTCGGGCTGCGCACGGTGCTGCTCACCGGCGACAACGAGGCCACCGCCCGCGCGGTCGCCGCCCAGATCGGCATCGAGGAGGTCATCGCCGAGGTTCTGCCGGCGGACAAAGCCGCCGTGATCGAGTCACTGCAGGCCCAGGGCCGCTCCGTGGCCATGGTCGGCGACGGCGTGAACGACGCACCCGCGCTGGCCCGCGCCGACCTCGGCCTGGCCCTCGTCACCGGCACCGACATCGCGCTCGGCGCCGCCGACCTGATCCTAATGCGCAGCGACCTGACCGTGGTGCCCAGCGCGATCGCCCTCGCCCGCCGCACCCTGCGCACCATCCACAGCAACCTCGGCTGGGCGTTCGGCTACAACATCGCCGCGCTGCCGCTGGCGGCCCTCGGCCTGCTCAACCCCCTGATCGCCGGTGGCGCCATGACCCTGTCCTCACTGTTCGTCGTCTCGAACAGCCTCCGACTGCGCAAGTTCGCCCAGGACAAGACCGCGTAGCGGCGGTCAGACGAGAGGGAGGGGCCAGCGGTGCCAGCTGTCGTCGTCGCCGAACCAAGCGAACTGGGTGGTGTGGTTGGTGACGACACCAAAATGCCCGGGGGTCGGCCGGCCGAGGTCGCGCCAGAGGCGGTGAGTGGCCTCGACGGTGTCCCAGATGCGGCGGGGGCCGGACTGGACGACCCGGTGCGAGCCATCGGGCTGAGTCTGGGTGAATGCCTCGGCGCGGGAGCCGTCGGCGGCAGTGGTGATGACCGCGTCCCGCCGGTCGCGGGTGGCCGGGTCGAACGCCTGGCTCGCGTGGACGGACATCACGCCGTGGAGTTGGAGTTGCAGCAGGAAACGAAACCCCTCGTCATCGACCGGGATTGTCGCCGGGTCGACTCTCGTCGTGGCGCGGCTGGTTGTACCGCGCTGGATGGCTGGAGTGTGCTCGTGAGGCCGATGGGGATCGCTCGGGTCGGGCCGCAACCACATGAAGTGCCCGCCGATCGGCAAGATCGGCCCGATCACCTCATCATCATCGTCCTGTTTGGTCAGCAGGCAGAGGGTTCCGCCGGACAGGTCACCGCGAAGGTTGGCCAGGATCTTCCCGCCGGGCTTGAGCTGCTGGACCCAGGAAAGGGGGATCTCGGGGACGGCGGCGGTGGCGATGATCCGGTCGTAGGGGCCGTGTTCGGCGGCCCCGGCCGCGCCGTCGCCGGCCACCACAGTCGGCTCATGCCCAAGCTGGGCGAGGCGTCGCGCTGCCTGGTCGACCAGGCAGGGGTCGATGTCGATGGAGACCACGTTGCGGTCGCCGAGGCGGTGGCTGAGCAGGGCGGCGTTGTAGCCGGTGCCCGTTCCCACCTCCAGCACCCGCATTCCGTCGCCGATGTCGAGAGCCTCCAGCATGCGGGCCATGAGGCTGGGCATGGTCGAGGAGCTGGTGGGGACCCGCAGTGGCTCACCCGAGGCGAGCCGGTGCCCCGCGGCGTGCGGCTTGTCCTGGGTGACAAGGGATTCGTCGGAGTAGACCACCGACAGCCACTCGTCCTGGATGGCTGCGTCCTTGCTGGAGAGCAGGCGGTAGCCGTCCTCCGTGCCGATGATGACCTCAGGCGTGAACAGGTGCCGGGGAGTAGCGGCGAACGCCTCGACCCACTTCTTGTCGCGCAGGTGCCCTCGGTCGGTCAGTGTGGTGACGAGGGCGGCAAGCCTAGGCTCCCAGTCTGCGGTAGTCATGCGGTTTGTCCGGTGAGCTGACGAGCGATGGCGTCGGCAATGGGCAAGCCTGTCTCGTGCTCCAACCAGCCCCACTGGGAGTTGGCCCCGGCCTCCAGGAACCACCACTGGCCACTGTGGTCGACGGTGAAGTCGAAGCAGGCGAAGGACAGCCCGAAATGCTTGAGGTAGGCGGCGACGCCTTCGGAGATGTGGCTAGGCGTCTCGACCGGCGCATAGGACAAGGACGGGTAGTCCGCCCTCCAGTCCGTGTATGCCGCCTCGGAACCAGCGTGGATCGCGACCGAGAAGCAGTCACGGCCGACGGCGACCAGACGGATGTCGTGGGCCTTGTTGACGAACACCTGGAATTGGCAGGGGCTCAGCGCGATCGAGGCGTCATCCAGCTCGTCTGGCCCGACCAGGGTCGCGTAGACCAGTCTCACCTGGTTGTCCTCGTGGAGGAACGCTGAGGTCAGGGGCTTGTAGAGCACCTTGCCGAACTGCCGGGCGAACGCCCGCGCCTCCGACCCGATCGACGTGACCAGGGTGGGCGGAACGGCGAGCCCGAGCTGGGCGGCGGTCTGGATCTGGGCCATTTTCAGCTCGGCGTCGGCGACGCGAGAGGGGTGGTTGACGAACGGGACCGGCAGACTGGAGATCAGCCCGCCGAGGCCCTGCCGGGCTTCGGCGACCGCGAACCGCCGGTGCTGTCCGTCGAGGTGGGCGGGCATGCGGAAGCTGGCCGGGCGCCGCCAGTAGACGGCCATGATGTCGGACAGCGGCAGGTCACGCCGCCCGTCCGAGAGCCGCCCGGCCCAAGCGGGGCCCGGACCGGTGGCGCTGAACGACAGCGTCTCGGGGAAGTCGCCCAGGTCCATCCGCGCGCAGTCGGCCCCGCGCTGTTCAATTACTTGGCAGACGCGGGTGGCGGTGTCGTCGTCGTGCGCGGACAGGACCAGGACCGTCATCGTCAGTCTTCCTCCTCCCGCTGGACGGGGTCTTGGCGGACCACGACCGTGCCGTCCTTGTTGATGTGGGTAGCCTCAAGCTCGTTGATCGTTCGGTAGGTCTTGCCGTGTTTGTCGGCATGGACCGGGGTGACGGCGAAGCGCAGGCCGAACGGCGCCGGCCCCTCCTGAGTGGGCGACGCGGGCTCGTGGACGATGTTGTCCGGGCTGTTTTCAGGACTGGTGAGCGGTAACCGGTCCAGCACGGCCATGACCGGGTCGGCAGCGGGCATCCCGATCTTCCCTTCGATCCGTGACTCTAGGCGTCCGACCCCTCACCCTCGCGCATCCGAGCGGGAGACGGTAGAGGGGGCTCCAATTGGCGGGCAGAGAGCCGGCAGCGCAGTGGAGACGTCGAGGAAGTCGCCTGCTGGGACGGTCTGGGGCTGGGCGCGGATCGGCCCGACGAGTTCGAAGAAGTCTCACTACTGGTCGCCGTGCTCAGTCTTGTCGGGCACCGCTACGGCCGAGAAAAACGGTGATCCGCTCGTCCAACTCGCGCAGGTGCGGTGAGCCGGCGCACAGCGGCCGGGCTTGCCGTTGCAGTGTGCGCAGGCGGTCGAGGGTGCGGGCGGAGTTGACCTGTGCGGCGGTCCGCAGCGCATCCCGGCCCACTGCGGCGGCCTGCTCCAGATCACGGCCGAGGAGGTGGGTGCCCGCGAGGTCGGTCTGCGCGAAACAGCGGGCACGAACCCGCCAGGGCTCATAGTCACGCAACACCCCGGCGACCAGTTTGATGGCCTGCGCATGCTCACCGATGCCACTCAGGCACTTGCCGAGGTCTGACGCGAACGCGGCTTCGGTATAGAAGCCCAGCCACGGGGGCTCGTCCTCGGGGCGCACCGACTCGTAGCACCGCTGGGCTTCCAGCACCGCGTGACGAGCTGCCCTGGCATCGCCGGACAAGGCGAGACCCCACGCTTCCAGCGCGTGCAGCTCAGCAGCCTGCGCCGGGGTGGCCGTGCCCTGGGTGACAGCCAACCCAGCCCGAGCCAGTGCCACCGTCTGGCGCCCGTTGCGGAGCCGATCGTGTTCAGCGAGCGCGTTGATCGCGATCTGCGCTGTCAAGCGACTCATCTCGCTGAGCACGGCGGCGGCGTAGCGCCGGTCGCCCGCCGCCATCGCCAGGTCGAGGCCCTGGATAAAATAGCGTTGCGCCAACGCGGGCCGGCCCACGTCGGCCGCCGTGAAACCGGCCAGTTTCGTGGCCTGCGCGACGGCGGTCAGCAAGGCCTTGCCGGTCTTGTCCGAATACGTGCCGTGCAGGAGTTCGTTGGCCTCCCGGTGCAGCAGCGACACCACCTGCTCACGCAGCCGCCTCGACCCGTAACGGTAATCAAGCTGACGCAAATGGGTGACCTGCTCGGTGAGGATCTCCACCTCGACCATGCCCACCCGCCGACCTGCCACCCGCGCGGTGCTCTGGGCTGGGGGCACGGTCAGGGCGAACAGCGCGGGCTCGGAGAAGGCCGCCGCGCTGAACGCGGAGCCCATCAGCAACTTCCGTCGGCGCATGTCCTGTCCCGACAACTCGACGACCGTGCGGAGCGTCCCGTCCAGTGTGCCAGAACAACTCAAGCCATCGTAGGGATCCTCAGCCACCGGAGCGCGATCAGCAAACCCACACTCTGTGACGCTGACCTCGCGGCACAACCGCCGCGACAGCACCTGGGCCACTAGCCGGGGCACCGGCCACCGCGGCTGGGCACCCTCCAGCATCCGCCGCACCGACGTCGTGTTCGTCCCGACCTGCGCCTCCTCCGCAGCGCCCAAGGCCACCACCGCGCGAGCCAGTCCGGTGTGGCTCAACCCCGCCTCATCCACCAACACCCGCAGCGCGTGATTACCCCCCGCCGCCGCACTCCCACTGCCCACAACGCCCCCATAGCCGTCGTCGCTCGAACTCGGCCAATCATCACCGGTCATGCGACACCCTGTAAAGCCACGACATGAAGTGACACAGAAGTGGGACCCCGGCCGCCCACCGGAGCCATCGCCACACCATATCAACTAACCATGCGCACAACCACACGTTTCACTAACCACACCAGTCCATCGCCACCGGCGAAGAAACCCAGAATGCCACCCCAACCCCATCGCGCCATCCGCCAAGGAGGCACAACACCGTGCACCTCAACCCGCCGGGAGTCACGAGCTCCCCGCAAGCCTAGCCAAGCGAATCAACCACCGGCATCCCGAATATTGACAAGCCCGGCAGGTGGATCGTGCCGCCGTGGCCAGTGCACGCAAGCCCGCACGATGCGGTGCGCCACTTCCTGAGCTTCGCGCCGAGAGACAACGCCAGAATTGTCGAAAAACTAACCTACTACAAGGGATACCTGGCGGCCATGGAGGCGGCGCCAACACGTGAGCTGAACCACAGCTACGACTGGCGCTGGTACGAAGATCTGCATGAATACATTAGCCGCTGCATCACAATTTACCAGGACGAGCGAGTTGCTGGCGAATTCACCTAAGCTCAATCAGGCAGAGCCGAACGCAAGCCGGTCACGCTCCACAGAGCCAAGACCCGCGAATGACAAAAGTTCTATCATTATGAGACGCACCAGGCATGAAATGCATTCCCGCAGATCGCGGTGGGCCAGCGGCCTCCCAGCCACACGACGCGAGAGTGCCCCTTGTTGCCGTCGCGACGTTGTGGATCACGCCGACGACCGAAGCCTGCAAGGTCAGGGCACGGCCGTTTCACGATCGCGCGTGGAGTCACGGTAGTTGCATCTCCCCAAGCGGGCATCCGGGCACGGGGCCTGCACCCTAGCGCCACCGAGGCGGGGCGAACCGGCGTGCTCCCGCGCATTAGAGTGCTGTGGAACCGCACGCGGTACCGTTGTGGCATGTCCAGGCTAGATCGAACCACTTCGGACCCGGCGGTGTGTCACGGCCAACCGACCGTTCGAGGTCTTCGATACCCCGTCGAGAACCTGCTCGAGTTGTTGTCCGCGGGCATGACGATCGAGGACGTCCTCGCCGACTACCCGGATCTCGAGCGTGACGATCTGCTTGCCGCGTTGGAGTTCGGCGCCCTTGCCGCAGGCTGTCGCAAGGTGATTCCGCTCGGGGCGGCGTGAAGTTCCTCGTCGACGCCCAGTTGCCGCCCCGCTGAACGCGGAGCTCACCAGGAACTTCCGTCGGTGCAGGTCGCGGACCGACAGCTCGACGACCGTGCGCAGTGTCCCAGCGCAGCTCACGCCGTCGTACTGATCGTCCGCTGCGGGCGTACAGCCAGCAAACCCACACTCGGTTACGCTGATCTCGTGGTGCAGCGCCCGAGACAGCACCTTGACCGCCAAACGGGGGACGGGCCAGCGCGGCTGGCCACCCGCCGGCATCCGCCGCGCCGACGTCGTGTTCGTCCCGACAGGCACTCACTCCCGCGCACCCGCGCCGCTCACGATGCACACCGCCGCCGATCCGCGCGGGTCATGGGACGTGCCATGAAGCACGTGGGTGACGTGAGACGGAAGTGGGGCCCCGGGCGCCAACCGGATCCATTGCCACCGCATGTCGGCTGCCCGCGCGCGCAGCCGCGCATTTCACTGGTGACCACTCCCCCGTCACCACCAGAGACAGCGCTCAGAATGCCCACAATGACCCGCATCGCGCCATCCGCTAAGGAGTACAACACAGTGCACCCCGACCAGCCAGCAGCCACGAGCATTCCGCAACCCCGGATGTTTTTCTGGCTGCCTGCCGACGGCAAGCGCCACGCGGCTGACATCCTGTACAAAAACGCGCCTTCCGGGAAGCTGATCACCACACTCTGCGGGCAACAATTGACGAGACCGCGGGGGACCAACGCCGAGTGGCTATGGCCATCCTGCATGGAATGCTGGTCCATCGCCGAGGTGGACGTCGACCCGCAAACGTAAGACCAGCCGGTAGGCTCCGGGCATGTCCACGCCGAGCCTGCTCACCCCACGACACAGCGACTTCCCGCGCTGGTACCAGGATGTCATCGCCCGCGCCGAATTGGCCGACAATGGCCCGGTGCGCGGCACGATGGTGATCAGGCCGACCGGGTACGCGCTGTGGGAGCGGATGCAGCGTGAGATCGATGACCGGATCAAGGCGGTCGGCGCGCAGAACGCCTACTTTCCGCTGTTCATCCCGGAGTCGTATCTGCGCCGCGAGGCTGAGCACGTCGAGGGGTTCAGCCCTGAGCTGGCGGTGGTGACCCATGCCGGGGGCAAACAGCTCGACGAGCCGGTGGTGGTCCGGCCGACCAGCGAGGCGATCGTCAACTCGTTCTTCGCCCGGTGGGTGCAGTCCTACCGGGACCTGCCGCTGAAGCTGAACAACTGGTCCAACGCCGTGCGGTGGGAGCTGCGTCCCCGGCTGTTCCTGCGCACCACGGAGTTCCTGTGGCAGGAGGGGCACACCTGCCACGCCACCGAGGCCGATGCGCGGGAGCACGCGCGGGAGGTGCTCACCGACGTGTACGGCGCGTTCATGACCGACGTGCTCGCGATCCCGGTGATCCTGGGGCGCAAGACCGCCCGTGAACGCTTCGCGGGCGCCACCAACACCTTGACCTGTGAAGCGATGATGGGCGATGGCAAGGCGCTGCAGATGGGCACCAGCCATGAGCTCGGCCAGAACTTCGCCCGGGCCTTCGACGTGCGGTTTCTCGCCGCATCAGGGCAACGCGAATACGTCTGGCAGACCTCCTGGGGGGTGTCCACCCGAATGATCGGCGGATTGATCATGTGTCACGGCGACGACGCCGGGCTGCGGGTGCCGCCGCGACTGGCTCCGGTCCAGGTGATCGTGCTGGTGGTGAAAGACGACGCGGAGGTCAGGGCCACGGCGCATCAGATCGTGAGCGAGCTCCGCGACGCCGGTGTTCGAGCCTCGCTCGATGAGCGGACCGACGTCAGCTTCGGGCGCCGCGCCATCGACGCCGAGCTCAAGGGAGTCCCGGTGCGGATCGAGCTCGGGCCCCGGGACATCGCGGCCGGCAAAGCCATCCTGGTCCGGCGCATCCCGGGCACCAAGGAACCGGTGGCGCTCACCGCCCTGGTACCGGAAACCGCCTCCGCGCTGGACACCGACCAGCGGGCGCTCCACGACCAGGCGCTGGCCCGCCGCGAGGCGGCCTCGCCGCACGTCAAGTCCCTCGATGAGGCACGGGAGGCGGCCGCCCACGGCTGGGCTCGCATCCCCTGGTCCGTGCTCGGCGAACCCGGCGAAGCCGCCCTCGCCGAGCACGCGGTCACCGTGCGCTGCCTCACCCGCCCCGACGGCAGCCTGCCGGAGCGCGGCGACGAACCCGACCTGGTCGCCTGGGTGGCTCGGTCCTACTGACCACCCGATCCGCTGGAATCCCTTGCCAGTGCGGTGAGCGCCGGGTAACGATATGCGCATGCGGCGTGCGGTGCTTGAGCGGTTCTGGCCGAGCCGGCGCAGCCACGCCTTCGATCAGTTCTGTAGCTAGGCCGCGCGTCGGCGGATGGCTTCCCGCCCGCGCGGCCGATTCCCGGTGCCCCATTCACCCTCGCACATCAGGAGTATGCGTGTCCGTCACCGATGAACTGCTCGCCAACAACGCCCGGTACACCGAGACCTTCTCCGGGCCGCTGCCGATGCCGCCCGCCAGGCATCTCGCCGTCGTGGCCTGCATGGACGCCCGCCTGGACGTCTACCGCATCCTGGGCCTGAAGGAGGGCGAGGCGCACGTCATCCGCAACGCCGGAGGCGTGATCACCGACGACGAGATCCGCTCGCTGGCGATCAGCCAGCGGCTGCTCGGCACGCGGGAGATCATTCTCATCCACCACACCGAGTGCGGAATGCTCACCTTCACCGACGACGAGTTCAAGCGGTCCATCCAGGACGACACCGGGATCAAGCCGGCGTGGGCCGCCGAGGCCTTCCCGGACCTCGACGAGGACGTCCGGCAGTCGATCGCCCGGATCAAGGCTAACCCGTCCGTGCCGCACAAGGACTCCATCCGCGGCTTCGTCTTCGACGTGGCAACCGGCAAGCTCAACGAGGTCGTTTGAGGCTCTTCAAGGACCACCAACCCCGGTCCTGGAGATCGCTAACGACGGCCAACCCCCGCCGGCACGCCAAGCGGGTGTTGGCCGTCGTTATGAGCAGTGCTCAGCCGGGTTGGTGGTACTTGAAGAGCCACCAAGGGCGTGGACCACCCGGGAGGGGCAGGGGCGGCCTAGCTGCTTGGCCATCCACAGGCTGGTGCGCGCCAGGGCGTTGAGGTCGACTCCGTGCTCGATGCCCAGGCCGTCGAGCATCCACACCAGGTCTTCGGTGGCCAGGTTGCCGGTGGCCGACTCGGCGTAGGGGCAGCCGCCCAGCCCACCGGCCGAGGCGTCCACGCAGCTCACCCCGGCGCGCAGGGCGGCGAAGGTGTTGGCCAGCGCTTGGCCGTAGGTGTCGTGGAAGTGCACCGCGAGGGCCTCGACCCCGACGCCGGCACTGAGGAACCCGTCCAGCAACGCGGCGACGTGACCGGGGGTGGCCACCCCGATGGTGTCACCCAGGCTGAGCTGGTCGCAACCCAGCTCGAGCAGCCGGCGTCCGACCCCGAGCACCTGAGAGAGGGGCACCGCACCCTCCCACGGATCGCCGAAGCACATCGAGATGTATCCGCGCACCCCCAGCCCACTCGCCTTCGCCCGGCGCAGCACCGGGGCGAACATCGCGAACTGCCCGTCGAGGTCGCGGTTGAGGTTGCGCCGGGCGAAGCTCTCGGTGGCCGAGGCGACGACCGCGATCTCGGTGGCGCCGGCCGCCAGCGCCCGGTCCAGCCCCCGCTCATTGGGCACCAACACGGGGTAGCGCACCCCGTCGCGCGGGGTGCGGCGCTCGAGCAGTTCCGTGGCGTCGGCCAGCTGCGGCACCCAGCGCGGGTGCCCGAAGCTGGTCGCCTCCAGGACCCGCAGCCCCGCCGCGGCCAGCCGATCCAGGAACTCGACCTTGACCTCGACGCCGAGCACCGCCGGCTCGTTCTGCAGCCCGTCGCGCGCCCCGACCTCCCAGATCAGCACCCGGGCGGGCAGCCCGGCCGCCCGGTGTGGCTCGGGCAGCCCGGTGTCGCGGGCGCTCATGGCGGTTCCGAGCCCGCGTCCACCTCGTAGTTCAGCAACGAGTGCACCCGCTCGACCTGCGGAATGTCGTCGAACTCCAGCGGCTCATCGGAGGCCGACTCGACGATCAACGTGCCGCAGCCCAGCATCCGGTCGATCAAGGAATGCCGGAACTGCACGCTGTTGATCCGGTTGATCGGGATGTCGATGCCGCTGCGGGACAGCACACCCTCCCGGACCAGTACCCGCCTGGTGGTGAGCACGAAATGCGTGGTGCGCCAGCGCAGCAGCGGCGCCACGGTCAGCCACAGCACCCCGAGACCACCGAGCGCGGCCAGCCCGATCCACCCGTAAGACCGCCAGGACTGCCCGGCGACCCACCCGGCGGCGTAGGAACCGAGCCCTACGATGATCAGGAAGGCCAGCACCGGCAGCACCAGCATCTTCCAGTGCGGGTGCTTGTGGACCACCACTCGCTCGCCGCTCCTGAGCAGCTCATCTGGGTAGGGCAAGACTCCTCCTCGTCGCCACTGATCACGGTACCGCCGCGGCGGCGGCGGCGTGGGCCGGTACAGTCCGCCGGCGGCGGTGAATCCCGGCGCGGAAAGTTGAGATCAATCATGCACAACCCGACCCCAGATTTTGCCGGAATGGACCCAAGTCAAGCGGGCCGAGCCTTGATCGAGTGGGCCGAACACCTCCAACACAAGGCACAGGCCTATCGCGGCCTGCAGAACCAGATGTCCCAGCTCGGGGTCACCGAGACCTCCTCGGACGGCATGGTTCGGGTCAGCGTGGACGCCCAGGGCATACCCACCGAGCTGACGCTCACTGACCGGTCCCGAGGAGCGGATCCGGCCCGGTTGTCGGCGGAGTTGATGACCTGTCTGCGGCGCGCGCAGCGCACCCTGGCGGCCCAGGTGCAGGATCTCGTAACCGAGTCGGTCCAGGACAGTCGCGACGATGCCGCCGAGCGGATCATGGCCAGCTACCGCAACCGCTTTCCCGCCCCACCCGAGGACCCGCCCGCACGGCACGCGCGCCGGAGCGACCCACCCGATGACGACGATCTGAGCCAGTCGTCCTTTCTCCGCTGACCGGGAGTGCCGACATCCATGTATGAGGGCTTTCGGGTCGTGCCCGCCCAGCTGCGCGCTCACGCCAACGCGGTCGACGATGTCGCCACTCGCGCCACCACCGCGGCCGACGCCGGCCGGCGGGTCGCTGGCCTGGACGACGCCTACGGGCTGATCTGCTGGCCGATCGGCCGAATGCTCGCGGAGCCGCAGGGCCGGTGCGCCGATGCGCTGGAGAAGCTCGCGCGGGCATTGTCCCGGATCGCGACTGACCTCGATTCCTCCGCCGAGAGCTATGCGCGCATCGACAGCGCCGCCGCGACGCGTCTGGAGCAGATCAACACTCGGCGTAGGCAACCGTGAACAACCCATTGATCGGCAGGGGCGGTGGGTGGAACCAGGGGCTCACCTCGGTCGAGGCCAGCGAGGAGATCGATAAGGGCATCGCGCAGGGGGACTGGGCGACAGTCACGCTCGGCGGTATGGGCGACGGACTGGACATGCTCAGCGCGGGCTTCGACCCGATCGGCTATGTCGCAGGACAGCTGGCGTCGTGGATGATGGAGCACCTGGAACCGCTGCGGATTGTCCTGCACGGGCTGACCGGCGAACCGGACATGATCAAGGAGTACGCCGCCATCTGGGACAACATCAGCACCCAGATGGGCTCGGTGAGCGGCGACTACGCCGCCGCGGCCGATGGCTCCAGCGGTTTCTGGGACGGTCGGGCCAGCGATGCCTACCGGTCCCACGCCCACCACGTGGCGAACCTGGCGCGGGCCGCCTCGGGAGCGGCCGACACCCTGAAGACGGCCGCCACTCTGGCCGGAGAGCTCGTCGCCGGGATTCGCACCACCGTCCGCGACACCATCGCGGCGCTGGTGGGATACCTGGTCGATCTGCTCGTGGAAGACGGCTGCACTCTCGGACTCGCCACTCCCGTGGTGGTCGCCCACGGTGTCGAGGAGATCAGCCGGGTCTCGGTACGGATCGGCGAGTCCCTGACCGAGCTGGGAAAGGCGATCAGCGAGCTGGCCGGGTGGCTCGCCGCACTGCGGAACATGCTGGACGGCGTCTGCGCCGAGCTCAGCGTCCTGGCTGACAGCAGGCACGCGCAGGCCCAGGCGTGAGGCGGTGCTGTCGCGGTGGCCATAGTGAGGACTACTCGCAGCTGAAGTAGGCATCTCGGCACGGGTGTTCGTGCGACTGTGCCGGTGCCCTGCCCTTGACCTTGACCTTGACAATCTCCGCCGGCACCGATTGTTTGGGGCGGAAGTCATCCGGATCGAGAACAGTGATCGATTCGAGCATGAACAAGTCTTTCAAGGGCGCTAAGCTGTGAATCGACGGCACAGTCACTAGCGCCACCCGGAAAACCAACTTCGGCAGCGACGCAACGAGGGCCGGCGTCAACGTCGATGGCAGGTTGCTCACCAAGACATCGAGGTGCACGGTGGGCAAGACAACCAAGGCGTCGCCCTGGACGACCCGCGCATGAGGGAGCCGCTTACGCAAATGCGGAATCAGGCCAGCGTCATACTCAATGACCGTCAAGCTCTGGCAGACCGGAATGTGCTCGGCCACTGTCCCGATGCCGGCGCCCACCTCCACGACATGGTCGGTCGGCTGGATTCCCGCTGCCTCGATGAGCAGCGTGAGCTTGGCTGGATTCCTGAGGAAATGCTGGTCGAGATCAGGATTGGTCTCGATGTCCAGCTCGTCGTCAACGGACACCACACCGCCTATGGCCAACCCTGGTCCTCGGCGATGCGCACTGCCTCGACCCGGGTGCTCGCACCGGTCTTGCGTAGGCGCGGTGCGGCCGGGAGGGGTGATCAAGCGTGATCACACGCCCGGACGAACGTGCGTCACGTCACCGACCGATAACGCCCGCCGCTGCCCACCCACCAGCACCACCAGCCGGCCTTCGGTGTCGATCTCGACCGCGGTGCCGATCAGCGCGGGCTGGGCTGGCAGCTCCACCCGGACCTGTTCACCCAGGGTCGCGCAGCGCTGCTGGTAGGCCTCTCGCACACCGGAACTGACCGGATCACCCCCATGGGCGCACCACCGCCGCAGCTCGGCGTCCAGGTTTCGTAGCAGCGCTCGCAGCAGCGGGTCGCGGTCGGTGCAGGCGGCGTGCTCGATGGCTAGCGAGGTCGCCTCCGGCACGGGCAGCTCCTCAGGCCGCAGCGTCACGTTGAGCCCGATGCCCACCACCACCGCGGGGCCCGCGGGGACAACCTCGGCGAGGATCCCGGCCGCCTTGCGCCGGTGCGGGCCCAGTAGCAGGTCGTTGGGCCATTTCAGCGCTGAGGGCAGCTCGCTCAGCGCGCTGACGGTCCGCTCCAGCGCCACCCCCACCAGCAGCGGCAACCAGCTCCAGCGGGCCTGCGGAACCTCTATGGGCCGCAGCAGCACCGATACCGCCAGCCCCGAGCGGGCCGGGGCGACCCAGTTGCGCGCGGCCCGGCCCCGCCCGGCGCTCTGGTGCTCGGCGATCAGCACGGTGCGATCCGGCGCCCCAGCTCGTGCCGCCGTGGCCAGCGCGGTGTTCGTGGAGGGCACCGTCTCGACGACGTCCAGCACCGCGTAGGGCCCAGCCGGCGCCAGCAGAGCCCGGCGCAGCGCATCCTGGCTCAGCGGCGGTCGCTCACCATCGGACCCCATGGTCTTCAGACGCTACCTTTAGGGTCGGGCGTCATGGAGCCGGACATCCACACCACGGCGGGCAAGCTCGCCGACCTGCTGCGCCGCGAATCCGACGCGGCGCACGCGGCGTCCGCCCGCGCTGCGGCGCGCCAGTACGCCAAGGGCCGCAAGACCGCCCGAGAACGGATCGACCTGCTGCTGGACCCCGGATCATTCGTCGAGCTCGACGCGCTGGCTCGGCACCGCGCCACCACCTTCGGTCAGGAGGCCAACCGGCCCTACGGCGACGGCGTGGTCACCGGCTACGGCACCGTCGAGGGCCGGCCGGTGTGCGTGTTCAGCCAGGACGCTTCGGTCTTCGGCGGCAGCCTCGGTGAGGTGTACGGCGAGAAGATCGTCAAGGTGATGGACCTGGCGATGCGGACCGGGTGTCCGATCATCGGGATCAACGAGGGCGGCGGCGCCCGGATCCAGGAAGGCGTCGTCTCGCTGGCGCTGTACGGCGAGATCTTCCTGCGCAACACGCACGCCTCCGGGGTGATCCCGCAGATCTCGCTGATCATGGGCTCGTGCGCGGGTGGGCACGTCTACTCCCCCGCGCTGACCGACTTCACGGTGATGGTCGACCAGAGCTCCGCCATGTTCATCACCGGCCCGGACGTGATCAAGACGGTGACCGGCGAGGAGGTCGGCTTCGAGGAGCTCGGTGGTGGGCGGACGCACAACACCAGATCGGGCAACGCGCACTACCTCGGCACCGACGAGGAAGACGCGCTGTCCTATGTCAAGGAGCTGCTGTCGTTCCTGCCGTCGAACAATCTCGCCGAGCCGCCGGTGTTCGAGGTCCCGGTATTCGAGGTCACAGACCTGACTGACACCCCTACCGACGCCGACCGGGAGCTGGACACGCTGATCCCAGACTCGGCGAAGGCACCCTACGACATTCACGAAGTGATCACCCGCGTCGTCGACGAGGGGGAGTTTCTG
>JBDTAX010000104.1:0-20484 GCA_039924425.1 Pseudonocardiaceae bacterium
CACCATCGATCAACTGCGTGCAGTCGTCCCGTTCACGATCCACGGAGAGGTGTACCCCAGCCCGGCCGTTGACCGTGTCGTCCCCGAAGCTGGTGAACGCCGGGCCGTGGCGACGAGCCTTGTACGACGCGATGGTTTCCGTGTCCCGGTCCAAGCCCAGTGTCAAGACCTTGCCGTGCCACCCACAGCCGATCACACCCACCTTGTCAAACGGCTTGCGACTGTCCACGTCGAAGCCCAGCCCGGTCAGCTCGGCATCGGTGAGGATGGTGCACATGTCCACCCGGCTGGCATCAGCCACCACAGGCGACAGAGCCGGCCCCGTTGCCTGGGAACCGCATCCGGCCACGAGCAGCGCCAACGCACCCACCAGCACGCGCCTCACTCCGACCGACTCCGGAGCATCCGCTCGTTCGCTGCGTCGGCCTCGGTGACCGTGCGCCCGGCCGCCCGGTAGGTCGCCGCCATGTTCGTGAACACCTGTTGGGCGCCCCGCATCGCGGCGATGTAGTCGTAACCGGCCTGGACGAACCGCTCCGCGACCGCGTTGCCGTCCTCGTTGTCCCCGAACTTGCGCTTCACGGTGAGCGCACGCGCGTCCCGCACCAAGTCGTCGATCTCGTCAACCGCCTGCTCGCAGCGTTTGGCGGCGGTCTCGGCGACGCCGGCTTCCAGCCACAGCTCACCCGCGGCGACCGCAGCCGCCAGCGACTTCTGCTGCTGGGCGACACCCGCCAGCGGGCCATTGGCCCACTCACCACCGCTCACAATCCCCGTCCTCCTCCGTCGACCGAGGGTGACCGTACTATCACCGCCCACCAGCCCGTCAGCGGTCCCCGGAAGCACGCCGCGTCGGCGGGGCGCCGCGCGAACGCGATTCGACCGGCGATAAATTGCAACATTGTGGCAATACGGTAGGTTTCAGAATTGTAAAACGGTAAGCGTAGGCAATCCTTCCTCGAGCGAGGATTTACCTCCCGTTCACTCGATGTTATATTCTTTTTTTACTGCTTATATGCGAGTTTGTTCATACGCCGCCCGACGCCACTGATCGGGCGCTCGTCGCATTCGCGCTGACACGACTCCCGAGGGATAGCGATGGTGATGACCGGCCAGCACGAGACGTTCCAGTACCAGACAGTGAACGGCCCGCGGGTGTGCGGCGAGCTTCCCGGCCCGCGCTCGGCGGAGCTGCTCGCCCGGCAGAGCCGCCGGGAGTCCAACGCGCGGGTGTACCCGCGGCACCTGCCGATCGCGATCGCGGACGCCGCGGGCAGCTTTGTGCGCGATCTCGACGGCAACGTCTTCATCGACTTTCTCACCGGCGCCGGGGCGCTGCCCCTGGGGCACAGCCATCCGGAGCTGGTCGCGGTCGTGACCGAGCAGGTCGGCCGGTTCAGCCACGGTCTGGACTTCCCGACCCCGGCCAAGGACGCCTTCACCACCGCGCAGTTGTCGATGCTCCCAGCGGCCATGCGCGATCGGGTGAAGGTGCACTTCTGCGGGCCCACCGGGGCCAACGCGGTCGACGCCGCGCTGAAGCTGTGCAAGACCGCGACCGGTCGCGGCGAGGTCATCTCCTTCCAGGGGGGCTTTCACGGCACCACGCACGCCGGCATGGCGCTCAGTGGATCGGTGGCGCTCAAGGCGCCCATCCGGGGTGGCGTGCCCGGCGTCCATTTCTTCCCGTACTCCTCCTGCGGCCGGTGTCCGGTGGATCTCAGACCGGAGACCTGCGCGACCAACTGCGTCAGCTACCTGGAACGATCGCTGCGGGACCCCAACGGCGGGATACCGCTGCCGGCCGCAGTCGTGCTGGAGCTGGTGCAGGGCGAAGGCGGTGTCGTGCCGGCCCGACCGGACTTCGTGCGGCGGGTGCGCGCGCTGACTCGTGAGCTGGGCATCCCCCTGGTGGTCGACGAGGTACAGACCGGCTGCGGGCGCACCGGCAGCTGGTTCGCCTTCGAGCACTACGACATCGAGCCCGACGTCATCATCGCGTCGAAGGGGCTGAGCGGGATCGGCGCCCCGGTCGCGATCATCCTGTACGACGAGCGGCTGGATGTCTGGGCCCCGGGTGCGCACACCGGGACGTTCCGGGGCAACCAGCTGGCCTTCGCGGCGGGGGTGGAGACGATCCGGATCTTCCACCGGGACGATGTGCTGGGCAATGTGCGCCGTCGCGGCGCGCAGCTCGCCCAGGCGCTTGACGGGCTTCGGGGCCATCCTTGGGTGCGCGAGGTGCGCGGCCTGGGGCTGATGTGGGGCATCGAGCTCGCTGACCCGGCGGACGGCCGACCGGCCGGTGAACTGGCCGACCAGATCCGGACCCGGGCGTTGCGCCGGGGGCTGATTCTGGAACTCGGCGGCCGCCACGACTGCGTCGTGCGGTTGCTACCGCCACTCAACGTGACCGAGGCAATCCTCGACACCGCCTGCGCCATTCTGCTCGACGTCTTCCGAACAATTCTCGGCTCATTGCGGTAACGCCGCGCTCGATTTCACGATATGCCTCTATGCGGGCGGGGGTCTGAGGGAGAGCGCATGAGCGACCAGGTTCTGGTCTGCCGTGAACACGAGAACACAATCCGCTGGCGGCGCGGTGAACGCCTCGATCACCTCTTCGAGGATCGGTGCGACCAGATGCGACACAATGGCCAGCCAGCCGTGGACATTGGTGAGCATTGCCTAACCTATGACCAGGTGGACGCGCGGGCCAATCAGCTCGCTCGCTTCCTGCTGACCTGGGGCGCCCGGTCCGGCGAGCGGATCGGGCTGCTGTTCGACGACGCCGCGCGCTCCTACGTCGGCATGCTGGCCGTGCTGAAGCTCAACGCGGTGTACGTGCCGCTCGACGTCAGTTGCCCGCCCGACCGGTTGTCCGCCATCGTGGCCGACGCCGCCGTGACGGTGGTGCTCACCGTCTCGCGCCTGCGGGACCGGATCCAGGACACCGGTTGCCCGCACTTGTGCGTCGATGAGATCGCGGTGCTGGTCGCCGCCGAGGACGACAGCCGGCTCACCGACACGGAGAAGGGCGATCCGGTCGATGCGCTGTGCTACATCATCTACACCTCGGGCTCGACAGGCCGGCCCAAGGGTGTGGCGGTCGAGCACGCCAGCATCTGTAACTTCGTCCGCGTCGCGGTCGAGGTCTACGGGATCACGCCGCGGGACCGGGTCTATCAGGGCATGACGATCGCGTTCGACTTCTCCGTCGAGGAGATCTGGGTGCCGCTGGTCGCGGGGGCGACCCTGGTCCCCAAGCCAGCTGGGTCCACTCTGGTCGGCCGCGAGCTCGGCGAGTTCCTGCGGGTGAACGAGATCACCGCACTGTGCTGCGTCCCGACGCTGCTGGCGACCCTGGACGAGGACCTGCCCAACCTGCGGTTCCTACTGGTGTCCGGGGAGGCGTGCCCGCAGCACCTCGTCGCTCGCTGGCATCGGCCCGGCCGCCGGTTCCTCAACGTCTACGGCCCGACGGAGGCCACCGTCAGCGCGACCTGGGCGTCGGTCCATCCCGATCGGCCGGTGACCATCGGTGTCCCGCTGCCGACCTATTCCGTGGTGATCCTCGACCCGGCCGCGACCCAGGCGCTGCCGCCCGGCGAGGTGGGCGAGATCGGCATCGCCGGGATCGGGCTCGCCCGCGGTTACCTCAACCGTGCGGAGCTCACGGACCGGGCTTTCATCCGCGACTTCCTCGGGCTCGACAACAATCCCTCGGGCCGGATCTACCGCACCGGGGACCTCGGCCGGATCAACGACGACGGGGAGATCGAGTACCACGGCCGGAAAGACACTCAAGTCAAGATCCGGGGTTACCGCATCGAGCTGACCGAGATCGAGTCGGCGCTGCTGCGGGTGCCGGGGATCGCGCAGGCGGTGGTCGGCACCTACGAACCGGAGCCCGGCACCGTGGAGCTGGTCGCCTACTACCGCCAGCACCAAGACCGCGCCGACGTCGACCACGCGCAGGTCTACCGCCAGCTGCGCGGGCTGCTGCCGCGGTACATGGTTCCGGCGTACCTGGAGGAGCTCGCGGTCATCCCGATGCTCCCCAGCGACAAGGCCGACCGCACGAACCTCCCGGCGCCCCGGGGACCCCGCAGCCTCACCAACCGAGACGCCTACGTTGGTCCCGCCACCGAGACCGAGGTCGTGCTGGCTGACGCGCTGGCCAGCACGCTGCGCCTGGAACGGGTGTCGGTCGAGGGTCACTTCTTCGACGACCTGGGGGCCGACTCGCTGCTCATGGCACAGTTCTGCGCCCGGGTCCGCCAGCACGCGGAGCTGCCACCGGTGTCCATGCGCGACGTCTACGAGCACCCGACGATCCGCGCCCTGACCAGCACTCTGGTGTGGGAAGCGCACTCCCCCGTCGGATCTGCGGTCGCGCCCCAGACAGGGCCCCAGGCGGGGCCACCGGTGCGGGCCAGCACGGCACGGTACCTGCTGTGCGGGTCGGCCCAACTCGCGGCGTTCCTGGGGCTGGCGTACCTGAGCGCACTGCTCCTGACCTGGGGTTACGACTGGACGACAGCGCCCGGAACGGCGCTGGGGTGGATGTACCTGCGGGCCGTGCTGTTCAGCGGCGCGGCCTTCCTGCTCACGGCCGCGGTGCCGATCGTGGCGAAGTGGGTCCTCATCGGGCGCGCCACGCCCCAGGAGTTCCCCGTCTGGAGTCTTGCCTATCTGCGCTTCTGGCTAGTCAAGACGTTGATCCGGGTGAATCCGCTGACGCTGTTCGTCGGCTCGCCGCTCTACCCGCTGTATCTCAGGGCGCTCGGGGCGAAGATCGGCCGAGGTGTCGCGATCTTCTCCCGGACCATCCCCGGGTGCCCGGATCTGCTGACCATCGGGGACGGCACAGTCATCCGCAAGGACACCTCCTTCGTGTGCTACCGAGCGCATGCCGGCCGGATCCAGACCGGCCCGATCACCCTCGGGCGCAACGTGGTCGTCGCTGAGCAGAGCATCCTTGACATCGGGACCTCGATGGGCGACGGAGCGCAGCTGGGCCACGCGTCCGCGTTGCACTCGGCTCAGGAGGTGCCCGCCGGGCAAAGCTGGCACGGGTCGCCCGCGCAGCCCAGCACCGTCGACTACCACTCGGTCGACCCGGCTCACTGCGACACCCGGCGAAGGATCCTCTTCGGTACCCTGCAGCTGCTGAACCTGCTCTGCGTAGCGGCGCCCCTGACCATCATGGCTGCGGACACCCTGCTCGGACACCTCAACCTGGGTGGCCTGGCGCTCACGAGCTGGGCGTCCTACGCGCACCTGGCCGTCGTCTCACTGGTGCTGTTCGGTGGCGGCGTGCTCACCGGGCTCGCCGCCGTGGTGACGCTGCCGCGCCTGCTGAACCCGCTCATCACCCCGGACCGGATCTACCCGCTGTACGGCATGCACTACGCCCTGCACCGGACGATCAGGCGCATCACCAACATGGGGTTTTACCTGACATTGTTCGGCGACAGCTCCTACGTCGTGCACTACCTGCGAGCGCTCGGGTACGACCTGTCTGAGGTCGAGCAGACCGGGTCGAACTTCGGCGTGACCCAACAGCACGAGAGCCCCTACCTGAGCACCATCGGCACCGGCACGATGGTATCCGACGGATTGTCGATGATCAACGCGAACTTCTCCAGCTCATCGTTCGCCGTGACCCGGGCCGCGGTCGGACCGCGCAGCTTCCTCGGCAACGACATCGTCTACCCGTCGAACAGCAGGATGGGTGACAACTGCCTGTACGGCACGAAGGTCATGGTCCCGATCGACGGTGACGTGCGGGAAGGCGTCGGACTACTGGGCTCGCCACCGTTCGAGATTCCCCGGTCGGTCCACCGGGACCACAGGTTCGACCACCTCAGAAGCGGAGATGAATTCCGTCGCCGCCTGGCGGCCAAAAACAGGCACAACATCGTCACCATCGGCATCTTCCTGCTGATCGGGTGGTGTCACCTCTTCCTCCTCACGGTTCTCGCGCTACTCACCGCGGGCCTGTACCACCGGATCGGCGCGGGCGCGGTCGCCGTGGACGAGCTCGCCACCGTCGCGCTCAGCATCGGCTACGCCATTTTCGTCGAACGCGCTGTCGCGGTTTTCCGGCCCCTGAGCCCACAGTTCTGCTCGATTTATGACCCCTACTACTGGTGGCACGAGCGCTTCTGGAAACTGAACGCGGGTGCGCTCGGGCTGCTCAACGGCACGCCGTTCAAGGGTGTGCTCTGGCGGCTGCTGGGAGTCAGGATCGGCCGCCGGGTCTTCGACGACGGCTGCACCATCGTGGAGAAGACTCTGGTCACCCTCGGTGACGACTGCACCCTCGGCGCGGGCAGCGCGATCCAGTGCCATTCGCTGGAGGACGGCACGTTCAAGTCCGACCACATCACACTCGGCGCCGGCTGCACGCTCGGGACCCTGGCTTTTGTCCATTACGGCGTGACGATGGGAGACGGCGCGGTACTCGACGCCGACTCCTTCCTGATGAAGGGCTCGGATGTTGCCCCGCACTCACGGTGGCGGGGAAACCCGGCCCACGAGATTCGCCAGCAGGCCGCAGTGCGGGTGGCGGCATGTGCCGGGATTCGGCCGTTACCTTTGCCAGCCGATGTTCTCGGGGGTGGTGGTGAAGAAGCGTGCGCTGCCGTAGTTGGCTAGGCCGTGCTTCACCGCGATGATTTCCGGCAGGGTCAGCGTCGGCATGATGCCGTAGGTCTTGAAGGCCTGGCTCTCGACGTCAGCGCCTTTGGCGAACTGCTCCTGAGCGGTGGGCAGCATGTTCACCGACTTGACCTGCGAGTCGAACGCCGGGTCGTTGGTCCCGGACAGGTTGAGTTGGCTGTCCGAGCAGTAAATCTGGCAGATGTAGGCCATGCCGAACGGGTCGTTCTGGACGACGCTCGAGTAGAACATGTCGAACTTCCGCCCGCTGATGACGCTGGAGAAGTCGGCGTTCGGCACCTGCCGGATGTCCAGTGTGACCCCGATGTTTTTCAGCATCGCGACCACGGCACCGGCGATCGCCTTGCCGACCGGGTCGTCACCGGTGTTGACGTAGTTGAACTCCAGCGGCTGGCCGCCCTTGCTCCGCATCCCGCCCGGTCCGGCGGTCCAGCCGGCGGCCTCCAGATCCCGCTTCGCCTTGTGCGCATCGAAGGTGACCGCCTTGGAGAAGTTGTCCTGGTAGCCGTCCTGGAAGGAAAACAGGTTCAGCGACCCAGGCGGGGTCTCGGTGAATTCGAGGCCTTGGAAGGTGATGGCGGCGATCTGCTTGCGGTCGATCCCCTCGAAGACCGCCTTGCGAACCCGCGGGTCAGCCAGGATGGGCGACTTGCTGTTGAGGGTGAACAGGTCGGTCTGCAGCGAGATGCCCTTGCGGATGTCGATCCCGCTCATGCCCTGGACCTGGGCCAGCCGGTCCTTGGTACCGACGCTGGTGGCGTCAAGCTGCCCGTTCCTGAAGGCGTTGATACTGGCCGTGTCCTCCATCGCCAGGAAAGTGCGGGTGTCCAGCTTGCCCTTCTTCCCCCACCACTTCGGGTTGCGGGCGAAGACGACGGTGCCGTTTTGCTTGTCGAACTTCTCTACCGTGTAGGGCCCGGCGCCCCACTCCGGATGCGGAGTGTCGATGTAACCCTTGTTGAACACCTGGGGGTCAAGGGCCTTGGGGTTGAGCAGGCCGCCGAAGAGCCCTTGCCACCACACGTTGACTCCGTTGAAGGTAACGATTGCCTGCCGGTCGTCGACGCCCTTGGTCACCGAGGCGATGCGGTCGTAGCCATCGCTGGAGTTGACGACGTATGCCTTGTCCTGCGCGTTGTCGGCTTTCCAGGTGGCCTGGAACGCGGTCCAGTCAATCGGCGAGCCGTCGTTGTACGTGGCCTTGGGGTTGATCGTGTAGGTGATGCGAGTATTCCCGTTGACCGTGTCAGCCTTGACGTCAGTCAGGTAGTCCGGGTTGAACGTCACCTTGCCGTCCGCCGACGAGGTGGTCAGAACGGGGTTGTACCAGTTCCACAGAGTCAGGGAATACCCGGTCGCGTTGCCTTGGAAAGGATTCCACTGGGTGGAGATTTCAGGGAGGGCCGTGGTGAGGGTGCCGCCGTCCTTGATGTTGTCATAGGGCTGGGGGTTGTACTTGGCCTGCGCGGCAAGGGACTTCGCGGTGTCACTCGTGTTCCCGCCCGACCCCGGGTCGCCACCGCAGGCAACCAACGTCACCGACAGCGCGGCGGTGGCCGCCAGGGCGGCAAACTTCGTCACCACAGACATCACGTGTTCTTTCTCTTCAGCGGAAGTGACAGGCGTTGCGATGACCGGTGTCCCCCGTGCTAGTCAGCTCCGGCGTCTCGTCGGCGCAGCGAACCCGCTGGGCCACGTCCAGCGTCCCGTGCAGGGGGCACCGGCTGGCGAAGCGGCAGCCGGGGGCGGAGTCGGTGGGGCTGGGCAGGTCGCCGCGCAGAATAATCCGCTCCCGGGTCCGTTCCACCACAGGGTCGGGTATCGGGATCGCGGAGAGCAACGCCTGGGTGTAGGGGTGGCGCGGGTTGTCGAATACCTCGTCTACCGCGCCGATCTCCACGATCCGGCCCAGGTACATCACGGCCACTCGGTCGGAAATGTGCCGAACCACCGACAGGTCGTGCGCCACGAACAGGTAGGACAGGCCAAGTGTGGCCTTGAGCTCGTTCAGCAGGTTGATCACGCCGGCCTGGATCGAGACGTCCAGCGCGGAGACCGGCTCGTCGAGCACCAGCAGCGACGGGTTGGTGGCCAGCGCCCGGGCAATCGCGATGCGCTGGCGCTGCCCGCCGGAGAACGCGGCCGGGAACCGATCGCAGTGCTCGGGGTTGAGCCCGACCAGGTCCATCAGCTCGTCGACCCGGGCGCCGATCGCCGTCCGGTCCGCCGCACCGACCGCCCGCAATGGTTCGGCCAGGATGTCAAACACGGTCAGCCGCGGGTCCAGCGCCCCCATCGGGTCCTGGAACACCATGTGCAGCGTGCGCCGCAGCTGGCGCTGCGCGTCCCGTCCGCGCGGCTCGGCGATGTCGACCCCACTGACCCGGATGCTGCCACTCTGCGGCGGGCGCAGGTTCATGATCTCGAGCAGAGTGCTGGTCTTCCCGCAGCCCGACTCGCCGACCAGCCCGAGCGTCTCGCCCTCCCGGATGTCCAGGTCGACCCCCGACACCGCGTACACCCAGCCCACCCGCCGCTTCAGTAGGGCGCCCCTGAGCAGCGGGAACGTCTTGCTCAGACCGTTGAGCTCAAGCACGGCGGGACGCTGCTCCCGGGGGATGTGCGCCGCCGGTGCGTCCGGCGTTGGCGCAACCGGGTAGACCGGGCGGCCGTCGATGCGGCCATCACGGATCTCGTGGGCCCGAATGCACGCGGCGCTGTGCTCATCCCCGTCGGGAATCACCGCCAGCTCCGGCTCCCGGTCGCCGCACCCGGGCGCCGAGACCGGGCAGCGCGGCTGGAACGGGCAGCCCGGGGGCAGGTCCACCAGCAACGGGGGGTTGCCCGCAATAGGCACCAGCGGGCGGCGTTGCGCAACGTCAACCCGGGGGACGGCGCCGAGCAGGCCGATCGTGTACGGCATCCGGGGCCGGGCGAACAGCTCATCGGCCGGTGCCCGCTCGACCGGCCGCCCCGCGTACATCACCAGCACCTCATCAGCGATCCCGGCGACCACGCCGAGGTCATGGGTGATCATGATCAGCGCCGCGCCGGTCTCGGCCTGGGACAGCCGCAGTACGTCAAGGATCTGCGCCTGCACCGTCACGTCCAGCGCCGTGGTCGGCTCGTCGGCGATGATGATCCGCGGATCGTTCGCCATCGCCATGGCGATCACCACCCGCTGCCGCATCCCCCCGGAGAACTCATGCGGAAACGATCGGGCCCGCTGCGCCGCGTTGGGGATCCCGACCAGGTCGAGCAGCTCCACCGCCCGCTTCCAGGCGACGTCGCGGTCCAGGCTCTGGTGGATCTCCAGTGCCTCGACGATCTGCCGGCCCACACTGAAGATCGGCGTCAAGGAGGACAGCGGATCTTGGAAGATCATGCCCAGCTCCCGGCCACGGATCGTGGACATCTGCCGGTCGTCCAGCTCGAGCAACTGGCGCCCACCCAGCGCGATCGAGCCGGTCACCGAAGCGTACTCCGGGAGCAGTCCCATGACCGCCATCGCGGTGACCGACTTGCCCGAGCCGGATTCACCGACGATGGCGAGTGTCCGGCCGGGGCACAGATCGAAGTCAACGCCGCGCACCGCAGCTACCCGGCCGGCCTCCGAGGGAAAGGAGACCACCAGGTTGCGCACCGACAGCAGCGGCGCGGCCCGCGGCAACGCCGTCATGCTCTGCCCGCCCGTCATGCTCGTCCAGCAGAGTGCGAGGTGGGGTCGAGGGCGTCGCGCAGGCCGTCCCCGATCAGCGCCATCGAGACGGTGAGCAGGGTGAGCAGGGCGGCCGGGAAGTAGAACAACCAGGGCGCGCTGGTGATCGTGTTGGCTCCGTCGCCGAGCAGGGAGCCCAGCGACACGTCGGGTTGCTTCACGCCGAACCCGATGAACGACAGCCCGGTCTCGGCCTGCACCGTGGCGACCACTCCGAGGGTGAATGTCACGATCAGCAGCGAACCGATGTTCGGGATCAGGTGACGCAGCACAATCCGCAGCGAGCCCACACCCATGAACCGGGCCGCCTGGATGTACTCCCGCTCGCGCAGTGAGGTGCACAGCGACCACACCACCCGCGCGCCGTACATCCAGCCGACCGCGGTCAGCACCAGGATCAGCACCTTCCAGTCCCCGCCGGCCTTCTGCGAGATCAGCGCCAAGATGAGGAAGGAGGGCACCACCAGCAGGAAGTGCACGATCCCCAGGATGGCCTTCTGCGCGGTGCCGCCCAGATAGGCGGCCGTCGCCCCGACGAACGCCGCGATGAGGGTGGTGAGCAGGGACACCACCACGCCGATGACCAGCGAGCGCGCCAAGCCGTGCGCGGTCTGGGCGAAGGTGTCGTTGCCAGGGCCGTTGGTACCGAACCAGTGCGTTGACGAGGGCGCGGAGGTCAGGTTGGTGAAGTCGACGTCGGTGTAGGTGTAGGGGGTCAGCATCGGGCCGACAATGGCGAACACGACCAGCAGGGCCAGGATCACCAGTCCGGCCACCGCGGCCCGGTTGCGCAGGAATCGGCGCGTGTAGAGGCGGCGGCGGGACAGTCGCCGACCGCGGCGGGCCACCCGCTTCTCGATCGGAGCCAGCATAGGGTCTGGGGACGGCACAGTGTCTGGGGCCACGTTGGTGGTCATCAGCTCGCCCGCACTCTCGGATCCAGTGCCACCACGGCGATGTCGGCGAGGATCGCGCCGATCGCGGTCATCAGCGCGCCGAATGCGGCGACGGCGACCGCGCCGTGGATGTCGTTCTTGCTGATCGTCTGGGTGAAGTACTGGCCCATGCCCTGCCACGCGAAGATCGTCTCGGTGATCACCGCACCGGTGAACAGCGCCGGGATCGCGAACGCCACCGAGGTGGCGACCGGGATCAGCGACGTGCGCAGCCCATGGCGGCGGATGGCTTTGTGCCGAGTCAGTCCCTTGGCCCTGGCCAGCCGCACGTAGTCGGAGTTGATGTTGTCAAGCAGCAGTGAGCGTTGCAGCAGGTGATAACCGGCGTAGCTGATCACGGTGAGCGAGATGGTCGGCAGGATCAGGTGCCGCACCCGGTCGGCCAGCAACGGCCAGAATCCGTGCACCGTGGGAGACTGGGCGCCCGCGACGAACAGCAACGTCGCACCCACTGACTGGTTGACCGCGATCGCCAGCAGGACCACCGCCAGCGAGGCGACGACCACCGGAATGTTGAGCGCAATGATCGAGACGCCCTGATAGAAGCGGTCGGCGAATCGGTACTGGCGAGCAGCGGTGTACACGGCCAGGTTGATCCCGATGACCGTGGAGAGCAGCAGCGATCCCAGCACGAGCTGGGCGCTCAACCCTATCCGGAAGCTGATCTGGGAGTTCACGCTCTCCCCGACCGGCGAGTACCCCCAGTTCCAGTGCGCGACGATATCGCTGATCCAGTGCCACCAGCGGTTCAGCAACGGGGTGTCCCGGCTGAGGTTGTACTGGGCCAGCGAGCGGCTGATCTGCTCGGGCGTGCGAGGTGGCCGCAGCTGGAGGTAGTTGACCCGCGGGTCCAGGAAAAAGTTCGCCAGGAAGTACGTCAGGTTGGTGGCCACAACGATCATCAGCAGCCAGCCAAGAGACTTTGTGAGAAGGTATCTCAGCAGAATGACACCTTCATCCTACAGGCCGGCGCGCTCGACGCGCTGGCTTGAAGAAACCAGTGCGGCCAGGCGATCACCGATCGCGTGCGTGCCGCCGGGGTGGGTGTGATCACGGGTGGCCAGGTCGAAGGCCACTGCGGCCTCCACCCGGCGGGACGGCTCGTCCAGCCCCAGGTGGGCAAGCATCAGGCCGATCGACAGCACCGCCGCAGTCGGGTCGGCGATGCCCTGGCCGACGATGTCCGGGGCGGAGCCGTGCACCGGCTCGAACATGCTGGGGTTGCGGCGGGTGACGTCGAGGTTCCCGCTGGCGGCCAGGCCGATCCCACCGGTGACGGCGGCCGCGAGGTCGGTGAGGATGTCACCGAACAGGTTGTCGGTGACGATCACGTCGAACCGGCCGGGGTCGGTGACCATGAAGATGGTGGCCGCGTCGACGTGCTGGTAGGACACTGTGACGTCGGGGTGCTGCAGCGACACCTCCTCCACGATGCGCGACCACAGCGAGCCGGCGTGCGAGAGCACGTTCGTCTTGTGCACCAGGGTCAGGTGCTTGCGTGGTCGCGCCGCAGCCCGGGTGAACGCGTCGCGCACGACGCGCTCCACCCCGTACGCGGTGTTGATGCTGACCTCGGTGGCGATCTCGTGCGGGGTGTCCTTGCGCAGCAACCCACCGTTGCCCACATAAGGGCCCTCGGTGCCCTCCCGGACCACGATCATGTCGATGCTGCCGGGGTCCGCGAGGGGACTGCGCACTCCGGGATACAGCCGCGCCGGGCGCAGGTTCACGTGGTGGTCCATCTCGAAACGCAACCGCAGCAGCAGCCCGCGCTCCAGGATCCCACTGGGCACGGAGGGATCCCCCACCGCGCCGAGCAGGATGGCGTCGTGCTGGCGCAGCTCGCCCAGAACTGATTCCGGCAGCAGCTCGCCAGTGGCGTGCCAGCGCGCGGCACCGAGGTCGTAGGGCGTGATCTCAGCGTCGGGGGCTACCTCTTCCAGAATCTTGAGCGCCTCGCCGATCACCTCCGGGCCGATCCCGTCTCCGGGGACCACCGCGAGCCGCATGCGCCACCTCCAGTTGCCGGGCACCCGCAAGTGGGACCCTTCGCAGCGCGCAGGCTACCCGCAGCGACCGCGAGTCACAACGTGACAGCCCGAATGGCGCGGGCGCCGACCGATGGCCGGAGTGCGGCCAGCACCGGGCCGGGAACTGGCCGGTCCACCCGCAACATCATGATCGCATCGGTGCCCGCCGTCATCTGGCTAATCTGAGCCGCTTCGATGTTGACACCCACCTCGCCCAGCAGCGTGCCGACGATGCCCATCACGCCCGGACGGTCCGGGTACTCCATGAGGATCACCTCACCCTGAGCCCGCAGGTCAAAGTGCCGGCCGTCGACCTCGACCAGTTTCTGCACCTGCGTCGGGCCGGACAGCGTGCCCGAGACCGAGTGCACCGCGGCGTCGGCGCAGACTCCCCGCACGCTCACCACGCTGCGGTGGCTGGGGCTCTCCGGGGCGGTGACCACGGCGACGTCCACCCCGCGCTCCTCCGCCAGCCGCGGCGCGTTGACGAAGGTGACCTGCTCGTCCACGGCACCGGTGAAAACGCCGCGCAGCGCCGCGAGCCGCAGGATGGAGACGTCCTCGGCGGCCAGCTCACCGCGCACGTCCACGGTCACCGACGCGAGCGCGCCCGCGGTCAGCGCGGCCAGCACGGTGCCCAGTTTCTGGGTCAGCGGCAGCCAGGGCCGCACCTCCTCGCCCACCACCCCGCCACCGATCACGTTCACCGCATCCGGAACGAATTCGCCGCGCAGCGCCCGCAACACGCTGCGCGCGACGTCGGTACCCGCCCGGTCCTGCGCCTCGACTGTGGAAGCACCCAGGTGCGGCGTGACGACCACTCGCGGAAGTTCGAACAACGGGCTGGCGGTGCACGGCTCCTTGGCGAAAACGTCAATGCCCGCGCCGCCGACCTGCCCACTGCGCACCGCATCAGCCAGCGCCTGCTCGTCCACCAAACCACCGCGGGCGGCGTTGACGATCAGCACCCCGGGCTTGGCCTTGGCCAGCTGGTCGGCGCCGATCAACCCGAGCGTCTCAGGGGTCTTGGGCAGGTGGATCGAGATGGCGTCAGCGCGGGAGAGCAACTCGTCCAGGTCGACCAGCTCGATGCCCAGTTGCGCGGCCCGCGCCCGCGACACGTAGGGGTCGTAGGCGATCAGCTCGGTGCCGAAGGCCGCCAGCCGCTGAGCGACCAGCTGGCCGATCTTGCCCAGGCCCACCACCCCCACGGTCTTGCCGGCCAGCTCGATGCCACCGAACGAGCCGCGCTCCCAACGCCCGTTACGCAGGCTGGCGTCAGCCGCCGGGATGCGCCGAGCCACCGCGAGCAGCAGCGCGACAGCGTGCTCCGCAGCCGAGACGATGTTGGAGGTGGGCGCGTTGACCACCATCACCCCGCGCTCGGTGGCCGCCGGCACGTCAACGTTGTCGAGCCCGACACCAGCCCTGGCCACGACCTTGAGCCGAGGCGCGTGGCCGAGCGCCTCAGCGTCCACCCGGGTCGCCGAGCGCACCAGCAGCGCCTCCGCGCCGGCCAGGGCCTCGAACAGAGCCTCACGGTCGGTGCCGTCGACGTGCTGGACATCGAGCTCGTCGCCAAAGACGTCGAGCACCGACGGCGCGAGCTTCTCAGCGATGAGGACAACAGGTCGACTCAGTGTGGTCACAACCGTCCAGTCTAGCGTGAGCCGCGACCCAGCTCCGCACAGGGGTTGATCACTGTGATCCCACCTTCAGCTACGCACGACCGTTTCACGATCGTGGGCGGAGTCGCGGTGCTTGCGTCGCCCTGTCGCGAGTGGGCATCCAGGCGCGGGGCCTCGGCGATGTCGCCGGCCACCTGGTGTGGCGCGTCATGCGGCACCGACACGGGCCGCTCGTCGTCCCGGCGCTCGTCTCTTCCGTCACTTCCGCCCCACCAGGGGCTGGGTGGATCTGTTGCGGATGTGCCACAGACGGCAACTTTGGGCGAGAAGTTGCCACCAGTGGCACATCCGCACAACGCAACAGTCCTTCCCCGGACCTCACTGACAGTGACATCGGGTCCGTTCATCACGACCGTGTCCAGCTACGCGGCTAGGCACCGAGCCGGTGCAGGACCTCTTGGACATCACTGCGCCCATGCCACCGATTCAGGACGGGCACCGCGCGGCGCAATTCATTGCGGGCGGATTGCGAGTCGATCCGCTCAATGGCATCGAGGGTATCCCACGCCACCCGGCACGCCTCCTCCGGCTGACCGGCATTGGCATAGGCCCGCGCAAGCTTGACCCGGGTGATGGTGGCTCTGCGGAAAGACGACCCGGCCAGTGACTCCATCCGGGGTTCCAGCACCGGAATGACCCGAGCGCCGTAACCGAGATAAACATCACACGTCGTCTGGTAGACAGCAAGCAGATCATCGTTTATCGCGATGAGCTGGCCAAGAAACGCGTCGTCCTCACGAACTGGTTGGGCGAGCCAGTCCATTGCCGCATCGAGGGTGCGACGGCTCGCATCCCGGTTACCCGCCAGCGCATACCCGGAAGCCATCTGCTTGGCCGCCAAGCCCTTCATCCGCGGCGACGCCTGAGGCATATCGAGCACAGGCCGTGCTTCTCCGACAACCCGAAGCCCGTCACCAGAGAAGCTCATGACCATCATCGAACGCCGAATAAAAGATCCCGTCATCATCCCCGACCAGCCCGCAGTCTGTGCCCACTGCGATGCCCGGTCGATCCACCACATCGCGCCCGGCAGATCCCCCGCCTCTTCGCTCAACCAGCTCAGCGATTCAGCGTAGTGCGCCTGCAGCGTGCCGTAACGGTGTCGGTCCGCATCGGCGGCTCTGCGGCGCAACCCATCCAGTACGGCGACGTTGCCCGTCATGGCATCAATAAGCTGACGGGGCGGCAGTATCCGGGTGGCTTCCTTGAAGCCATTGAACGCATCCTGGAGGGACTGCAGGACATCACCATCGGGCTGGATGCGGTCCAGCGCGCGTTCGAACTCACCGTGCAGCCCACCGGTCACCGTCCCGAGACCGAGGGCCGTCAGCGCTTCACGTCGGGAGAGGGGCATTGCGACACCTCCTTGCGGCAGCAGCACCACGAACACGTCCCTCGTGGGCACCCCAGGGGCGAGGTTCCCCTCCGGGGCGCCGCCGGAGCCCCGCGCCAGGGATGCGACCACGCTACCCGTTTCATAGATCCGGTCCAGCTCCCGCGCCAGCCACGGCTGCAGCGCACGCTCCCCCGACTCGACATACGAGACGAGCGACAGCGTGCATCTGGCCTGCCGGGACACCGCGGCCAGCGTCAACTCGCGCGCCGTCCGCAGCTCCCGCAGCACCGCTCCGAGCCTGGCATCCCCCGGCACTGGACCGCCCCCTTTTCGACCGTGTTTCACAGCCACCCGCAACCGCTCGACTACCGACAGTGAAACACACGACGCTATCGGCACGGCCCCGACACTGGGCACCGTCCCGACGAGACCAAGACGGAAGCGGAGCACATGAGCGAACCACCTGTCGGCACCACCGGCGTGGGCGGAGACGGCATCGGGTACTGCATCCGCCCTGGCACGGCCGTGCCACCGACCGTGCTGGTGACCGACATGGACGGCGGCGCGCTGTTCCTGCAAGGCTGGCGAGTCGGCCCGAGCGCCTACGTGTGCGCCGCGGATTCCGCCCCACTACGGAAAGCGCTCGCGGCGGCTTTCGGGAGCGACCCGCTGCGCGCCGACCAACCCGTGATCCACGATGGGGAGGTTGGCGCCGGGGATAACGCGGTACCGCACCCGCGGATGTGAGCAGTGTGTGGCAGACGAGATATCGGGTGCTCTGGCAGCAGTTGGAGCAATGGACACATGAGCTCCATGGCGCCCAGCCCCCGGCCGCGCTGGCCGAACACACCGCGCGGCTGCTCACCTTTGCTGTCACTCTGCTCGAAGAGCACCAAGTCAACAAGCGGGGCCAGTGCCCGTTTTGCGGTTGGTCACGATGGGCGTGGCGATTCTGCCACCGGCGGCCACGATGCACCGTGTGCCGCGCCCTGGAATTCGCCATGCACCAAGGCTTGGACGCGGTGTGGTGGCAATTGCTCAACAACACGGGCACGACCTGCAGCTTGGTGGACGTGCGAGAGTGGCTGAGCCAACGGGAGCGGTGAGCGCACCCCACGAATCAGGCTGAGCATCACCTGGCGGCGCCCGTCATCGCCGCCTCCTGAGCAGGCAGGTCCGGCGATGACGGACACCCCGAGCCCATCGCCGGACCTGCCGTCCAGCGTAGTACCGCAACGGCACTTCGATGTTTCGGTAGCCCAACTTCGTCGTAGCCGTAGCTAGATCGTCGAAAGTGGGGTGTGGCCGTGCACAACTGAACGGCCACACCCCACTTTCGACGATCACCAGTGGGCACCAGTAGAACACACCAGATGACTGGCCCCGGAGGATGGACAGCGTGCCATTGCAGCGTTACTCAACGTCCAGATCCGCCAGATCGGCAGCGAGCTGGGTCACCTCGGCGGCGCCGATGCGCTGGTAAATCTCCAGCGCCTGCCGAAACTCGGTCACGACGGTCGCGGTGTCGCCCCTGGCCAGGGCGCATCGACCCACTCCTTCGAGGGCACGTGCCTGCTCCAATGGGCTGTCCACCGCACGAGCGAGATCCAGAGCACGCTGGTAGTGGGCCAACGCCTGTTCCGGATCCCCGGACTTTCGGTGCAGCGTCCCGCTGTGGTTGAGCACCGCCGCTTCGCCGAGCTGGATGCTAAGGTCGCGGTAGATGCCCAAGGCCCGCTCGAGGGCCTGAACCGCGCCCGCATGGTCACCGGTCGCCTGCCGCACGTTTCCCAGATGGTTGAGGGTGTCCGCCTCGCCGCGCCGGTCGCCGAGGTCGCAGCAGATACCTAAGGCCTGCTCCAGCATCTGGACCGCAACCGAATAGTCACCGGTCAAACACGCCACGTGCCCCAGATCGCGGAGGGCGTTCGCTTCGCCGAGCCCGTTGCCGAAGTCGCGGTAGAGGCTCAGGGCCTGCCTGTGGGACCGGGCCGCTCCCGGATAGTCCCCGGTCGCCCGCTGTACGGCCCCCAGAATGTTGAGGGCGTTCGCTTCGCCAAGCCGGTCGCCGAAGTCGCGGTAAAGGGCCAGAGCCTGCTCCAGCACCGGGGTCGCGCCCAGATAGTCGTCGGTCCCCTCCAGCACGTCCCCCAGATGGTTGAGGGTACTCGCCTCACCGTTCCGGTCGCCGAGGTCGCGGTATATACCTAGGGCCTGCTCCTGGGTCTGGGTCGCGCCCGGATAGTCGCCAGTCAACCGCCGCACGCGCCCCAGATAGTGGAGGGCGTTCGCTTCGCCGAGTCGGTCGCCGATGTCGCGGCAGACGCCCAGGGCCTGCTCCAGCACCTGGGTCGCGCCCAGATAGTCGTCGGTCAGGTACCGCACGAACCCCAGCTGAGTGAGGGCGTCCGCTTCGCCGAGTCGGTCGTCAAGGTGTCGTGCCGCTGTGGCGGCGGTGGTGTGGAGTTCCAGGGCTTGGGTCCAGGGGCCGTCGATGCGCAGCAGGTGAGTGAGGCAGGCGGTGAGTGCGACCACTCGGGTGGTGGGTGACATGTCAAGGCAGGCGAGCAGGTTGGCGCGTTCGATCTGTAGCCAGGCCCGCGCCTGGTTGTAGTTGGCCAGCTCGGGTGCGGCAGCCGGCGGCGCGGCTGGTGTGGCGGCAACGGACCTGGGGTGTCGGGTGAGGAAAGTGTCGGCGAGGGCGGCGGTGTGCTGGTAGTAGTCGAGTAACTGGTCGAGGGCCTGGTCGCGCTCGTCGGCGGGGTCGGTGGCCGCTAGGGTGCGAGCGTAGTCGCGGATCAGGTCGTGCATGCGGTACCGGCGATATACCGGTTCGTCGAGCAGACGATCGCTGTGCAGCGCGTCGAGATGCTCACTGGCCTGATCCAGGGGGATGCCAGCGAGTGCGGCGGCGGCGTAGGCGTCGATGTCGACACCCGGGTGCAGACCGAGGCGGCGGAAGAAGCGTCGCCGGTCGGTCGGCAGATCCTGGTAGGACAGGTCGAACGCGGCGGCGACGGTGCGGTTCTCTGCGGTAGCGGTGAGGAGGGTCGTCTTCGTCTCGGTGATCAGGTGGCCCATTGTCCAGGACTGGTGTTTGCTGAACAGACTGGCCAGCAACGAGATCGCCAACGGCAGGTACCCGCACAGCCCCACCAGTTCAGCCACCCTGGCGGGCTCGGCGGCGGCGCGGGGAGCCAGGCGAAGGAACATCTGCCGGGCCTCATCAGGGGGCAGGGTGTCCAACAACATTGGCACCGCCGAGGGAAGATCACCCAGGTAGCGGCGGCTGGTGACCAGCACCAGACAACCCGCCGAACCCGGCAGCAGGGGTGTGACCTGGCCGCTGCTGGCGGCGTTGTCCAGGTGAGTAGCGCCTGTTTGTGGGCCATCCGGTCCCGCCATAGCGTGGCCCGCTCGTCGAGGTTCTCGGGAAGGTTGCGGGTATCCGCGCCGTCGGCGGTCAACAGGCTGGCCAGCGCCGCCTGGGGTGTCATCGGCTCCGTACCTGCGGTATGGGCGTGTAGGTCAAGGAACAGTTGCCGGTCGGGGAACCGATCGGCCAACCGGTGGCCGACGTGAACCGCGAGGGCGGTCTTGCCCACCCCGGGCATGCCGTCGAGGGCGTGAATGGCCACCACCCGGCCCGCCTCGGCCGCAGCGGTCACCGCCGTGATGATGTCGTGGAGTTCTTTGCCGCGCCCGGTGAACGCGGCCGTGTCAGCCGGCAAGGTGCACGTCGCCGGTGAGGGCGGTGCCGGGGGCAGGTGGATGTTCACCTGGTCACCGGCGACCTGGTTGAAAGTGCTGGTGTCGTGGGAGGTGCCGCTCATCTGGACCGGAGCATCGCCCGGAGTGTCCTCGGCCGGCGGAATCGGCGGGGCGGTGGTCATGGTCGGTAATTGATCTGGTCGCCAGCGACTTGGTTGAAGGTGCTGCTGTCGTGGGAAGTTCCCGTCATGATGATCGCGCCGACCCGAGACTGCTCCGCTGGCGTCAACACCGGGGTCAGGGATTCGTCGAGGACCCGCCGCAGCTCGACGGCCACGGCGGGCTCATCAAGCAGCAA
>JBDTAX010000105.1:0-4578 GCA_039924425.1 Pseudonocardiaceae bacterium
GGCGCTCCGAGCAGCGCCAGCGCGGCGCGATGGTGAGCGTGCGCTTCACCGAAGATGAACTTGCGGCGGTACAAGCCCACGCGGCGGAGCGTGGTCTCAGCGTGTCTGGTTACCTCCGCGGTGTGGCTCTGGACGTTGCCGGTCGGCCTGTGGTGTCCACCCGATGGAGTGGTCAGGTCGCGACCAACTCCTCACTCACTGACGCGCGTCTGCTTGTACGCAACGACGAGACCGTCACCTACGTGAGTTGACACCCATACAGCCCTCATACGCCGGTAGGTTGACGGTAGATGTGGCGCGACCTGGCTTTGTTGGAAGATGGCGCTGGGTGGGATGCTGTCGGCCATGGCTGAACCGCCGCGGCGGGTGTTCGTGAGTCACACGTCTGAGCTGCGGCGCCTGCCTGAGGGCCGGTCGTTCGCCGCCGCCGCGGAGCAGGCGGTGACCCGGGCCGGGGACGCCATTGTGAATATGGCGTACCTGGGCGCCCGCGACGAGGTGCCCGCGCAGGTGTGCCGGCAGGCCGTGGCCGAGGCGGATGTGTACGTGGCGATCATCGGGTTTCGTTACGGCTCGCCGGTGCGCGATCACCCCCACCTGTCCTACACCGAACTGGAGTTCCAAGCGGCCAGCGAGAGCGGCAAGCCGAGGCTGGTGTTCCTGCTTGATGAGCAAGCACAAGGACCGAAAGACCTGTTCGTCGACCGTGAACACGGTGACCGGCAGGAGGCGTTCCGGACCCGGCTGGCCGATAGTGGGCTGACCACGGCGTCGGTGAGTACCCCGGAGCAGCTCAGTGAGGTGCTCTTTCAGTCCCTGGTGGGGCTGCCTCGGCCTAGCTCGGTACTGATGCCGGTGGGGCGGGTGTGGAACGTCCCGGCGCGAAACCTTGCCTTCACGGGCCGTGAGCAGCTTCTGATCAGCTTGCGCACCGCGCTGTGCGCGGGTCGCTCGACGGTGGTGCAGGCGGTGCACGGCATGGGTGGGATCGGCAAGACCGCGCTGGCCATCGAGTACGCCCACCGTCACGGCGATGACTACGACGTGGTGTGGTGGGTGCCCTCGGAACAACCAGCGCTGATCGCGGACCGGTTGGCTGAACTGGCCCGGGCACTGGGCCTGGCGGACCAGGCCGAGACGGCGGAGGTGGCGGTGTCGCGCCTGCTGGGCGTGTTGCGGGGGCGGGACCGTTGGTTGTTGATCTATGACAATGCCGCGGCGCCACACTTCGTCGCCCCCTTCATGCCGGGTGGCGCCGGCCATGTGGTGATCACCTCCCGGCATCCGGACTGGCAGGAGCTGGCCGCGTCGGTGTCGGTGGATGTGTTCGACCGCTGTGAGTCGGTCAGCCTGCTGCGCCAACGGCTCCCCCGGCTGGCTGAGGATGATGCCGCTCGGGTCGCGGATGCGCTGGATAACCTGCCGCTGGCGCTCACCCAAGCGGCGGCCTACCTCTACGCGACGGGGCTGAGCAGCCAAGCCTACCTTCAGCAGCTGGCCCGCCAGGTCACCGCGATCCTGGCCCAGGGGGTGCCGACGACGTACCACGCGTCACTGGCCGCGAGCCTGCACCTGGCGTTCGATCAGTTGGCCGCCGATGACCCCGCCGCGTTGGCGCTGTTGCGGCTGGCCGCGCAGTTGGCTCCTGAGCCGATCCCCTTGACCCTGTTCACCGCCTGGGCGGACCTGCTACCCCCACCGCTGAAGGTGGCGGTGAGTGACCCGGTGGCCTTCGCCGGGGTGACCGGACTGTTGCGGCGCCGTGCGCTGGCTCGGGTAGGTCCGGACACTCTGGAGGTCCACCGGCTCGTGCAAGCTGCCCTGCGCGACCGCCAGAGCGGCATCTTCGGCGAAGACAACATGACCATGCTCGCCCGCCGGCTGCTGCGAGACGCTGTGCCGGCTGACCCGTGGAACAACCCCACCAGCTGGCCGGTCTGGCGGCAGCTGCTGCCGCACGTGCTGACCGTCACCGACCCCGCCCGCGGCGGCGACCCGGACCACAATGACCTCCCCTGGCTGCTCGACCGTGCCGCGATCTACTTGGTGACCCGGGGCGAGCCCCAGCCCGCCCAGGCGTTGTTTGAACGCGTGTACCAGCTGAACCGGGACCTGCTCGGTGATGACCACCCCGACACCCTGAACTCGGTCAGTAACCTTGCCAACGATCTTCGGGAGCTGGGTGAGCACCAGCGGGCCCGCGAGCTGGACGAAGAAACCCTGACCCGCTGCCGTCGGGTGTTCGGTGACGACCACCCGCACACCCTGGACTCAGCCCACAACCTCGCGCTGGACCTGCGCGCACTCGGTGAGCACGAGCGCGCCCTCGAGTTGGAAGAGTGGATCAAAGCCCGCTGCTGGTCATGATCGACACCTCGGTCGCGCGCCACCTCGCCCGTCGGGCTCCGTTGCGGAAAATTCAGGAGATATCCCAGTATTGATTTGGAGAATCTTGGCAGATTTGCAGGCTTGCGAAGTCCCCGAAGTCCCCGAGGCATAGCCCGGAAGTTCGGTATTCGAGGCGGGCGTTACCTTTTGTTATTGAGAATACCCAACCGTTGAGCTGAGCGTACTCGCACATCGCTTCCGTGGCGAGGCCGTTTATGTTACTGGTGATACAGTTCTGAAATTTTATATTGCGGATCTGGAAAGAATTTCGGTTGTCGTCCTGCGGGTTTGGGAGTAGCCAGCGCTGACTGGTGTCGTTTTGGTCGCAGGTAACCTGGCGAACCAGGGAGTTGCCGGAGTCGGATGGGGCAGCCAGGCACTTGCCGGAGTATTGGTTTCGAATGTGGAAACCAGGGATGACTGGATTTGACGTTGGGGGCTGTTGCGGTGGTGTCGCTTGCGGCCCAGACACTGGTGGTGCGGCGGGCGTCGACTGTGCCGTAGGCGGTCTTCCTGGTGGTGGTGGGAGCGGTTCGGGCGGGCGCTGCGGGGACGATGATGCCGGCTCAGGTGGCCCTGCCTGGGTGGTCGGCGACGCTGAGATACTGGTGAGCGGCGGTGGCGTGGTGGTGAGCGGGTGGTAGCCGGGGGAAGATCTCGCGAGGACTGACCCCTGAGGAGTAGAGTCAGTGAATATTCTCGTTCTCCACGCGACGAAGCCGCCGACCGTCGTGACGATAGCCAACAACGACACCAAGGCTAATCCCCGGCGATGATGCTTCGATGGTGCCTGGTGGTGCGAGGCGCGGCGGGGCCTGAGACCGGTCTGGTCCCTGATGGGGGACAGCTCAGTCACAGTGAAGCCGAACTCGGCTTGGAGATGTTGCAGGGCGACCCCTAACGCCAACGGATCGGCGAAGCGGTTCTGCAACTGCCTGGCCATGGCCTTGCGCAGAATGGCCATCACCTGCTCAGGCACGTCCGGCCGGGCGATGTCGGGCGGGTCTTCGGTGAGAATGCGGCGCAGCACCAATGCGATGCTCTCGTGGGTGCCGTGCCGATGAGGGGGATTTCCGGACAGCAACTGGTACAGCGTTGAGCCCAGCGCGTAGACGTCGGAGGCTTGGCTTGGCGGCACGTCCTCCAGAATTTCCGGCGCGGTGTGGTGGAGCGTCAACGCGTCGGTCCGAGTTGAGAGCTCGCTGGTGTCGAGCAGGCGCGCGACACCGAAATCAGCCAGCGCTGGCTCCCCGTAGCCAGAGACCAGGATGTTTTCCGGCTTGATGTCGCGATGCAGGATTCCGGCATCGTGCGCGGCGGCCAGCGCGCCAGCAACCTTGACGCCGACCCGCAGCACCTCCTTCAGCGGCAGTGGGCCGTCCCGGTCGAGGCGTTGCTTGAGCGAGCCGTGTTCGAAGTATTCGGTCGCGACGTAGGGGCGGCCGGAGCGGGCCGTCCCGGTGTCGAGCACGGTCACGACGTTGGGATGCCCGGTGAGCCGGCTGGTCAGCTGGCATTCGCGCTCGAACCGGGTCAGGGCCGCCTCGTCGACGGCCGGGACCGTCAGCACCTTGACGGCTACCTCGCGATCGAGGCCTTCCTGCCGTGCCCGGTAGACGACGCCGAAGCCGCCTTGGCCGACTTGAACGAGGTCGCGGTAGCCGTCGATCTCCTCGGTGCTGTCCCGGGACTGTCTGGCCTTTTTGGCCTTCCCCCACGCCCACATGTCACACGCCCTCATCAGGGGTGGGAGTCCCCACACGGGTTGAGGAGTCCCTGAAACTGTCTACGGACCGGGGAGGATACACGCGGCACCACGGGTGGCAGGGAGTATCTGTCTGACGGCCTGGACGATCGCGCAGCGCTGCGCCGGTAGGTTGATGGGGGTGGATGAACCCTCGGTGGTGTTGCGGCGGTTGTTGCCCGGGCCGAGGAGCGTCACCGCGATCGAGGCGCTGGAGGGGCTTGCGCTGGCCGGTCTGGCGCCTGCTCACCGCCCGTACCTGGTGCTCAACATGGTGGCCAGCGTCGATGGCGCGGCTGCGGTGGCGCACCGCACCGCCCCGATGAGCACTCCGGCGGACCGGCAGTTGTTCCACGAGCTGCGGACGTGTGTTGATGCGGTCATGGTGGGTGCGGGGACGGTGCGCACCGAGCGGTACGGGCGCCTGGTCGCTGACCCGCCCAGCC
>JBDTAX010000106.1:0-27609 GCA_039924425.1 Pseudonocardiaceae bacterium
AATGGAGACGGCCCGGGCGTGGTGCTCGGCGGGCATCTGGTGCTGGGGAAGGAAACGTCGCCGACGGTCTCTTGGCGAACCACGTGACGATCCACGGGAGTGGCCGGTGGTGGTGGCCTGGGGCTCCGGAGCCGCGATCAGGACACACCACACGGAGTGTTGAGGGTTACCGTCACGTGGATCATCCTATGGTGACCGGAGGAGGTGGCGGTCATAGCGTTTGAACGGATCAACATCGATCACGCGAAGATGGGCGAGCTGCGCTGTATCCGTGACCTGTGTATGCCGGTGAGCACCGTGCTCGGTCAGCTCGCTGCGGGGCGTGCCGAGGTGGAGATCCTTAAGAACTTTCCTGATCTTGAAAAATGTGGACATCGTGGCTGCCCTTGAGTACGCGGCGGTTGCGGTCCAGGAGCGCGGGCTGCCACTCGCCGTCGGGCAGTGAGGTTCCTCGTCTTCGGCACCCACAAGCTGGCCCAGGTGGGTGTCGATCGGGTGTCCAGTTTGCTCGACCAATGAGCGATACTGAGGACATGTCCCAGACGATCACGTTGACCGCAAGCCTCACCCCTGAAGACGGTGGCTACGTCGCACGGTGCGTAGAACTCGACGTCACCAGCGAAGGGGACACGGTGGAGGAGGCTCTGATGATGCTGCGGGAGGCCGTCGAACTCTACTTGGAAGACGCGCCCATTCCGGACCAGTCTGCCCATCCGGTCGTCACCTCGTTTGACGTCACGGTCGGTGCGGCGTGAGCTCTCGTACACCTCGCCTGTCTAGCAAAGAAATGATCAAAATCTTGGAGAGAGCCGGTTTCACCGTCGTGCATACCCGAGGAAGTCACTGCAAGTTTCGCAGCGGGTCCCGCACCGTGATCGTCCCATTGAATCGGGACCCGCTGCGGCAGGGCACCCAGGCCGACATCCTCCGCCAAGCGGGCATCGACGCGGAACTCCTCAGCAAACTCACATAACCGCGGAGGACCCATGCGCCGGCTCGCAAGCACTGTCGAGACCGCGGCCATCGGGTCTGATCAGGGCGCGGTGGTGATCACACTGCACGGCCCCCGCAACCTGTCCGCTCGACCTGGTGGCAGGCCAGCCACTCATCGAGCAGATAGCCCAACGTCACACTCGTGCGCGCCGCCGTCGCCTCCGCGACCTGCCGGCGGAACTTGTCCCGGAGCTTGATCGCCCCGTCTTCGTCCTGCGCCGAACCGGTCAACATCACCTGCTTGCCGGTCACCGGGTCCTGCCCACCCAAGAGCCGCACCTGGTACGTGCCGCCCCGCTGCCGGATGCCGGTCAGGTCCTTCGGGGACTGCTTCGTGCGTGCCATAGGGGCGAGTGCAAGAAGCGGAATTGGACAGCCAGTTGGACAAAGATTGATTAAAGATCACTAATGGAGACTGTTTGTGCTGTTCAGAGGTGGTGGCCAGGGGCGGGGTCGAACCGCCGACCTTCCGATTTTCAGGCCTCCGGTACAGTGTCCATCTCCGGTCGGCAGCGTCCATAACCTGCGCCGGAGCAGCCTCGCGGTAGCCGGCGGATGTCCGCGAACGAAGGCGAATGAGACGGAAATAGAGACGACGCTGACGTGCGCTCGGCCAACGGGGCGGTAGCCAACCCCGTGTCACCCGCCGTTGGGGATGACGACGTAGCGCCGGGTTGGCGCGGTTGAGCGTGCGGATCGGGTCTGGGTTGGGCGAGTCGGGTTGACCTTGTTGGTCGGCGTCGCCACCGTGCCGGGGCCGGAGTCAGGGCCTTCGTCAAAGCCATGGCGTAGTTGATCACCTCCTTTTTGGTTGCTGGGCTAGACGCCGAGCGGGGTGAGGATCTGGTTGAGTCGGCGGGAGAGTTTCTCGGTGGCCTGTTTGATGTTCGTCCAGCCGGCGAGTCGTAGCAGGCTGATCGCGGCGTTTCTCATGCTGGCCATGATCTGGGGCGCGGAGTCGGTTCTGACCTGCGATCTGTCTTCATCAAAGGTGACGTCATGGACGTAATGGGCGCGATTTTCCACTTGCCAGTTGCTGCGGACGAGCGCGGCGATGTCGGCGGGGTTGGCCTGATAGGTGGTCAGGCTGGAGATGCCGTAGGCGGTCTCGGTTCGTGTCGGGTTGCCGTACGGGTCGGTGGTCACGCAGCGGATGCGGAAGGCCTGGAAGACGCCGGGGAAGTCCAGGTCGACGACGTTGGCGGTGCAGGTGACCTCGTGGGTCTCGCAGCGGCCGTGTCTGCGGTCAAAGGTGATGTGGTGAGGAGGGGGAAAGCCCCGTCACGGTCACCGAAGAGCTCGGTGAGCTTGGCGCGGAGCTTGAGCTGGTTGGACTTGACGGTGAGGACGTACTCGCCGCCTCGCTGAAGAACGCCTTCGATGTTGTCGCGGTGGACGTGGACCGCGCCGGCGGTGATGACTGCGCCGCCCAGGTCCGGTGGGTTGGACCGTACCCGATCTTGTAGACACCCGGTCGGATGACGCCGCCAGCCCCATCCGACAATTCAGGTCAGCCGATTGCGAGAGCTCACCAGTCTGGGAAGCGGATATGCTTGGCTCCGGGCACGTCGACCTGTTCGGGGCGGCGGGCTCCCGTCTAGACGGTGCCGCTTCGGACGAACAGCTCGGTGGCCAGTACGCGGCCGAGCCGCTTACGGTGGATTGCGGAAGGGGTTGTGGGGAGAAGCGCCGACCTCTCGCGTTATCTAGCCCTAGGAGCCACCGAGAAGGAGGCCTGTGCAACTCCCACTTGCCGTGCACGACCTTGACGGGCCGATGGTGGCCCGCTGGCAAAGACACTTCGGCAGCCGCCGAGACCGGCCCCGCAACGTTGAGGAGGGTTTGTGGCGCAGGACGCAGGACCCTACCAATGCTGACCAGTCCCTGTGGAAAGGGCCGCAGGACGCACGGCGCCGGTTGCTGCACTACCGGTACCGCTACGCGCTTGACGACCTTGTCCGGCCGGCGCGTCTGGTGCTGGCGGACTTCTACCTCGCCTCATCTGTGGCCTATCCCCGTGCGGAGCTATGCATCCACCGCCGCCAGGTCTTGCAGGCCCTGGCCGATGGTGGCTGGCGATCTGGTGCGCCTGGCAACGAGTGGGCGCGCGGCGACCTGCGGTGTGAGGTATCCGAGTACGGCGCGCACCCGCAGGACGAACGCGCCGGTCGCCGCCTGGCGGGCGGGTATGGCGCGCTTGATGTCGTAGTGACGTCGGCGGACTACTTACCGCCGCCGCAGGTGCGGGATCTGCCCTGGGATGTCCTGGCGCACGGGATGCGCGTCAAGGACCGGCGTCAGAGCCCGACGGAGGTGCCGGACCTGTCAATGCTGGACCGGTACCTGCCCTTCCAGGTCGAGGTCGGCTGCGGCATGTCGGTGGAGGCAGGTGTTCCGGCGCTGCACCGGCTGCACGAGATTTACCAGGTCACCAACCGGACAACGCATTGCTTCGTGCTCAGCCCGCAAGCCGACACATTCCTGAGCGAGCTGCTGACCGAGCCCGAGGCCAAGTTGCCGGAGTTAGTCGAGATGTTCGTTGCCTGCTTTACGGCCGAGCCGACACCCGGTCACGCAGCGCTGCGCTCCCTGGCCGACGCCGGCCACATCATCGGGCCGGTAATCACCAACAACTTCGATGGGCTGACTGACCGGGTGGGGCTGGAGGAGCTCTATGTGCGCCGGTATGACCAGCAGATACCGCCGGTCTCGTTCCTGCCGCAGGCTCGCGCCCTGCTAGTGGTAGGGAGCCACGCTGACCGACGAAGAGTGCAAGCACGCGCCCGCGACCGGGGGATGATGGTGTTTTTTCTCGACACGGAGGGGTTCTGGGAGGATGGCCGGTTCGTGTCTTACCCAGTCGAGGGTGCCCGTGACGGTGACGTGTTGTGCCGTCGCCCGGCCGGCGTGACGCTGAGCGAGCTGGTCGCCCAGCTCGGTGCCGCGCCTGCGCGTTCGACAGCGTGACAGCGCCGGGAGGTCCGTCTCGTACTAGCGCGGCACGCCTGCAGCTCGCCAAGCACATGGTGTTTGAGCAGATCGACGAGGTCCAGTACAGCGCAGCAGAGCGCTTGGAGATCGATAGCCTGTGGAAAGCACGAGCCTCGGCGAACCCGCGGTTGTTCGACGGGCCGATCCTGGCTGCCCGGTCCGTCGACTGGGATGGGGCCCGGTGCACGGTCCGTTGGTCCCGGGCCAGCTACGCGCAGTACCTGTGGAGGTACGGCCCGGAAGAGGTGGTGCAGTGCCGCTTCGCGCGGGCGTTGTTCGTTTCTGTCCTTGCCCAGACAGCTGACGGGCAGGTGTTGCTTGGCCGGATGGCGCCTGACACCAGCACGCCCGGGCGAGTCCAGCTCCCTGGCGGGAACGTGCGCCCCCCAGACGAGGGCGCACCGCTGACCGCACATGCAGTGCGCGAGCACGCGGTCCGTGAACTGGCTGAGGAGACCGGTGTGGAGCTGGCGCCGAGTGCGGCGAGTCTGTGGGCGGTGAAGGACCTCGGTGCGTTCGGCGACGTCGGAATCATGCTGCGCGCCGACGTCCCCGCCGCAGGCCTAGCGCACCAGACCTTCCAACGTCACCTGCAGGGGCTCGCGGCTGCGGGTCAGACGCCGGAGTTCACCTGCCTGCTGTCGGTGCGCCGGAGCGACGGTCCACTGCGGGGCCAGGTCGCGCACCCGGGACTACCCCTGCTGGAAGCTCTGTCGCCGCACGTCGACTACCTCCCGGCGGTCCTACATGCAAGCCTAGGCGTGGGGCCCCTGACGACGTCGGAGTCCTCGGTGGTCACACGCGGTTGGAGGCCCGGTGTACGAGGTTGACCCGAAGCTGATCTGGTGGAACGGCGCTGTCGTGCCTTGGCAGGACGCCCAGGTCCACGTGACATCGGAGACCGCGCTGCGTGGGCTAAATGTGTTCGAGGGGATCCGTGGGTACTGGCGGCCAGGTCAGTGCTGCCACGCCGTGGTCTCGCTGACCGCGCACCTGGAGCGGCTCGGCGACTCCGCCCGGCTGCTCCACATTCCGCACGACGGACTGATCCCAATGATGCGCCAGGGCATCAGTGAACTGCTAGACGCGCTCAGCCCTTGCGGCGACGTGTACCTGCGGCCCACTCTGTACCTTGAAACGGGCCGATACAGTTCAGCGCGGGACACCGTGAGCACCGGTGCGTTCATCGCCTGCCACGCCACGGACCCGACCAGCGATCACTCAATGACCTGTGTCGTCAGCTCCTACCAACGCATTCCGGAGGCGGCGCTATCCACGCTGGCCAAGAACGGTGCCGCCTACACGGCGTTCCGGCTCGCGCGGCTGGAGGCACTCCGCGCCGGCGCGGACGAGGCGATTCTGCTCAACGCCCGGGGCACGGTAGCGGAGACCGCTGGCGCTTCGGTTTTCGCCGTCCGGCGCGGGCGGCTCGTGACCCCGCCGCTGGCGGATGGGGTGTTAGACAGCCTCACCCGGGCCACAGTCATCAAGCTCGCCTGGGCAGTGTTGAGCCTGACGGTGGAGGAGCGCTCGCTAAGCCGCTCGGAGATCTACACCGCCGACGAGGTCTTCGTCACCGGCACCCTGGACGAGGTTCGCCTCGTTGCCTCTATCGACGGGCACGTGCCGCGCGACCGCGCTGCGCCCGTGGGAAGTGCGCTGCGTTCCGCCTACCGGGCGATGTGCGTCGGCCAGCGGCCGCCGTTGGACGCGGCGTTCGTGGAGCTCCTGCCGTGACCGTTGCCCGGCCAGCACCGCCGCATGCGGTGCTGTTCGACATCGGTATGACGCTCATCCACCCCAGCGGTCGGGTCATGCTCGACGAGCTCAACCGTTTGGGCGCGGCGGAAGGTTTGCAGGCTCAGGACGCCGCAGCTGCGCTGGCGGCCGCCGCTGAGGTCCACCACCTGGACTTCCCGCGGGGACTGACGCGCACGGAGAAGGTCGGGGTGGTGTGGGGGGCTCTGCTGGGAGTGTCCCCGGACACCGGTATGCGCGCCTGGACAGCGTGCGCCGAACGTCCTGACTTATATTGCGACCTGGACCCCGACGCCGTCCTGGTGCTGCAGACGCTGCGGAGCCAAGGGCTGCGCACTGCGGCGGTCTCGAACTCGGACGGCACGTTGCCCGCCGAGCTGACGGCCTTCGGCCTGTCGAACCTGTTCGACGTGGTGGCCGACTCCACCGCTGTCGGCTGCGAGAAGCCTCAGCCGCAGATCTTCCAGACTGCGCTCGCCGAGCTGGGTACCGCGCCGGAGGATGCATGGTTCGTAGGCGATGGATTGCTGAACGATGTGTTCGGGGCTCACACCGCCGGGATCAGCACCGCAGTCCTCTACGATCGGCACCGCGTCCACCGCCCCCTGCCTGTCCTTACGATCACGGCGCTCGTGGGCCTGCTCGACCTGCTGCCTGGCGGCGGAGCCGGCCTGGTGCCTAGTGGTGCACCAGCGTCTGGCGGCCTGCTGTGGCTGCGGGACGCTTGACGTGCGGGTCTGCCTGGTCAGCACTACCTACCGACCCCGGACAGGTGGGCTAGAAACCCATGTCGTCACGCTGGCGCAGGCCCTGGCCGCGCAAGGCCATCAGGTCACCATTCTGACGAACCGGGACAGCCAGACCGAGCCCGTCCGGGGCTTGGAGGATGGTGTGATCGTGCTGCGTGCTGGCGCGCTGCTTGCCGGACTGTCGGGACAGCAGACGGTGCCTTGGGAGGTAGCCCTGTTCGGTCTGCTCAGCGACGTCGAGGAACTCCTGGGCGCCGAATCGTTTGACGTCGTGCACACACACACTCAGGCGGCGCTACTGCTGGCCGCCCTGGCTGGGCTGCACCATCGGGCGCCGCTGGTGGCATCGTTCCACGAGACGCAGCCTGAGACCGAGCCATGCGGCCCTTCCCGCTCCCGGTTGATCGTCGGCGGCCTGGCGCCGGACCTCGTGCTGGCCGGTAGCGACGCGTTCGCCGTACAGGCCGTGGGGCTGGGCGTGCCCGCCGCGCGCGTCCGGGTGGTGCATCACGGTCTGCCTGTCGGCGCGCCGGTGCGGCCGCACCGGATGCAAGCGCGGCGGCTGCTGGCCCGCAGCTGCGCCGTGCCAGCGGACGGGATACTGATCACATTGGTCGGTCGGTTCAAGGAGCGCAAGGGCCAGCGCCGCCTAGTCGAGGCCTACCAGCTCATGGGCACGCGGACCCAGGTTCGGCTGCTGCTGGTCGGCTCGTGCAACAGCGCGGACGTGGGCTATCTGGATCTCGTCCGCGCAGATCTCGCCCGCCTGGGCTGCCAGGACCGGGTCAGTGTCCTGGAGTCGTGCCCGGACCCGGTCCGGGACCTGGCGTGGGCTGCGAGCGACATCGCCACTCAGCCCAGCACCCTGGAGGGCCTAGGCCTGGCGTGTGTGGAGGCGATGTTCGCGGGGCTGCCGGTGGTCGCAACCGACACCGACGGGCTGCGTGAGGTCGTCAGCGCGGCCACGGGGCTGCTGGTCGACACCTCCGACCCGCGCACCTACGCGCAGGCTCTGGACAGCCTCGTTACCGCGCCGGACCGGCGGGCGCAACTCGGGGCCGCCGGCAGGGCGCGGGCTATGAAGGCCTTCTCGGTGGAGCGGGCAGTCGAGCAGACCCTCACGGTATACCGCGAAGCCGCAGTGCGCTGGCGTGTAGACAGAGCGGTCGGATGACCCGCCCGGCGATGGTGGGGTGCACGCGGCCGCGGCTGACCCTGGGCGTGTACGGGCCGGGCTGCCCGAGCAGTAGCGGGGTCGCTCGCTACATCCAGGCGTCGCTGCCCTACCTGCGCGAGCACTACGACGTCACCCACGTTGGTGAGGACACCGCTTGGGACCCGAGCTCTTTTGACGTGGTGCTGTACCACCTGGGAAACAACGTCCTGCACCACAGCGCGTTTCGTGCGCTGCGCCGCCGTCCCGGCCCGGTCCTGCTTCACGAGTACAACAACCTCAACTACTACTACGAAGCGTGGCAGCGCCTCGACGACGACGAGCGCGCCGCCGTCCTAGCCATGCTGGGGCGCTGCCTGGGAGGCGCTTTCGGCCACCGCGATGATCTGGAGCGGCATCTGGCCGGCCACCCGCACGTCGACCGGTACAGCCTGGACTCGGGCATCGAGAGCCTTGCGGTTTCAGCCGCCACCCGCACGCTTGTCCACTCGCCTGAGGCCGCGGCTGTCCTTGTCGGGCGCTATCCGCGCGCACGCGTCGACGTACTGCCCTTCCCCGTCGGGCGCATCCCGGAAGGCAACCCGGCTGCGGTCCGCGCCAGGCTCGGGATCGCGCCGGACACCTACGTGTTCGCGACCTTCGGGTTCATCGGTGAGTACAAGCGTGTGGAGCAGATTCTCACCGCCTGGCAGAGCTGGAGCGATCGGCCGGCTGAGGCGCTGCTGCTGCTCGTCGGCGCGACTCAGTACGACATCCAGCTCCCGGACGAGCCGTGTGTCCGGCACACTGGGTACCTGGCCGACGATGACTTCGACGCCCTCGTCGTGGCGGTGGACTGCGGTATTCAGTTACGGCACCCTTGGTTGGGGGAGACCTCTGGGCCGACCAGTATGCTGCTGGCTCACCAGCGCCCGCTGATCTGCACCGGCAACCTCGCCGGGCAGACCGGCGTCCACGACAGCGTGCTGCTTGTGCCCACTGGCACAGGGGAAGTCGCGGCCCTGGTCGAGGCGATGCGGAGCCAGCACCGTCGGCCAACACGCCCCAGCCGTTATGACAGCGCGTGGTCCTGGGACACCTGGACCAGCGCTGTCACCCACGCCCTGGCCCCAGCCCCCGAGCATGTCGCCGACGTCGACATAAGCGCCCGCTCCCGGCCGACGCGAGCGTGAGCGCACTGGACGCGACGGCTGCCCGCGACGTCCTTGTGGACGCTGTGCAGCGCGCCGGCAGCCGCCTGCTGCGGACCTGGCCACAGCACGGCCAGGACGAGGCCGACGGGTTGCGGCCGCGACGCAAGAACGACGGCAGCTGGGTGAGCCAGGCTGACCACGACAGCGAGCGCATCATCACCGAAGTCCTGGCCCGGACCGTCCCCGGCGCGGAGATCGTCAGTGAGGAGGACGAGCGCTCCCATGACCACTGTGGGCGGACGCTGTGGTTCCTGGACCCTCTCGACGGCACCCGCCAGTATCTCGACGGCTCGCCGGACTTCGCGATCCTGCTCAGCGCCTGGACCGACGGGCGCCCCGTGTTCTCGGTTGCCCTGTTCCCCGCCGAGGGAATTCTGGCGATCGCCCATGGAAACCGGGCCAGCTTCTCCAGCCACGGCTGCGCGCAGCTTGCAGGACCGCAGCTGGCGGAATCGCAGCCTGTCCATGCCGTCTACTGCAATCCACCCCGCCTGCGCCAGGCGCTGCCCGCCGGTACCGCGTACCGGGTCGACACCTACGAGTCGACCCGGGCGTTGGTCGACGTCGCCCGCGGCCACGCTGCCGGCGCCGTCGTCCTGCTGTGCGGGCATCTCGCCTGGGACGTCGCCGCGCCCATGCACCTGGTCACCGCAGCCGGGGGACTGGTCAGCGACGAGCACAGCGACGCTGTCCTGCTCACCGGCACGCACGTGCCAGCCCGCTATCTTGTGGCCGCGCGGACGGCCACACTGCATCGCCTGCTTGTGCACGCCCTGACCGCCGAGCCCCGTCCGGACGCCGGGCGGCCACCCGTTAGAGGACTGTGACATGTTGCTGCCACCTTCAGCCCCGGCAGACTGGGCCGACCGTTTCTTCGACGACGGCTTTGCCGAGACCTTCAGTATGCTGGGCAAGTACGACAGCACCGAGCAGAACCTGCGTGACATCGTCGCCCTGCTCGCCCTGGAGCCCGGCGCCCGGGTTCTGGATGTCCCGTGCGGAAGCGGCCGCTACGCCGCGCTGCTCAGCGCACTGGGGTACTGCGTCACCGGCATCGACAGTTCCCCAACGCAGATCGCCCACGCTCGCCGCCGCTGTCCGGCGTTGAAGCTCCTGCAGGCCGACATGCGCCAGCCACCCCCGGGCCCCTTCGAGGCGGTGCTCAATCTGTGGACCAGCTTCGGCTACCTCGCCACGGCGGGTGACGACCAAGACGCTCTAGCGGCCTGGCGGCGCAGCCTAGCCCCCGGCGGCACCCTGCTTATGGAGCTGACCACCCTGGAGCGCGCCGAGCACGAGAACCGCTGTGGAGACGCGCTCACCAACACGAAGCGCTTGGTGTACCGCGGCGTCACCGAAGATGCCTGGTACGATTGGCAAAGTCAGGTGGCGCACGTGCGCTACAGCCGCTCCGGCTGGTCACGGGTATGCCGCACCCAGATGTACTCCCGCCCCCAGCTTCAGGTCGCGCTACACCGCGCCGGTTTCGACCGGGTGACGTTCCTGGGAGACTTCTGCGGCGGACCTGTGGCACCGGCAAACCGGACCGTAGTGCTGGCCAGCACTACGACCAACGGCTCTAACTTTCGGGCCTGACCGGGGCACCTGACGACCCACCAACTCGCGCTGCGGTACATGGCCTAGGAGTGGACACGGGAGCCCGGTGTAGTATGCCCGGTCGATAGCAAGTCGGGCCTACTTGGCCGTCGGCGCAGCACCCAGACCTGCTCGCGCGACCCTGGGCCGAAGGGCTGCTGGTCGAACGACCCAAACAGGTTCTGGACCTCGAAACCGGCGCTGTGTGCGGCGTGCCGCACGTCCTGGACGCTCACCCAGCCCAGGACGTAGGAGCAGCACCGCTCCTCGCTGACCGAGCCGCCCGCCAGACGAACCTGCGCCCTCAGCTCGCACAGCAGCTCCTGCGACTGGGGTGCGGCCCGCTGGCTGTGCCGCAGCACCAGTGAGCATCCGCCGATCAGCGGCCCGGCATACACCACCTCCTCCTGCGCCAACGGGCCGGCGCCATCTGCGTGCACCACGAAATGGTCGAAGGCGAACAGTCCGTCCGGCTGGAGCATCTCGCGGACGCTGCTGAGTAGGGCGTGCAGCCGTGTCGGGGTGTGGAAGTGGCCTACCGTGCGCAGCGGCAGCACAGCCAGCCCGACTGGAGCGGCGGGGCGGTAGGTGAGCACGTCGCCTTGGACCAGTTCGACGGCGGCCTGGAGCGGGAGCGCCGGCCGAGCTGCCAGCTTGCTGCCCGCCACCGCCAGCATCTCCGGTGCGTTGTCGACGCCGACCACCGGCACGCCCACGGCAGCCAGGGCAAGCGCGATCCGGCCGGTGCCGGTCCCTAGCTCCAAGACCGGGCCGTTGGCGCTGAGTGCCAGGTCGAGGTAAAAGCGCTCGCTCCCGGCCCGGGCTGGGTCAGTGGACACCCACAAGTCGTACAGATCAGCCATCCGCCGGTAAGGATCTGCCGGTGCGTGCGGCGCGGTCATGAAAGGAGCTCCCAGCTGGCCGGATCGTTCAGTATCGACAGCGCCCACTTCCAATGACCGGTCTGCCTGATCAACACTTGGGGGTCGGGGTAGAGGTCACATGACAGCAGCGCCGCGACCAGCACGTAGGCCTGCAGCCTGCTGCGGGCCTGGTCGCCTACCCGCGCTGCTGCCTGGTTCAGCAGCTTGGCGCGCACATGAGCCTGGTCGCTGTCGTACATGTTGTAGTACGCGCAGGCGGTCGCCAGGTCGTACAGCGGGTCACCGAACATGGTGAAGGTCCCAAAGTCGATGATCCCGGTCACCGTGCCGTTATCGTCGACCAAGACGTTGCCGGGGAACAGGTCGCCGTGGATGACCCCAACCCGTCCTACGTAGCGGCCCGAGAATAGGGCCAGAAGTCGAGCGACTCCGGCAGCAGCGCCGGGCCAGTCCAGCTCGAGGGTGAGTCCGAGGGACTGCTGCTGGTGGCGGATCATGTCCCGCAGGAACCCGTGCCAGTCGCTGGCCTGGTGGCCGGGCTGCTGCTGTCCGGCCAGCAGCAAGACGCGGTCGTAGGCCGGCTCGACGCGTGCCTGGCCCAGCCCGACGACGGCGTCGAGGTAAGCGGCCTGTAGGTCGGCGTCGTGGCCATGTTCCGGGCGCTCGCTGATCGGCGAGCCTGCGATGCGCTGCTCAGTGACTGCCAACAGGTCTTGGCCCGGCGTGATGTCATGAATGACGGGCAGGGCGAAGCCGACACCGTTCAGCCGCAGTCGCGAGTAGAAGTCCTGCAGGGTGCGCAGCGTGTCCGCTTGGTCCACCCCAGCGTAAACTTTGAGCACCCGGTCGGTACCCGTCGCGTACACGTGGGCCTCGGTGCCCCTGGCAAGCAACGCCGCGGGGGATAGGCCGTGTGCCCGGAGCAGGCGCAGCTCCTCGTCCTGGTTAATGTCGGCCGAATTGCGCCTTGAAACCACGGTGTGTTCCCCCTGTCGGTGCGTGCGGCCACTGCTGGCAGCTGGCGGATACCTAGGAGTGTGTCAGCCGGACTCGGCCTGCTGCTCTCGCCATTGCGGCACCGCTGCCGGCTGCTCGTACACCACACGCAGGAAGCGATCTAGTCCGCAGTTGTGCAGGTAATCGCAGAAGGCCGGGAAGTCCGTCAGGCTCCCGGACTCGCGGTACGGCGCCAAACCAGAGCGCTTACCTCCAGTCGGCAGGCCGTCAGGGCCGGCGGCGCCCCGTAGGGCCTGGGACATGACGTGCCAGCCGGCGTTGTCGTAGGCACCCCACTCCCGCTCGTAGCGCTTGCTGTAGGGGAACACCAGCCGCCCCACCTGGTAGTCCGGCCCTGCAAGTGCCAGGATCGACTGTAGCGGAGCGTCTCCCCACCGGAAGTAGAGGACGCCGCCGTGCCGCTCAAGTGCCTCGACTAGCTGGACGGCTAGCGGGGTGCTCCAGAGAGATGTGCGGCACACCTGGAAGTTGTTGTAGAACATTATTGGTGCGCTCATGGTGCCCTGGTCCCGCGCAGCAGAGCGCAGGGGCGCGGGCAGCTCGCGCTGCAGCTGGCTGAGCTGGTGACCTGTCATCTCCGGCGCGCCAAGTCTGTGGATGAAGACGTTGGACACGCGCGGCCAGACCTGCGGCAGCGCTGCCCGTACGAAGTCCTCGAGACCAAAGGCGTTCAGAGGGTGCTCAAGGTGGATCAGGTTCGAGGCGAAGTCCAAGTCGTACCGAGCAGCGACCTCGAACAGGTCTGCTGCCAAGCGCTCTTCGATGACCGAGTCGTCGTCGAGGCGCATGTAGTACTCGAACTCCGTGACGTACCGGGGCAGGTGCACCAGCCACCAGCGGCACATCAAGCGGTAGCGGATGCCCCGCGCTACCGGCACCAGCGAGGCGTGCAACGCAACTGTCTGCTCATCCAATTCTACTGGCACGCGGAAGTCCTCAGGATCCACCTGCCGGAACTGGAGCAAACGACCTAGGCCACCGCGCACGCCAGCCTTCACCAGCTCCTGGCTGGCGAGGTCGTAGTCACCCTCGTGGAAGATATGCACTGGGTACTGGAAGCGGCCGTTGAAGTTCCTGAACAGGAAGTACAGACTTGTCTGCAGATAAGCCCTGCGCTCAGCAGTATTTCGTGTCAGGTAAACGATAACCCCAGGCTGCTTCAGCCCTTTTGCTGGCATTGACATCAGCTCACCACCTAACCGGATCTTTCACGTCGATTCCGACTGCGAGTATGAGTGGCTTGTCGGGCCGCTTGCAGCCTGATTCTGCCTTTGAGCGTGACAATTCGTCCGAAATTCGTCGTCCAAGTAGGCGCGCCACGGACTGGACGACCTATTTATCAGGGCTCGTGAATAACCCTCCATGTTCCCCCCACCGCTACACCGTCGCGCTCCTGGATCGCTGCTAGACCAGCACAGGGGCGCATGGTCCGCGCCGGGCGATGCCGTTGATCGTGAACAAGCGAGACATTGATCAATGAGTTCACCGCTGAACGGTCATGATGAGCAGCCTGGGATAGACGCGGCGCTGCGACTGTCGTCCCGGACGCTGGATTGGCTGGCCGACAATCCCCGCGCCAGCAAGATCGCCCTCTCAGTGTGGGACAAGCTCACCGAGCTGGAGCGAGCGGGTCACCGGCCCGATACCATCGACAGGTTCCGGCGGATCTTGGCTGAGCATCGGCCCACGTCAGCGGGTCGATGCCGGGCCTGTCCCCGGTTGAGATGGCGGCGTCGGCGCTTTCCCTGCCTCGTGTGGCACGAGATCCGCGATGAGCTGTTCGGCTGGATCCCCTGGGGGCCGCAGCCGCCGAGCTTGCCAGTTCAGCGCCGCTGATGGGGCCGCCGCACTCCGTCCCCATCACCCTCATGCGCCTTGCCCGGCGGTGCCGCCCACCCATGACCGCCGCCGGGCGAGGTTTCCACCCCAGTGAGACAACCGCTAGATGCGGGTCGTGGCGAGCTGCCGGGACGCGCGGGCCAGGTCCCGGGCGTCGCTGCCGGGTCGGGCTTCCAGTGCGGTGGCCAGGGGTATGAGCAGGTCTCGTCGCACGGCGACAGATTGCAGAGTCTTCACCTTTCCGATGGCCTCGTGGGCCAGGGCCAGCCCCTGGGGTTCTCCGGCCCGGAGGTGTACCTCGGCGAGGACGAGTTCGGCCACGGTGTGGCTCCGGCGGTGATGGCCTTCGCGGTAGGTGCGCACCGCGCTGTCGGCGGACTGCTCGGCGGCGTCGAGCTGGCCCAGGTCGCGCTGAACCCGCGCGGTGTCCAGGTCGGCGCCCGCGCGCTCGAACGCGTCTCGGGGCGCTGGCCCGTCGTTGGCTTCGGCGAGGTAGCGGGTGGCCTCATCAATGCCGCCCATGGCGGCGTAGGCGGTCGCGGAAGTCCGGTTCAGCCGCGCCGTGAGGGTCTGCACCCAGGAGCCGTCGGTCGTCGAGAGGGACTTGCCGAGCACAGATCCTCCGAGTCGAAAGTGCCCGAGCTGGAACAGCTTGAGCGCATCGTTGGGGTGCCCAGCGCGGATCAGTACAAACCCGGCGTGCCAGGCGGCGTTGACTATCCCGTAGTCATCCCCGGCCTCATCGCCGAACCGCAGGGCGCGCGTGAAGTGGCCCATGCCGTCCACACCCGCGTCGTAACAGCACCAGCCCGCCTCGGTGTGCAGCTCAGCCAGCGCGGCACGAAGCTGTGCCTTGACTTCGTCCGTCGCGGGAACTTGCATCCACTGGGTGTAGAGCGTCGCGGTGGCACCGAACACATCGCCTTGCCCGCCGTAGTACCGGGCCACTCCGCGCAGCCGATCGGTGACCGCCCGCACGGTGTGCACGTGGGACATGCCCAGCCGCGAGGGCAGGGACTGGCCTGTTGGCAGGGCCAGCTGGATGGGTGCGCCCAGGGCTCGTATTCCCCGCTTCACGGCAACTGCCATGGTGGCGGCAACCAGGACACGGCGTTTCACGTGCTCGTCCACCTCCTTCTTAACGGAAGGTGCGTCCGGTGTGTGTTCACCGTAACTCACGCCCAGCCGCGCCCGGGACATGCCGAGCCCGTCGGCGATGCGCTCCAGCACCCGGACGTTCAGCACCTGGCGGCCGTGGAGGATCTCGCTCACCTCGGACTGGGACTGCCCGGTCAGCTCCGCGATCCGGCGCTGGCTCACCCCGACACGCCGCAGCAGGCGGTACAGCGCGCCGATGTCCCGGGCGGTCAGCGCGGCGCGCACCTCGTCGTCGTCGAAGAACGTGGGGTCAATGCGGTTCATCGGTGATCACCTCTGTCCTTGTGTCACGCCGGGAGTTCCCCGGGGCTCGATTGTGTTGTCTTCGGTCACGTCGGGTCCGGTGTGGATCTCGACAGTGGCGGGTCGCTGGAAGCACACCCCGGACGGGTCGGCGGGATTGTTGTCAATCCGTACGAGTGTGAATCCCCGATCGAGGTAGTACTGGTGCAGCGCGGGGTTCGATTTCCACGCATCGAGCCTGAGCCAGGCCTTGCCGGCCTTCCTGGCGCGCCGGGCGGCCCAGTCAAGCAAAGCTGAACCCAGCTCGTTTCCCCGCGCAGGGGCTTCAACGACCATTCGGTGAATGTACAGCGCGTTGTCGGGGTCGTCCGATGGATCCCAGTAAGGGTCGGCGGCGAACTCGACTGTTATTGTCCCGATGGCTCTGTTGTCGCGGTCGGTGGCCAGCCAGCAGGTGCCGTCAGCGACAGTCCTGCGGATGTTCTCCCACTTCACGGGGTACTGCCACTGATCGAGGCATTTGCCGCGCAGCCACGCGGCGGCCCGAGTCCACATTGCGGCCACCTCCACAATGTCATCCTCGGTTGACGCCCGCCGGACACGCACCCGCTCGGTCATCGGTTCACCCTTCTGTCCTCTCGGGGTGCACCCGCTCGTAGACGATGACGTGCCGATCACCAGGGATGACGAAGTATTCAACTCGGACAATTTTCTCGTCTTGTGTGTATCCAGTGCAGTAATGCACCGCGACCGGTGTTCCCGTGGTCAGCTTGAGGCGGCGGGCTTCGTCGGGGGTGGGCATTCTCACGTAGATCTCGTCCACCGCCCGTACTTCTGGTCCGATCAGTTTTTCAATCACGGTGTTGGACCCTTCCGGGATGTCTTCTGGATTCATCACCGCTGTGCTGCCGGCCAGCTCAAGCGTGTGATAGGTGTCGTTGATGTTGAATGGCTCGCCGTCGAGAGACCGAACCCGTTTCCGGGCAACGACAGGCGTGCCCTCCGGAACCCCCAGTCGCTCAGCGATGATCCCGCTTGCGCTCTCGACGGCGACTTCGATCGTTTGGGACGGCCGGCGGCCGTCCTCTGACAGCGCTGCCGTGAAACGGTCCATCGTGGACGACCGGCGGGGCTCGAACTCCTGCTGCGGCCGGTAGGCCATCACCCGCCTGTCTCGCACGACGCGCCCTCTGCCGGCGTGTGCGCTGATGAGTCCTTCCTGTTCCAGCGTCTGCAACGCGCGCCGCACGGTGGGCCGGCTGACGCCGTAACGCTGCCCGAGCTGCGCCTCAGAAGGCAGTGGCGATCCTGCTGTCAACTCGCCTGATGTGATCGATTTTCGCAGGTCAGAAGTCATCTGACCGTGCAGCGTGTCATCCGACATGGGCCTCTCTCACGGGACGGGGCGGGAAGTCACCTTCCTGCCATGACCGACGTGCCTGACATGACAGTACCGACATCTGCTTGACGAGTACACCCTCGGCATGCCACAGTCCTACCTGTCAGTACAGGAACGTCAGGCAGGACAGAAGGTTCGCCAACTACCACTGGCGAACCTCTGCCGAGGGGAGAGCAGTCGTGAAGGGCAACGAGGACCGAACGAGCTTCAGTCCGGACGGGCTGACCGAGCAGACCATTGATGCGCTGCTCAGCGAGGTGGACGTGGCCGCTGGAGCAGGCAGGTCACACGTCGGCGTTATGAGCCTCACTGACGTGCCCGGCACCCGACCCGGCGGCCCGAACCGCCAAGAACGTGCCCACTGGGTCGGGGCTCCTGAATCACCCACCGAAGCAATCAAGGAGATCGACATGCTACCGGTGCATACCTGTGTAGGTGTCCACTGTGCTCAATGCGGGGACAGTCCGGACAGTGTTGATTCCGAAGCGTACTGGCCCGCCGAGGACGCCGCTCTCGAAGCGGCCGCCGCGCAGGGGTGGCGGGTCGGGCCGAGTGGGCGGTTGTGGTGCTCGGCGTGCGCGCCTTGCCTGACGTGCGAGGCCGAGGGACACGACGTCAGCGGGTGGCGTCGCCCGATCACCCGGGACGGGGGCTTGGCGTGCAGTGAGTATCGGCACTGCCGGCGGTGCTGTCTGCACGAGTCCCGCCCGGCCGTGTGGTTGATCAGCGCGGGTTCCGGGTCGGGCAAGACCTCGGCGATCCGGCAGTGGCCGCTGGCCGCCGCCGCTGTGGTGGGGGAGGTGGCGTGATGATTGAGCGTTGGGAGCCGTTGGACCGGGAGCCGGTGAGTGTGTATCCCCCGTTCGTCTCCTACCCGGGCGAGAGATACCGCCACGAGTCCTTCGAGGAGCGGCGCGCGGCGCTGCTCGCGGAGCTGGAGGGCGTGGAACTGGGCGTTTATGACGAGCATCTCGTGCGGTGGATCGCGGCGTGGAATGTGACCGTCGCGGCGGGGCTGGTGTCGTTGATGGGCAGGGTCCGCCAGGCCGGCGCTCACCTTGGCGGGGGTGCGCGATGAACAACGCGCCCGTGGTGCTGGTGGTGGGGTTGGTGGTGCTGGCCGGGTTAGGTGTTCTGGCGGCGTTCCGCAGCGGCGCCCGGGGCGCCTACAAAGTCGCGCGACAAACGCAGGAAGTGACCAGGATGGGCGGCAACCTGGGCCGCGCTCTGGGCACCACCGTGGTGATCGTCGGCATCCAGTGGGCGGTAGTGGCCTTCACCACCGACTTCCGCGCCTGGGCCGTCGCCCTCGGCGTGCCCGCGCTGTTCGCCGGCAGCGTGATCGCCCGCATGTTCTCAGTGACCGAAATCGTCCACGGCAGCAAGGGGACCCAGCGATGAACCCCGATCAGCCTGATGAGACCACCCACACCCAGCCCGGTGCCGAGCAACCGGAGCCGGATGCAATGCCGGACTCAGGGCGGGACGGGAAAGTGATCCCGTTCCCCGCCCCGGTGGGCGAGCCGGCGCAACCGGCACCGGAAGTGGTGGACGGGGAGCTGGTCGGCGAACCGGAATCCGTCCGGTGGCCGATGCCAGTGGTGCTGCCCCCGTGGTTGGGTTCCCGACAGACCGCGCTGAGCACGCTGCGCTGGGCCGGTGAGTACGCCGGGCGGCACGTGGCCTTCCACGCCTGGCACGCACCGGCCTACGGACTGGCGGTGTCGTGGTGGACGCTGCGAGGCGCCGCCCGGGCTATCTCGGCTGGGGTGGGGTGGGTGAGTGTGCGGGGGGAGTACCGGCCGTTGATCACCGCCGCCCGCGAGGCCAAACGCTGGGACCTCGTCCGGGATCTGATCAGCGAGCGCCGGGCGCTGGCCCGGGTCCGGTTCAAAACCACCGCCTGGCTGGCACTGTCCGCCGGCTCGGCCGGGGTTGCCGGGTTCCTGCTGGGGGGCAAGATGTTCGGGTGGGCAGCATTGGCCGGGGCGGGACTCGGCTCGGTGTGGTTGGGTCGCCCGCGTACCGCTGCGGTGATGCCGACAGGTCCGGTGTTGCCGGTGCGTTTGGAGCTCTCGGCGGACATGCTCACCGCCGCCCTCCGCGCCGCCGGGCTGGTCAAAACCGACGCCACACCCCAACTGGTCACCCCGCCGTTGCGGGACGGCAACGGGTGGGCCGTCACCCTCGATCTGCCCCGGGGTGGGGGCAAGACCGCCGCTGATGTGATCGCTAAACGGGACACGGTGGCCGCTGAGCTGGGGGTGGATGAGATCCAGGTCATCATGTCCCGAGTCCGCGCCGCCGCAGGCGGCCACGCCGGGCGGCTGTCGGTGTGGGTCGCCGACGACGACCCCTACCTCGGGGCACCCAACCCCTCCCCGCTGAGCAAGGCGGAGCGGTTCTCGGTGTGGGAGCCGATCCCCTTCGGTCGCGACGCCCGAGACCGCCGGATCGCGCTGAGCCTGATGTGGCAGTCCATGTTCTTCGGTGGCCTGCCCCGGCGGGGCAAGACCTTCGCCCAACGCCTGCCCTCCGCAGCGGGAGTGCTGGATGCGCACGTGCGGCATTACGTGGCCGATGGCAAGGGTGGGGCGGACTGGAGACCCATGCGCGGTGTGGCCCACCGCCTCGTCATCGGCGCCGAAGACGAAGCCATCGAACGGTTCCTCGCGATGCTCGATGAGCTGATCACGGAGATGGGCAGGAGGTTCACCGTGCTGGGGACGTTGCCGACGTCGGTGTGCCCAGAGGGCAAGCTCACTCCGGAGATCAGCCGCCGCCACGGCATGCCCGTCATCTTCATCACCATCGACGAGTTGCAGGAATACCTCTCCGCCATGCCCGGCCCAGTGAAAGAAGAGACCGTGGAGAAACTCGCCCGGTTGGCTCGGCGGGCTCCGGCGGCGGGGTTCATCCTCAACGCCGCCTCGCAGCGCCCCGACGCCGACAGCGTGCCCGCGAAACTGAGGGAGATCATCAGCTACCGGTACTGCACTCAGGTGGTGGACCGTACTTCGTCGGACATGGTGTTGGGCAAGGGCAAGGCCGCTCAGGGCGCGGACGCCTCGATCCTGTCGGAGGATCACAAGGGGGTGGGGGTGCTGGTCACCGGACCGGGCTCCTTTGAGATCGTCCGCTGCGACTACATGGACCTGCCGACCTTCGCGCAGGTGTGCGCGCACGGGCGGGCCATCCGGGTCGCGGAGGGCACCCTGAGCGGGGATGCGGCCAGTGACACGGTGGCCGCCGCCGAAGCCGCCGGCATCCACATCCCCACCGTCCTCGCCGACGTCCTCTACGCCATGCACGGCGTCGAACGCATGCACACCAGCACCCTGCTCGCCCGGCTAGTCAACATGGACGAAGACGGCTACGCCGAGTTCACCCCCGAACGTTTGGCGGAGGAACTCGAACGCGCCGGAGTCACCCGCTCCGGCCGGCAAGTCAAAGTCGACGGGATCAACCTCGCCGGCTACCGACGCGCCGACCTCGAAGCCGCCGTCCCCACCGGCGCGACCCTCCCCGCTGCCCCTCAACCGGTCACGGTCAGTGACGGGTAGAGGGGGAGGGGTCTACCGCTACGGCACCGGAGCCCCCGCTACCCGTACCCGCCCGGACACCGGTGGGTAGCGGGGGGCCTCTACCCCGGTAGACCCCCCGGGTAGCGGCCCGCGACCAGCATGGTAGCGGGGGGTAGACCCCCTACGGCCCAGCCCGCCCGCACCCCGTTTCCCACCCGAATCACCCCGCTCTCCCGGCGTCACCTCTGGTGCCCGGAACCGATCCCGCATGCCCATGACCGACTACTCATAGTAATTAGAAAGGCACTCAAGGCATGACGACGCTCGATGACTCAACCCGGACCGTGGACGCTCTCCGTCGGTGGGCGCTGCATTTCGCCGCCCGGGGCTGGCACGTGTTCCCCCTCACCCCCGGTGCCAAAAGGCCCCCGGTCATCGAGCGGTGGGAGACCCGGGCCAGCACCGATCCCGACTTGATCAGCCACTGGTGGCGGCACGTCCCCTATTCGATCGGGATCGCCACCGGACCATCGGGACTGGTGGTCATCGACCTTGACACCCCCAAGCCCGGCGAGCGAGTGCCGCAGCGGTGGGCCGCTCTCGGGATCGACTCCGGCGCGGGGGTGCTGCGCGCGCTGGCCCGAGCGCGCGGCACCACGGTGACTCCGACTTACGCCGCTACGACGCCGTCGGGGGGCTGGCACCTGTACTACACCGCCCCGGCCGGGTCAGCGCTGCGCAACACCCACGACAGGATCGGATGGAAGATCGACACCCGGGCGCATGGCGGGTACGTCGTCGCGCCCGGCAGCCCGGTGCCCCCGAGCGGGTATGAGCTGATTGACGATCAGGAGCCCGTCGAGCTGCCCGGCTGGTTGCACCAGGCCCTCGCCCCGAAGCCGCCCACGGCGATCTCAGCGCCTGCTCAGCCGGTCACGACCAACCCCATCGGATACGTGGCCGCCGCAGTGCGGGGCGAGTGCCACCGGGTCCGCACAGCCCCGCGAGGGCAACACAACGCGGTGCTCTGCCGCTCCGCCTACGCCCTCGGCCAACTCATCGCCGCCGGCCTGCTCGATGAGGTCACCGCACGCGCTGAGCTCACCACCGCCGCCAGTGCGCTGATCAGCGCTGACTGCGACTGCACACCCCGCGAAATCGCCCGGGTCATCACCGCCGGATTCACCGCCGGGGCACGCAACCCCCGCCGCGCCACCCTCCGTACCAGCCACCAGGGGGCGGCATGAAATCCGACACGCAGACAGGGGGAGACCAACCCATGACCGACGGTGCCGCTCTGCTCGACGCGGTACGTGCGGCATTGACCCGGTACGTGGTGTTGCCCACGCCGCAGGCCGCCGACGCGGTGACGTTGTGGATCGCGGCGACGCATGCTCAGCCGGCATGGGCGCACGCGCCTCGACTGGTGATCCGGGGACCGGAGAAGCGGTGCGGGAAATCCCGGCTACTCGACGCGGTGGAAGCGCTGTGTCGGGACCCGTTCATCACGGTCAACTCCTCCACAGCGGCGGTGTACCGGTCGATCAGCGACGACCCGCCCACCATGCTGGTGGACGAAGCGGACACCATCTTCGGACCCAAGGCCGACGGCAACGAAGACCTCCGGGGCCTTCTCAACGCCGGGCATCAGCGCAACCGGCCAGCGAAACGCTACGACGCGGCCACCAACCGGGTGGAGTCCATCCCCACTTTCGCGATGGCCGCGCTCGCCGGGATCGGCGCCATGCCCGACACCATCGAAGACCGGGCAGTGGTGATCCGGATGCGGCGCCGCGCCCCGCGCGAGATCGTGGCTCCCTACCGGCACCGTCGCGACCGGCCACTGCTGCGTCACCTCGCCGGGCAACTCACCGCGTGGTTACGCGCCGACCTCGCCGCACTGGAGCGGGCCGAGCCGCATATGCCGGTGGAGGACCGCGCCGCTGACACCTGGGAACCCCTGGTAGCGGTCGCCGACCACGCCGGGGCGCATTGGCCCGACCGCAGCCGCGCGGCCGTGCTCGTACTTACCGCCGAGGCCACCGACAGCGGCGAAGTGTCCACCCGAATCCGGCTGCTCACCGACTGCCGGACCGCGTTTGGTGACCAAGACGCCATCCCCACCACTGTCCTTCTGGAGCGACTCAAAAGCGACCTTGAGGCGCCCTGGGTTGACTACGGGCCAGCCGGACTCACCGCGATGAAACTCGGCGTGCTGCTGCGCGACTACAGCATCCGCAGCACGACGATCCGTTTTCCCAATCTCGGCCAAGCCAAGGGCTACCAACGCGCCGACTTCACCGACGCCTGGACACGTTACTGCGCCCCACCAGACCCAGCCGGTCACGGTCAGGAGGGGAAACCGTGCCAGCCGTACCAGCCTCATTCACCCAGGTCAGGGCGGTACGGCTCGACGGAGCGGTACGGCTCAAGGCGTACCACTGAGCCCAGCCGTACCAGCCTGACCAGCCAAAACGAGGCTGGTACGGCTGGTACGGCCGGCCCCTCGCTCCGCGTCGTCGGCGGCACCGAATGACACCCCACACCACACGCACCAAACACCAGAAATTCGGCGCACTGGCTACCGGAAGGGCACCAGCATGAGCCCCAGCTATGGCAAGACCATCCGCTTGCTGCTCACCGTCGAGGAAGCCGCCGACCGACTCGGCATCGGCCGCACCCTGATGTACGCACTGGTCAAAGACGGAGAGGTCGAGTCCATCCACATCGGGCGGCTACGGCGCATCCCCGCCGATGCCCTGCCCCGCTACCTCGAACGGCTCCGCACCGCCCTGTCCCAGCCCAACAATTCAGCGGCTTGAGGGGACGACACATCATGGCCAGTAAGCAGCACGGCGGGCGCGCCCCGAACGGCGCTTCGACCATCTACCAGGGTAAGGACGAGCGTTGGCACGGGCGGGTGACGATGGGCGTCCGGGATGATGGGAAGCCGGACCGCCGGCACGTGGAGCGCAAAACCAGAGCAGAGGCCACTCGCGCGGTCCGCGAGCTGGAAAAGCAGCGGGACAGTGGGCGGGTGCGTAAGGCCGGGCGTGCATGGACTGTCGAGCAGTGGCTTACCCACTGGCTTGAGGACATCGCCGCGCTCTCAGTCCGGTACAAGACGTTGGTCGGTTACCGGACCGATGTGACCCGCCACCTGGTGCCTGGGTTAGGTGCACATCGGATCGACAAGCTCGAACCTGAGCACATCGAGAAGCTCTACGGACGGATGATCCGGTCGGGTCTGGCCGCTGGGACGGTGCACCACGCTCACCGGACGTTGCGCGCCTCCCTGAGCGAGGCGGTGAAGCGTAAGCACGTTGCTCTGAACGTCGCGATGGTCGCCAGGCCACCCCGACTCGATGACGAGGAGATCGAGCCGCTAACAGTCACCGAAGCCCGGCAGCTGCTCACTGTGGCGGGCAAGCGAAGGAACGCGGCCCGCTGGGCGGTCGCGCTCACGCTCGGACTGCGCCAGGGCGAGGCACTCGGGCTGCGCTGGACATTGGTCGATCTCACCGCCCGCAAGCTCCGCGTCCGCCACGGTCTCCAGCGCCGGACCTGGCAACACGGCTGCACCGACCCGCACCAGTGCGGCGCGCGCTACCACAAGACAACACCCTGCAAGCAGGGATGCCGGCGGCACAAGCTCACCTGCCCACCACCGTGCCCGCCGGGCTGTACCGACCACGCCCGCTGGTGCCCCCAGCGACAGGGCGGCGGCCTGGTCCTCGACGACGTGAAATCGAAGGCCGGCCGCCGCACGATCGCGGTACCCGGACCACTGGTTGATCTGCTCTGTGTCCACCGAGAGGTACAAGAACAGGAGCGACTCACCGCCGGCTCACTGTGGGAAGACCACGAGTACGTCTTCGCCCAGCCCAACGGGCGACCCATCGACCCGAAAGCCGACCACCAGGCATGGAAAGACCTTCTGGAGGAAGCAGGTGTCAGGGAGGCCCGGCTCCACGACGCCAGGCACACGGCGGCAACGATGCTCCTGGTGCTAAACGTCGGGACTCGCGCGGTGATGGACATGATGGGTTGGTCTAGTCCGTCGATGGCCGCTCGCTACCAGCACGTCACCAACGACCTCCGCCACGACATCGCCGACAGCCTCGGAGGACTCTTCTGGGGCACAACGGGGACGAAACAGGACAACTGATGGGACGGCTAACGCAGTTTTCTCCAGCTCGGCAGGCGACCGATGCCGTGACTGCATGCGGTGGTCTGGTGGGTTGTAGAGTGGCGGCGCCTTGTAGGTCATGTCGTTCGCCAGCTGCGGGGAGGTGCTATGACCCGAGTCTTCATCAGCCATTCCAGCAAGAACAATCAACTCGCCGCTGAAGTTCGGGGCTGGCTGAGAGCGGACGGTCATGATGTTTTTCTCGACTACGACCGACATGACGGTATCGAGGGTGGGGACCTGTGGGAGGAGCGGTTATATGAGCGCCTGAGGTGGGCTGATGCCGTTGTTTGCCTCGTCACCAGTGATTATGTGACGTCCAAATGGTGTTTTGGCGAGATCGTCGTCGCAAAGACTCTCGGCAGCAAAATTTTGCCACTAAGAGCTGAGGAGGGGGCGCACCATCCGCTGCTGGACGGTCTCCAGCATGTCGTTTATCGCGGTGCGCAACCGCAGGCGCGGGAACTGATCTGCGGGATACTCCGCGAGATCGACACCGCTGGCGGGGCGGGGTGGCCCGACGACAAATCACCGTTTCCCGGTCTTCGCGCATTTGACGTTGACATGCACCGGGCGTTTTTTGGCCGCCGCCGCGAGGTGGACGACTCGGTGCGCCTATTGCGATCGTTAGTCGAGCGTGGCGAGGGGCGGATCGTCGTTGTCGTGGGCCCCTCGGGATGCGGGAAATCCTCGCTGGTACGTGCTGGTCTACTGCCGGCTATGGCCAATGAGTCGGGCTGGGCCACACTGACCCCGTTCATGCCGGGCACAGACCCCATCGCTGCCCTGTCTCAGGAGCTTGCGCACGCCACACGTAGCACCCCATCCCAGATACGACGACAACTCGACGAGGACAAGGGCCTGGTTCTTGCCGTCGGGGATCTCCTGTGCGCGGGCGCCTCGCCATTGCGGCGGCTGCTGGTCGTGATCGATCAGTTCGAGGAAATCCTGACCCGATCTTCCGCCACGTGCCGTGCCCAACTCGCCGAGATGTTTCAACCCGCGATAGCCGGTCCGGTCCAGGTAGTGGCGACTATTCGCTCGGAGTTCCTCGACTCGCTGCTGGCCGATCCGCACCTGGCGCAACTGTCGATCCATAGCGTGATCCTGCGGCCATTGGACGCGGCGGTCTTGCCCCGGGTGATCGAGGGACCGGCCCGGCTGGCCGGTCTGGGAGTGGACCCCGAGTTGGTCAGCCGCATGGTCGCTGACACCGCCAGCGGCTACGCGCTGCCTCTGCTCGCGTTTACCCTCGAACAACTCACCACGGGACTACCCCGGGGGGCTACGCTGTCTCCGCAGCGGTATGACGACCTCGGTGGCGTGCAAGGCGCACTGACCCGCCAAGCCGATCTCGCGTTGACCGATGCGCTGGCTGTAAATGCGCGAGTCGGCAATGGCCGTAACCGCACAGATGTTCTCGAATCGCTACTGCGGCTGGTCACCGTTGATGAGACAGGACAACCCACCCGGCGCGACGTCGACTACCAACAGCTACCCCCACCAGCGCGGGCGGAGTTGGATGCCTTCATCGCGCACCGTCTACTCACCACCAGCAAACGTGAAGAAACAGTGCTGCTCGGCGTCGCGCACGAGGCGTTCCTCACCGCCTGGCCACCGCTGGCCCAGGCTATCAGCGCCGCCGGAGCAGCACTACGAATGCGCCGGATGCTTGAGCAAGCCTCGGCTGAATGGGAGAACGCCGATCACAGCACGTCGTTTCTGTGGGAACGAGACCGGGTGGCTGCCGCTGTCTCCGAAACCGGAGCACAACTACGCCGGGTCCACCCCGCACGCCCAGGGGCCAAGGACCCAATCACTGGTCGCTTTCGCGCGCTGCGGGGACGCCGTGAGGTGACCAGCGGGCGAGTGGAAATTGGCTCTACTGTGCGGGCGTTTCTCCACGCCAGCATCCGCCATCAACAGCGCCGCCGCCGTCTGCTTCGGACCGCCATGACGACGGCCCTTGTAGTCGCCTTCACCATTACCACCATCGCCGTCATTCAACGCCAGACCGCGCAGGAGCAGCGTCAGATCGCGGAGGACCAGAAAGAGTTGGCCACCGTCCGCGGATTGGTTGCGGAGGCTGAAGCCCGGCGCGGCAGCGACGTCCGTCTCGCGCTGCAGCTGGGCCTTGCCGCACATCAGATCCGGCCCAGCGTGGAGACCGGAACAAGTCTGTACACCACCCTCACTGGTACCCCCCTGACCGCTACTCTGACCGGCCACGCCAGCACCGTGTACAAGGTGGCGTTCAGCCCTGACGGGCGCACCCTGGCCACCGCCAGCGCCGACAAGACCGTCGGGCTGTGGGATCTCACCAACCGGGCCCACCCTGCCCGCTTCGCCACCCTCACCGGCCACACCGACACCGTGAATGGGGTGGCGTTCAGCCCTGACGGGCGCACCCTGGCCACCGCCAGCAACGACAAGACTGTCGGGCTGTGGGGCCTCACCAACCGGGCCCACCCTGCCCACATCACCACCCTCACCTTCACCCACACCATAAATGGAGTGGCGTTCAGCCCCGACGGACGCACCCTGGCCATCGCCAGCCTCGATGGAACGGTCGGGTCGTGGGATCTCACCAACCGGGCCCGTCCCCCCCGCATCACCACCCTCACCGACTACACCGAGACAGTGGCTGGGGTGGCGTTCAGCCCTGACGGGCGCACCCTGGCCACCGCCAGCCTCGATGGGAGGGTCGAGTTGTGGGACCTCACCGACCGGGCCCATCTTCCCCGCATCGCCACCCTCACCCACACCGGCACCGTGAACGAGATGGCGTTCAGCCCTGACGGGCGCACCCTGGCCACCGCCAGCAACGATGGGACGGTCGGGCTGTGGGATCTCACCAACCGGACCCACCCTGCCCGCTTCGCCACCCTTACCAGCCACACCG
>JBDTAX010000107.1:0-11312 GCA_039924425.1 Pseudonocardiaceae bacterium
CGCGGTGGCTGTGGCGGCGGCTCGCGCCGCGGAAGGCCGACGCGAGGACGCACTGTTCGACGACCCGTTCGCGGCGGACTTCGTGGCCGCCGCCGGGGACGCGCTGTCCTTCCCCGCCGCCGACCACTCAGCCGCCGACCACCCAGCCGACGGGCCGGGCGGCGACACATGGTGGTCCCCGTTTGTCGCTTACCTGCCGATCCGTACCCGCTTTTTCGATGGCTACCTCCGCGAAGCCTGCGCGGAAGGCCTCCGCCAAGTGGTGATCCTGGCGGCCGGGCTGGACACCCGGGCGTTCCGGCTGGTCTGGCCGGCGGGGGTGCGCCTGTTCGAACTGGACACTCCCGAGGTGCTGGCGTTCAAAGATCAGGTGCTCGCCGGCCGAGCCGCCACCCCAGCCTGCCAGCGGGTGACCATCAGCGCCGATCTCCGCCAGGACTGGCCCGCCGCCGTGCTGCGGGCTGGCTTTCGCCCCGGCGAGCCCACCGCCTGGTTGGCGGAAGGGCTGCTCCTCTACCTGAACCAGGACGAATGCGACCAGCTACTCGAGGGGATCGGGCGGCTGTCGGCGCCGGGGAGCCGGGTGGCCTTCGAATACGTCGGCCACGATCTGCGCCAGGTCATGCTCGACTCCATGGGTCAATCGCCCGACACTGCCTTCCTCAAGACCTTGTGGCAAGCAGGTGGGCAGGAGGACCCGACGATCTGGCTTGGCCGCAATGGCTGGCAGCCCCAAGCCTACGACGCCACCGAGCGAGCGAAGTTTTACGGTCGACCACTGCCGGGTTTCACCGGACCAATGGCGCAAGCCACTGACGGCGGACTGATCATCGCGCAACTGCCCTGAGGCGTGTCCCGCATCTGCCCGAACTGCGCCAAAGCCCTCTGGGCTTCACAGGTGCACAAGCATCCATGCGAGCCTGAATGGGCGCTCTGGAAGGTGCACATGCATCCATGAGAGCGTTGAGTGGGGTGAGGTGCGGGGCGTTGCGCGCGGGGTCGCCGGTGGGCCACGATGCGTCACATGGGCACTCACAGCAAACCTGACCCCGACCCGGACCCGCTGAGCGACAGCCAACAACCGCCTGGGCAGCCGCTACCTCCAGAGCCGGACCCCGGTAAGCACGGCAAGCCAGACCCCCCTGAAAAGGACGACCCGAAGTAGTGACCGACGCCGACGTACTGCGCCAGCGGATGGTGGAGGGCCTCACCCAGCGGGGTGAGCTGGACGAGCGGTGGCGGGCCGCGTTCACCGAGGTGCCCCGGCACGAGTTCATCCCGGAACTGATATGGCACCACGACCGTGACACGGCCGGCCACTGCGACCTGGTGCCACTGCGCCGCCGGGACGACGCGCGGGGCTGGCTGGAGCGGGCTTACGCCAACGCACCGGTCGTTACCCAGGTGGACGACGGCCAACCGACCGGCGAGGGGAGCTGCGGGGTCGAGATCACCTCCTCGGCGTCGATGCCGGGGGTGGTGGCGCAGATGCTCACCGCACTGGAGGCCGAGCCGGGGATGCGGGTGCTGGAGATCGGCACCGGCACCGGGTACAACGCGGCGCTGCTGGCCCACCGGCTCGGCGCCGACAACGTGGTGAGCGTGGAGGTGGACCCGGCCGTGGCCGAGCGCGCCCGCCGAGCCTTGGCCGGCACGGGGTTCGGCGCCGTGACCGTGGTGACCGCCGATGGCGCGGAGGGCTACCCGCCGCGGGCGCCCTACGACCGGGTGATCTCCACGGTGGCGGTCACCGAAGTGCCGGCTGCCTGGGTGGCGCGGACCCGCCCCGGGGGGCTCGTGCTCACCTCGTGGGGCACCCCCTACTACCCCGGCGGCCTGCTGGCGCTCAGCGTGCACCACGACGCCACCGCGACGGGGGGGATAGTTGGCTCTGCGTTGTTTATGTGGCTGCGCGCTCAGCGCATCCCCCGCTACCGCACAAGTCGAATCGTGCGAGACGACGACACGGCAATCGTGTCCACCACCGACCTGCACCCGTGGCACGTGGCCGGCGATGTGCACGCGGCCACCGCCATCGGCCTGCGCGTGCCCAGGTGCGAGGACTTCTACCATCCTGGCAGCTCGGACACCGGCACCCTGTACCTCGTGGATCAATGGAGCCGCTCCTGGGCCACCGTGCACGTCACCACCGAACCGCCTTACGAAGTGCGCCAGAGCGGCGAACGCAAGCTTTGGGACGAGGTGCGGACCGCCTACCAGTGGTGGGTGAGCGCGGGCGGGCCGACGGTTGACGCCTGGCGGTTCACCCGCACCCCCAGCGATCAACGGATCGAGCTTCCAACGAACAACGAGCCCACCGGGGTCCTCGCGGCGAAACGTGGTGCGGGTCGAGGTGACCAGGGCAGGATCGGTGTGTGACCGGTGCCTGGCTCGCCGAGGTGGACCCACCGCCGGAGTTGTTCGCGGCGGTGATGGCGACGGGCATCGTGTCCGTCGCCGCGGACGACCACGGGTACTGGCGGCTCAGCGTCGCGCTGAGCATCCTCGCGGTGGTCGCTTTCGTCGTGCTGGGGTTGGGTTTTGCGCTCTGGGTGCTGCGGCGCCCTGGGCATGTCGTGGCGGTGCTGCGCTCGCTGGAGACTATCTCGCTGGTGTTCTTCTGGGACGCCGTGACGGTGTGGACGCTCCTCGTCATCGGCGGGCTGGATTCCGCGCTAACGCACGCGCGGCGCTGACCGTCGAGACAGTGTTCACGGTGCTCGGTTCGAACCATTCTCGCGTGTTTGACGACTTTCGTAGAGCTCCCAGGCGCGACGACGAGCCTCGTTGGCGCGACGCTGCGCGTCCTGGCGCACCAGCTGCTCCTGTTGTGGCGTGGCGTGCCCCTCGGCGACCGCCACCTCAGCGGCCAGCATGCGGTCAATCTCCGCATCGAGGGAGTGCTCGCTAGCTCCGGAACTCGCAGCGTCGCGGTATCGACGCTGGTAATAGGGATTGTCCACCGGCAAGCCGCCGCTGAACCGTCCGTAGGAACCCAGAAACAGCAGCAGCATCCCAGCGATGAAGCTGAAAATCACATTCGACAGCCGGAACGCCAGCAGGTTGAACTTGGTGTCCAGCACGGTGAGGTTGAGCAGGCCCGAGAGAAGGAAGAGCAGGCCGACGCTCACCGTGATCGTCGAGGAGATCCGGCCACCGCGCAACGCGGCGCCGATGAGGATCACGCCGACGATAAGCGAGATCATCGACAGCAAGCCGTTCGAGGACAGCCCGAGCACCACTCGGCCATGAAGCGCGAGAAATTTGAGCCGATCGACAAACCCGAGGACCCCGAAAACGCACAAGCCTGCGCCTAGCACCGCTGCTCCGATACGGTGCACCAAGTCCAGGGGACTCCCAACCGGGGAGCGCATCACCCACGCTATCGTACCCCAACTTTTGCGCTCATGTCCTGGCCGCGCACAGCTCGCTGGGCGGCGCGCGGAACGTAGTGCGCGTCGCGCAGGTAGGCTCGCGCCTCCTGAACAACCGCGAGCGCAGGGAGTGGTGTGGCTGGTGGAGATGGACGCTCCGGTCCCGGCGGGCATTCCCGCGGCGACCGGCGGCGTCGCGCCGCGCGCCCGGCTGGGTCGGCCGGCCGTGCCGGGGGTCATCGGGCGCAGGTGCGGACCGCCAGGGACCGTGACGCTCGGGATGGTTGGGGGTCTGGACGGCGCTCGGCACCACGCGGCGCTCGCCGCTGGGGGTTGATTGGGCGCTGGGCGCTGGCGGTGGTGTCGTTGCTGGTCTTGACCGTCACCGGGTACGGCTGGAGTCAATACCAGGATCTCTTGTCCGGGATCGGCAGGTCGGATGCCATCCGCGTCGATGCCCCCAAGTCGGTGAGCGGTGACACCAACATTCTGATCATGGGATTGGACAGTCGCCTGGATGAGAACGGTGACCCGCTCCCACCGGCGATCTACCAGGCGTTGCATGCCGGTGACCAGCAGGTCGGCGGCTACAACGCCAACGTGTTGATGCTCCTGCACCTGCCGGGTGACGGCTCGAAAGCCACCGGCATCTCCATTCCCCGTGACGACTACGTCGAGCTCCCCGGCGCCCCGGACGGCATCGCGAAAGGGAAGATCAAACAAGCCTACGGGTACGCCTTCGACCAGGAACACAAAAAGCTGGTGACCGGCGGCGTGACTGACCAGGCCAGCCTGGAGCAGCAAAGCCGCGACGCCGGTCGCCGGGAAGAGGTCGACACGGTCGCCCAGTTTTTGGGGGATGTGCCGATCGACCACTTCGTGGAGGTGACCATGGTGGCCTTCTACCAGCTCGCCCAGGTGGTGGAGCCGATCACGGTGTGCCTGAAGGAGGACACCCGGGACAGCTACTCCGGCGCGAACTTCCACCAGGGCTACCAACAAATCAACGCCACCCAGGCGGTGGCGTTCGTCCGTCAGCGCCGCGACAACGCGCATCCGAAGCTGAACTTCAGCGATCTGGATCGCGAACGCCGCCAGCAGGCCTTCATCGCCTCGCTGAGCTACCAACTCAAACAGGCCGGGACGTTTCTCAATCCGGTGCGGCTCCGCGATTTGATCGACGTGGCCAAGCAGAACATCGCCGCCGACAACGGCTTGGAGTTATTGTCCTTCGCGCCGCAGGCATCCGCCCTGACCGGCGGAAACATCACCTTCACCACGCTGCCGATCGTGCGGTTCGGCACCGACCCCGCCGGTGAGGACGTCAACATCGTCGACGTGTCCGAGATCCAGACGCTCGTGCGCAACCTGATCGGTCCGCACACCCCCACGCCTGACGCACCCGCCCCCGAGGCCGCGAGCGCGGCGTCGGGCACCGTGGACGTGGTCAACGCCACTAACCGCAATGGCCTGGCGGGCGCGCTGGAACACGCCCTGGCCACTACCGGCTTCACCCCTGGCGTGACCAGCAACGGCCGCCACCAGGTGCGTACCACCATGATCTACTACTCGGATGCCAGCGCCGGGGCGGCGAAGACCCTGGCCGGAATGCTCGGCGGGACGCCGACGGCACCGGACTCGACGGTGCCCACCGGCCACCTCCGGGTGGTCCTGGGCGCGGACTACACCGTGCCCGCCGCTCTCACCCCCGCCACCTCGGCGGCCGCCACCGCCGCTACGCCAGCACCCGGTCCCACTCAGAGCGATGCGCAACCCGCCGACCCCGACAGCGTCACCGGCGGCGGGATCCCCTGCGTGAAATAGCTGACCGCCAGGGCAGAGTGGACAGGTCAAGGGAGGTTGGTGGCAAGTTCCTTGGCGGTGGGACGGTCCTCGGGGCGGGCCGCCAGGCACGCTAGGACAGCCTCCTCGAACGTGGGGAACGGCCACGGGCGGACAGCGGCGGGGTCGGGGCGGCGGGTGGCGCGGATGTCGGTCAAGAGCGCTGTCCGTCCGGCGGCCGGGTCAACGTAGGCGATGGGTGTCGTGCGGGTCCAAGACCACCACAGCGACGCGCCCAGGGACCATATGTCGGCCTGGGGGGTGGTCGTGACGTGGTCGTCGGAGCTGAGGATGAGGTCGGCGATCTCGGGGGCGGTGGTGTGGGCGAGGCCGCCGCGGTGGACGTAGCACGGCACGTCGGTGGGCCCTTGCGCGCAGGCCAGGTCGATGATGTGGGTGTGGTCGCCTTCGAAGAGGACGTGGTCGGGCTGCAGGTCGCCGTGGACCCAGCCCGCCGCGTGCAGGTCGGCCAGCTCGCGAGCGGCGGCGGCCGTCATGACGAGCATGCGGTGCTTGGCCGCGGTGCGGTCCTCGCATTGGTGAGCTTGTTCCAGCGCGTTCCATAGACCGGTGCCGTTGATCCACCGCAGCGTCAGCCAGGACCGTTCGTCGTCCCAGCCGTGGGCGTGGTAGGTCCGGTTGCCCAGCAGATGCAGGATCTCGCCCTCTCGGGCCGCCATGAGCCCGCTGGTGATTTTCAGCGCGGTGACGCCGATCTTGTAGACCGTGGTGCCGCGCCGGTCATGCAGGAGCTCGGGGTCCTCCTCGGCGAGCCCGAGACGGGTGATGATGCGGTCCACGAACGACTCCTCGCCACAGCGACACCAAAGTGTCCAGTGTCGCGTGCAGCACCGAAGGTTCGGCGCGCAGCCGCCCGGAATACGGACGGCCCCCGCCCGTGGATCTCGGGCGGGGGCCGCTGGCAGGGCGTGGGTTAGTTGGTGAAGGCGGTCCAGTGGGTGACGGTGACGGCCTCCAGTGGGATGCCGATCTGCTGGTAGAAGTGGGTGTGTATTGCTCCGCACCAGGCGTCACAGCGGTCCTCGAAGAACGCCTGGTCGAACCAGGCGACGCCGAGAACGACAGTGCCGCCGCCGTGGGGGTTGCCGGGTTCGGCCTCGAAGTACGTGCACTCCCAGTCCCAGAGCATCTGCTCCTCTGGACGCGTGCGCAGCCGCTCGTCGGACTTGCGCAGCGCGGCGATGCACCGCTCGGCGGTGGCCGCGTCGGGGCAGTAGTAGGTGCAGTCGCTCTTGGCGATGGGGACCTTCCCGGCCAGGCGGACCGGGTCGGCGTCCGAGCCGGTCAAGACTCGGACCCGGGTCACCATGCCCTCGGTGGACTCCAACACGTTCATGATCTTCTGTGCTCCTGTTCGTCATGGACGGCCGGTTGCCAGGCCGTCCCACTGATCGGGGCGAGGTCGGGGGTGGTGTGGTCGCGTGTCCGGGCGGCCCCCGGAGCGACGTAGCGGATGTTCAGGCCGATGCGCGTGGATCTGCTGGTGTTGAGGCCGGAGCGGTGCAGCAGCCGGACGTCCATCAGGACGGCGTGCCCAGCCGCGATGGGAACCGGCACGGCGTCCCGGCAGCAGAACCCAGCGGCCCGTCCCGCCCGGCCGCGCTGGGCCCCGTTGGCGTCTGCGTCGTCCAGCTCATACGGCAGGTACCCGAGCCGATGAGAGCCAGGAGCGATGTGCAGGCATCCGTTGCTCGTGGCAGCGTCGGTGATGGCCAGCCAGGCCGACACCGATCGGGCGGGGTCAAGTTCGATACGCCGGTCGGTGCCGTCCTGGTGCCAGGGGACCTCGAAGGAAGTGCTCGGCCACTTCGTCACCAGGAAGGTGTTCTCGATCGCCACGTCAGGGCCAATGACCGCCTGCACGACGTCGAGTAGGGAGCACGCCGCCTCTCTGGCCCAAGCGGCGTTCCGGTGCGGATTCCTGACGACCTCTCGCCGATGGTCACCGTGCTCCGACACAAGCCGCCCGGCCAGAGCCCGGGCCGTCCCTGCTGTCGCCCATAGCAATGGGTAACTCGCGCCGTGGTGCCGCAGATCGTCCACGATCCAGGTGATCGACTTGCTCTCCTGCGGCGGTGTTCTCGACATGCCCTCACTGTGATCTGGGGTTCACCAAAGGTGAAGGCACGTCACGTATCGCTCCCGCAGGTCTCTCGCCCGGCGGTGATACGCCGTGTATCGGTTCCTAGGTCAGCGGATGGTCTGAGAGGTCCCCAGAATCGCCGCGATCTTGCGGAATCGGGACGCGCTGGCGTTGGCGTGCCCGGCCCGCCTGGCGATCACGTCGGGCAGCGCCTGGTGCCGTGCCCAGTCAGGGTGTGCTGTGCACACCTCCAAGAGGGTGTCCAGGCACGCGTCCCACTGCCGGGTGTCGCACTGGGCCAGCGCCAGGTCCAGCATCAGCCGGTTTCGGGCCGACGGGGTGAGCACTGACTGGTCGCCGATGGAGGCGAACATCTCCATGGCCTTGCCGGGCCGGCCGGTCGAGACGTTGATGCCGACAGCTTGAGCCGCGACGTGGCGGGGCCGAACGCGGTGCCGTTGACGGAGACGTCCCGGCCCATACGGGCGGCCACCGCGTGCCCCTGGGACAGCAGATCATCAGCGTGCCCGAAGTTGCCCTCGCGGGCGGCGACGACGGCTGCGAAGGTGACGTGCCAGCCGTAGGTGGCCAGCAGCTCCAGATCCCGGTTCCCGTACCGGGGCTCGATCATCAGGTACGACCGTTCGGCCGTCTGCGCCGCTTGGTCCAGCCGCGCGTCTCGCAGATAGATCCACGATCGGCCTGAAGCGACCATCGCTTCGCGCACCGGATCGGCCGCCAGATCTGCCTGCGTCTGAGCGTGCCCGATCGCGGCGTAGGCCAGGTCACGGGCCCCGAACTGGTTGGCGACGTAGGCGGCCAGCCGGTAGGCGTCGGCCATGACGCCGTACGCTGCGCACTGCTCGTCGGCCGGGGTTGCTCGCATGACCGAGGCGGCCTGCCGTAGGGCGATTGCGACCAGAGCACCGGCCACCGCGAAACCCCCTGCCCGATACCGGTCCCAGGCCGCCGCCAGACCCCCGACGACCTCCGGTGCAGACGGCGGAACCAGGTCCGTCCCAACACCCGCGGCGGTGTCATGGACCGCGCGGGACAGCTCGCGCAGCACCGCCCGATCCTCACGGCGCATCGCCCGGCGCGGCTCCTGATGACCCAGAACCACCGACACATCGGCGTGCAGAGCCGCTGAGATCCGCAGCAGTGACGGCAAGCCCACACCCAAGTCCCGTTCGGCCTTGCGGATGGTGGCCACCGACAGGCCAGCGGCCTCGGCCAGGCGCTCCTGGGTCAGCCTCTGCCCACGCAGGATCTTGATCCGCTCACCGGTCGTGTAGTCGCTCCATCGAGCCATGATTATCAACAGCCTCTCGCGCGCTGACCCGTATCTGGAAAGTACGCCGACAGCGACCGGATCGGCCCGGTCCTCCCCTGCAGGATCAGGTGCTCACGACCGGGGGATGGCTGACGCCGATCGTCAGGTGGGGTGCACGCTGGTGGGATGGGCTTGGATATCGTTTCTCCTCCGCCGCCGTTGACGTGGGAGCGGCTGCTGACGGCGTGGACGCTCAACCCGGTGGCGCTGGTGGCGGTGGCCGCGCTCGGAATGGTGTACGGGCTTGGCGTGCGCCGGTTGCATCGAGACGCCGTGGCGTGGCCGGCGGGGCGAACATGGTGGTTCCTGACGGGTTTGGGGTCGATCCTGCTGGTGACGCTCAGCGCCGTCGGGGTGTACGCCGACACCCTGTTCTGGGACCGCGCGGTGCAGAACATCACATTGCTCATGATCACGCCGATGTTCCTGGCCATGGGCGCGCCGCTGACCCTGCTGCGTGCGGTGCTCCCCGAGCCGGCCACCCGAGCGGCCAGCCGGGTGCTGCACAGCACCGCCGCGCGCGTTCTGGCCTTCCCCGTGGTGGTGACCGCCGCGCTGATCGCTCCGCTGTTCATCCTGTACCTGACGCCGCTGTATGAGGCCAGCCTGCGCTCAGCGGCCCTTGGTGCGGTAGTCGACGTCGGCCTGGTGCTCGGCGGGTTCCTCTATTTCTGGACCCGGTTTCGCATCGACCCCACCCCACGGGCGGATCCGTACCTACTGACGATGGCGATCAGCGTCGCGGAGGTGGTCTTCGATGGGGTGTTGGGCTTGACCTTGTGGTTGGGCCCGCTGATCGCCCCGCACTACTACCAGGCGCTGCATCTGGGCTGGGGGCCGGACCCGCGGCTGGACCAGACCATCGGCGCAGGCGTGCTGTGGATCGGCGGTGACCTGGCTGGCCTGCCCTTCCTCGCTGCGGTGGTGACCCGGATGATGCGGGAAGACCAGCGCGACGCCGCGGTCATCGACGCCGAGCTCGACACCCACGACGCTTCAGCGGAGGCCACCCCAGCCCCCACCGCGCCCCGGCTGTGGTGGGAGGATCACCCCGAACTCTCCCAACGATTCCGTCGCCCTGGTGACGATGGGCCACGACCACAACCGAGAATAGGAACATGACGGCAAAATCCGCGTATCTAGTTCTGTCTTTGGTCGCGGCCACGCTCGTCGTGTCGTGCGGTGCGCCCGCCGAGCCGAGCGGCCAGGCCCCCCTGGTCACTGTCGCGCCACCGCGGCCCAACCAGGAGCACATCAGGACGCTCACCGCCGTTCTGGACACCATGACTAAGAACTACACGCGGTTCGCCGAATCGACTCCGGGGCCGCAAGACATTCTCGACTACAACATCGGCGAGTTGTGGAAGAAAGGAATCGACGGAACGGGAACGACCATCGCGCTGATCGAGGGCTGGGACGACCCGCAGATCAACGATGTCATCAAGACGTTCGACCAGAAATACGGGCTGCCCGACCCGGACATCCAGACCATCTATCCCTCGGGAGATGGCCACCTGCCCGCGCAGTGCCCGCCGGGAATGGTCGCGCTGGGCAGCTACGGTTCGTGTGACGGGTGGAAGAACGAGCTCGAGCTCGACGTGAAGGCGGCGCATCTGATCGCGCCGTACGCCAAGATACTGATCAGCGCGACGCCGGCGGACAGCGAGATCGCTGATGACGCCGCGAGCCAGGTCGCGCCCCCGGAGATGATGCGGGCGCTGGAGTACATCGGCGCGAACCATCTGGCCGATGCCATCTCGATCAGTGACGGAACAGGTGAGAGCACCTACAGCTACGGCAAGGCGGAGATCACCGCGCAGGACCCGGGCCTGCTGGCCGCGGCGGCCGCGGGCATCCCGGTGCTGGTGTCGAGCGGCGACTGCGGCGCGGTCCAGAACCTCGCGACGGCCAGCGCGCAGTGCGGGCACACCACCACCACGCCGGACACCGCGACCTGGGATGACTCGCCCTGGGTCACCGCGGTCGGCGGCAGCGTCCCCCATCTCGACACCCTGGGCCGGAAACTGGGCCCCGACCCGCTGTGGCATCACGGCGCGTTCGCCGAGGGCGCCGGTTATTCCTCGGTGTACCCGCGGCCGGCCTACCAGGACCGGGTCAGCTCCATCACCCGCAGCGCCATGCGCTCGGTCCCCGACATCACCATGGATTCCCAGGGCGGGACCTCCGAGTCGGCGCCGATGTTCGCTGGCGTGCTCGCCCTGGCCGCCCAGCTGAACCAGGGCAGCGTCGGCCCCATCAACAACGCGCTCTATGACGTTCTGGGCCCGCGCGGGGCGTCCGCCGGAATAGCCGATGTCGTGACCGGGAACAACTCGACCACCTCCGGAACGGCGATCTACCCCGGTTTCACGGCTACCATCGGATTCGATGTGGCCAGCGGATGGGGCACGCTCGACGCGAGCAAGTTCGTCCCAGCTCTCGTCGCGGCGACTCGAGCCCAGAACGGGCCTGATTCCCCGCGACGCCAGGCGCTCGACGCTTTGGTGCGATTGCGGCACAGCATGACGCTCACCAGCGCCGACATCGGTCACGGTGACTCGACATACCTGCTGGCGGCGGGTTTCCTGCCGCAACATCCCGTCACGCTCGACATCGACAACCACCAGGTTGCGACCCTCACGGCAAACACCCTGGGATC